>CAKTLG010000021.1 GCA_934572465.1 uncultured Oscillospiraceae bacterium
ATCATGGTCGACGGCACCGGCATGTGCGGCGGCTGCCGCCTCACCGTCGGCGGCGAGACGAAGTTCGCCTGCGTCGACGGCCCCGACTTCGACGGCCACAAGGTCGACTGGGACGAGAGCCTCAAGCGCGGCAAGATGTACTTCGACTGGGAGCGCCACAAGCACGAAGAAGTCTGCAACCTGTTCAAGAAGGAGGTCCAGTAAGATGCCCAACATGAGTCTGAAAAAGAACGAGATGCCCTCTCAGGACCCCAACGTCCGCAACAAAAACTTCCTCGAGGTCGCCCTCGGCTACACGGAGGAGCAGGCGCTCGACGAAGCCGCCCGCTGCCTGAACTGCAAGAACCATCCCTGCGTTTCCGGCTGTCCGGTGCAGGTCAAGATCCCCGAATTCATCAAGAAGATCACCGAAAAGGACTACGAGGGCGCCTATCAGGTCATCCACGAGACCTCGTCGCTGCCCGCCGTCTGCGGCCGCGTCTGCCCGCAGGAGACCCAGTGCGAGAGCAAGTGCATCCGCGGCATCAAGGGCGAGCCGGTCGGCATCGGCAGACTTGAGCGCTTTGTCGCCGACTGGCACAACGCCAACGTCAGCGAAGCGCCCGCCAAGCCTGTTTCCAACGGCCACAAGGTCGCCGTCATCGGCTCCGGCCCCAGCGGCCTTACCTGCGCGGGCGACCTCGCCAAGAAGGGCTACGACGTCACCGTGTTTGAAGCGCTCCACCTTGCCGGCGGCGTGCTGGTCTACGGCATCCCCGAGTTCCGTCTTCCCAAGGCCATCGTGCAGAAGGAAGTCGACGGCCTGAAGGCCCTCGGCGTCAAGGTCGAGACGAATATGGTCATCGGCCGCGTCGTGTCCATCGACGAGCTGATGAGCCAGTACGGCTTCGAGGCCGTGTTCATCGGCTCCGGCGCGGGCCTGCCGATGTTCATGCACATCCCCGGCGAGAACCTCTGCGGCGTTTACTCCGCCAACGAATTCCTCACCCGCATCAATCTGATGAAGGCCTATAAGGACGGCTCCGACACGCCCATCATGCCGCTTGCCGGTAAGAAGGTCGCCGTCGTCGGCGGCGGCAACGTCGCCATGGACGCCGCGCGCTGCTCCAAGCGTCTGGGCGCGGACGTGTACATCGTCTACCGCCGCGGCATGGAGGAGCTCCCCGCCCGTCACGAGGAGGTCGAGCACGCCATCGAGGAGGGCATCGTCTTCAAGACGCTCAACAACCCCGTCAGGATCAACGGCGACGACAAGGGCTACGTTTCCTCCGTCACCTGCATCGAGATGGAGCTGGGCGAGCCGGACGCCTCCGGCCGCCGCCGCCCCGTTGAAAAGCCGGGCAGCGAGTTCGATCTGGACGTGGACTGCGTCATCATGTCGCTCGGCACCACGCCGAACCCGCTCATCAAGAACACCACCCCGGGCCTTGAGGTCAACCGCAAGGGCGGCATCGTCGTGAACGAAGCGGGCCTTACGTCCCACGCGAGCGTCTACGCCGGCGGCGACGCCGTGACCGGCGCGGCCACCGTTATCCTCGCCATGGGCGCGGGCAAGCTCGGCGCGAAGAGCATCGACGAGCAGCTCAGCAAATAAACAGATGAAAAACGCGCGGAGCGGCGTATGCTTCCGCGCGTTTTCCCCATACTACCGCTTTGGGAGGGAGATCAGTTATGAATCTTTGGCATGACATCGCACCGGCGCGCGTGCGCCCCGAGGACTTCTTTGCGGTCATCGAGATCGAGAAGGGCTCGAAAAACAAGTACGAGATGGACAAGGAGACCGGCGCGCTGCGCCTTGACCGCATCCTCTACACCTCGACCCACTATCCCGCAAACTACGGCTTCATCCCCCGCACATGGGCGGACGACGGCGACCCGCTGGACGTGCTCGTGCTCTGCTCGGAGTGCATCCGCCCGCTGAGCCTCGTCGAGTGCTACCCCATCGGCGTCATTTCGATGGAGGACAGCGGCAGCCTTGACGAGAAGATCATCGCCATCCCGTTCCAGGACCCGACCTACAACACCTATCAGGACATCTCGGAGCTGCCGAACCATGTGGCGAGCGAGATCCGCCACTTCTTCCGCGTTTACAAGAGCCTCGAGGGCAAGGAGACCGTCGTGAGCGACGTGCTCGGCCGCGAGGAGGCCATCAAGATCATCATTAAGTGCCAGAACGCGTATATTGAAAAATACTGCCGCTGAAAACGGCGCGGAACAGGGCGCGGGAGCTGTCTCCCTCGCCCTGTTCTTCTTTTTCTCCCCGCGGCGCATTTCACGCCGGAAAACCATACATTTCGTGCCAGAGATATGCAGGCGCATCAAAATAGCGGTATGCTCATACTGTCGCTATTATACGCACCGATACCGCGCGGGGGCGGAAAGATTTTCTGCAAACTGCCGGATAATGGTTGACGGTTCTGCGTGTCGGTTGTATAATAAAATTATTAAATTGGCATTTACTACGTCGATAGTGGGTCATTGTGAATGCACAAAGGGCGCGCCCTTTGTGCACCCCCCATGGGGGGTGCGGCGGCCCGCGACACAAGGAGGGGGAAAATGCAGAAACACAATAGAATATGCATCGCACGCGCGCTGATCCTCGCGCTGCTCGTATCGCTTCTGAGCGTACATGCGGCGGCGGCGGAGACCATCGTGCGTATTGACGCGCCGGAAACGCTGCCCGCTGTGGGCGAAACGTTCACCGTCACGGTGGACATCTCCGGCAATCCGGGGTTCTGCGCGGCGCAGTACACCCTCACGTTCAACGGCGCGGTCGTCGAGTGCGTGAGCGCTTCGGTCGGTGAGGTGCTGCGCGGAACGCTTTCGGCCACGAATCCCGCCGCGTCTGACGGCGCGCGCGTCGCGGCGGCGGCGGTCGATCCCGTCACGGGCGACGGGTCGATCGGCGTGTTCACGTTCCGCGTGCTCAAGGAGGGCAGCACGGACTTCGCGCTCAAGGACGGCTTGTTCAGCGGCGCGGACGGCGCGGATATCCCAACGAACGTCCCCGCCATCAGCTCCGGCACGGCGCAGCCGCCGCAGGGCGGCACGACCGGCACGACCGGCGGCGAGACCTCCGGCGAAGCCCCCGCCTCCGGCGGCGCGACCTTCATCGATGTGCCCGCGAGCCACTGGGCCTATGCCAGCATCGAGCGCGCGGTGCAGCTCGGCTACGTCACGGGCGTGGGCGGCGGCAGGTTCGAGCCTTCCCGCCAGCTGACGCGCGCGGAATTCGTCACCATGCTCTACCGCCTTGCGGGCAAGCCCGCCTCCACCGCCGCGCTCTCGTTCAGCGATGTTGCCGCCGACGCGTGGTACGCCGACGCGGTGCGCTGGGCGGCGGAAAACGGCTATGTCAACGGCACGGGCGAGGGCACGTTCAGCCCCAACGGGAAGATCACCCGTCAGGAGGTCGTGACCATCCTGTTCCGCTACAGCGGCGGGCAGAGCGGTCAGGAGGTGCTGCTCTACTCCGTTTACGACGGGCAGCTGGCCGACAGCGGCTCCATTGCCCCGTGGGCTAAGAACGCGATGTACTGGGCCATTTACAACGGCGTCATCACCGGTACGAGCGAAACGACCGTCAGCCCCGCGGCGACGGCCACCCGCGCGGAGGTCGCGGCGATCTTCGTGCGCTACGCAAAGTGAGCAAATACAAATCTATATAAAACTATGAGGAGGAAGAACATGAAGAAGCTATTGCGGTCGCTTTTGCTGGCGGCGGTGCTGACCACGGTGCTGTGCGTGGGCGCGCTGGCGGCGGACGGCGGCCCGACGGTGGACGGCATCTACAACGTGAACGTGGAAGCCGCTGACACGCTCACGCCGCAGGACGCGAGCGGCACGGCAGTCTCCGCCACAAACGAGGGCGGCGCCTACAGCGCCTTCTACAAGGGTGCGGTCAAGCTCAGCGTGGATGTCAGTGGCCTTCAAAACGGCGAGCAGTATCTGCTGCTGATCGTCAAGAACGGCACGAACGGCGCGCTGACGGGCGACAGCATCTACTACATCGCGCAGACGGCGGCAACGACGGACGGCAAGGTGGCGTTCACCGCCTATCCGAAGACGATGAGCTCCGGCTTGTACACGGTCTATCTGACCGGCGGCGGCCGCACGATCTCGTCCGGCGCCAAGGTCGGCTCGTTCGATTACTATCAGGCCTACACGCTGGGGGATGTGAACGGGGACGGCGGCATTACTACAACGGATGCGCGGCTTATTTTGCAGTACATCGTTGGTTCGGCCCAGTTTAAAGAATGGCAAAAGCTGGCAGCCGACGTAAATAAGAAGGATGGTATCAATGTGACGGACGCAAGGCTGATTTTGAAGTACGTCATTGGTGATATTAGGACTTTTTGAGTGAGGGTAGAAGCACTATGAAGAAAAGATTTTTATCATTCGTGCTGGTAGCGACGCTACTGATGTCTATGATCGTGATGCCGGCGAATGCCGCTGACGGAGTAACGATGTCTTTGAGCGCCGTTGGCTTCAGCACAGAAAATGTAACGAGCAAATATGTAAAGGAAACCGGACCCGTTACTACGCTCAAGCCGAATGAAACGGTTGCTGTAAAGGTAACAATTACCAACAACACGAGTGAAGAACTCAACCTCGCTGGTTATCGCATCGAGTTGAATTATGATTCCCGTATTTTTGAAGCTACAGCATTTAGCTGGGAAAATGACGATGGAGCTGGCACTTCTGGGCCTATCGCACTCGCTTCCAGCAAAAAAGGCGGTTTGACATGGACTCCAATAACGAACAAGATGGACGGAGCCGCCGCATGGACTGCAACGGAGTCCAACGCTGCTACAATCCCTGCAAATGATAGTCTGATTCTTGGCTATCTGCTTCTGAAAGCAAAGACAGCTGTGGAACGCTGTGAAACAGCATTTAGTTTTGTTGAGGGTGTCAGCCAATTCCAGAGCGAAAGCGCGGCAAACTATATCACAGCTGTTGCTAATACAGGCGAAGAGATCACCCTTTCTAACGTAACTTATACTCCCGCCACCGTGTCCATCGACGGCATCGATCCCGTGCTGGATCGTGTCACCGTGACGGATGCTGACGGCAAGATCGTCCTCGACTCCAAGGCCGAAAATCCGTCGTACAAAGTCGAGATCAACGGCACAACGGATTATACCTATTATGCGCACGCCTATTCCAAGATGGGCACGGACATCACAAGCTCCGTGACGTGGACAATTGGCACCGTAGCCAACAACAATGGCACGGTTATCACCACCGGCGGCGCGAATGCCGGTCAGATCGTGGTTGCCAAGAATGCAATGCCCATCAGCGCCGCTGTTGAGGCAAAGCTTGACAATGTTACAGCTGATGCAGGCAATTTCGTGGTTGGCCGTGCTGACGGCTCTGAGGACACCATTACGAGCCTCTCGATCTCGTGTGACAATACGACTCTGATCGTCCCCGCCGACGATAAAACCGAGACGGCAACGTTCAGCGTCGAAGCGAAAAACATCTACGACGAGATAATCCTCAATCCGTCAATCGTCTGGAAAATCGCAGATTCCAGCGATGGGAATCTGGCGTCCAATAACAACTCCGGCGTTACGTTCACTAGAGGCCTTCTTACCCTGACCAGCAAAACAAAGGCCTATACGGGCACGTATACGGTCTATGCCTATGCGGGCGCAATCGAATCCAATAAGATCCCCGTGACCATCAAGCTTGCCGATCCCGAGGCCACCGAGCTTGAGATCGCCGCGAACGCCACTACGACGTTTGCCGTCCCCACGGCGAATTCGAACGGCGATCCGACTACGCAAACCTACGATCTCCCCGCCGTTACGGTCAAGGATCAGTACGGCCGCGACATCGAGAACCCCACCCTCACGTGGCAGACCATGGGCAGCGACGGTGAAGCGGTCTACCCCGGCATTACGATCGAAAACGGCAAGCTCGTCATCACGAGCGAGGCTGCCAAGCCGGAGCTTTTCCCCAAGGACAAAAATGAATATCAGGTTCCCATCAGAGTGATCTGCGGCGACAAGTACGCCGACTTCACCGTCACGGTCACGCGCGAAGCGCGCAAGGCCGCGAGCATCGCCGTCAGCGGCGGCCCGACGGCAGCGCTTCTCGTTCCCGCCAGCGGCGAATCCGCTGTGACCAGCAATGAGAAGTTCACCGCGGTCGTCAAGGACCAGTACGGTCAGGAGATGAACGACCAGACTGTCACGTGGGGCATCACGAAGACTGGCAGCACCGAGCCCACCGCCACCGGCGTGAGCGTTGAGAACGGCATCGTCACCGTGTCGAACGACGCGAAGGGCGATGTTCCCTCCACGGCTCCGGTCGAGTACACCGTCACCGTAACGGTCGACGGCAAGAGCGCCACCACGACGATCCAGATCAAGCGCGCGGAGCCCGTGGCGAAGATCATCACCGTTGCGCGGAAGGGCTCTGAAGATACTCTGCTGATCCCCGGCCTTGATTCTACTGAGAAAACCAGACAGGCGGAATTTGTCGCCACGGTCACGGATCAGTACGACGCGGAGATCCAGAATCCCAGCATCAACTGGAGCATCAGTGCTCCGTACGAGGTTCCGGGTGTGACCATCGATCCCGCCACCGGCGTCGTGAGCGTGACCATCGACGCCGCCAAGAGGATCTATACTGCTATGACGACGCCCTTTACCGTCACCGCGGCGGTCAACGGCACCGAGCTCAAAGACTCGACGCAGACGCTCAACGTCAAGCGTGAAGACATCAGAATCGTCGGCTTCCACCTGTATGACCACACGGGTATCGCCAGCAACGACGAACACGGCAGACTGCTCGACACCGGCAGCTCTGTTATCATCTCCAACGGCGAGAATGTTCTGTTTGATATCCTCCCCCACACCCAGTATGGCGATGATATGACGTGGTCCACCATCTGGCAGGTCGAAATCTTCGCGCCGGACGGCAGTCAGGCTATTCCCACTGATTCGGACAAAGCGACAACGGAGTCAGAAGACTCGGTCGGCTACCGCACCGAGCTGCCCATTACCAGTGATATCAAGGACGGCACATACCGTATCGTTATCACCGAGACGAATCCGGCGGGCGCGACGCCTATCAAGTCCGAATACAGCATCAACCTTATGCGCAAGCAGGACGCCGGTCTGACGATCAGCGGCGGCGACGACGCCACCAGCAAGACGGTCACCTACGGCGAGACCTTCACGCTGACTGCCACCGCGGCAAACCACGGCACGACCGGCGGCACGTGGGGAGTAAGCGGGATCGATCCCAATATCCTTGAAATGGCCGGAGCCGGACATAACGGCAACCAGTTAACGCTGAAGGCGCGCAAGGCCGGTACGACGACGTTCACCATGACCTATGAGGACGACACGTACTACGGCTCGGTGACCTACACCGTCACCGTCAGCAAGAAGGAAGTCACGGCAGTTCTTGTCAACGGCGCTAAGGTCAGCAAGGTCTACGACGGCACTACCGATGTCGGCAGCATCGTTCTCCCCGACAATATCTCCGCACCGGTGCAGCTGACGGGTGTGATCGGTACCGATGAACTGACCGCTGTCCCCACGCTGACGGGCGCATACAGCACCGAGAACGTCCACACGGGCGCAACAAACGAGTTTTCTCTCACGCTCACGCTGAGCGGTGACGCCGCCGGCAACTACCGTCTCAAGAACAGCAGCGTCGCGATCCCCTCTGAGATCACGCCCAAGCCGGTTCGTATCAGTGGGCTGACGTTCGAATCGCGCCAGTTTGCCATGAATGGCTACAGCGCCACGATCGACACGCTGACGTTTGACGGCGTTGTGTCCGGCGAAACGCTGGCATATGAGACCGGCTTGATCCGCGTAGCCAACAACAATGTCGGCACTCAGTCCGTCGAAGCGTTTACCGTGACGCTGAAGAACGACAACTATTGCTGGACGGCTGACGTAGTCGGAAGCACGCTCACCATTCCCGCTGGCACATACAGCGTTGTGATCACCAAGGCTCCTTACAGCGACAAGACCGCCGAGACCGGCGCCAAGTTCGGCAACAGCGCCAGCTTCCCGCTCAAGAGTGATCTGTTCCCCGCGGGCGCGAATGTCCAGTCGATCACGGTCACGGCTTCCACAGGCAGCATCTTCGACGGCACGCCGTCTGTGACCGGCACTACCCTGAACTACAAAATCGCTGCCAATGCAAAGCCTGGCCAGACGGACACGCTCACGCTTGCGGTCGAGAGCCAGAACTACAATAACTACAACATCACGATCACCGTCACGGTGCTCGACAAGACCCCGCAGGCCATCGAGGCGAAGAACGTCACCATGATCTATGGCGACACCGCGAGCGGCTATGTGACAAATCTCAGCTCGCTCAAGGGCGCTGTGAGCTACACCCTATCCAATGGCAGAGATGTGATCAGCGTTGACAGCAGCACCGGCAGGATCACGGCGCTCAAGCCCGGCGAGGCACTCATTTCTATCTATGCCGCGGGCGACGAGAACACCAAGGACGCCAATAAGGTCATCACTGTTACGGTCACCAAGCGTCCGCTGACGGTCACGGCGAATAACATCAGCACTTACGTCGGCGACAAGCAGCCCACGCTGACCTACAGGTTCGACGGCCTTGTGAACAACGACAATGTCGGCACGTGGGAGCTGACGCTCAGCATCCCCGCCAATGTCAAGGATCCGATGAAGACCGCTGGTGAATACCCGATCATCTTCGGCGTCCACACCGACGGTACTGACGAGAGCAAGTACGACATTACGCTCGTCCCCGGCAAGCTGACCGTCACCAATTACACGATCATCGACTCGACCCCCTTGGGCAGCGATATCACCGTTATCCCCGCGCCGGGCGGCACGACCAGGATCTCTACCCCCAAGGCCGTTGGCGGCGCGACCGTGACGATCACCGTCACGCCGGACAAGGACAAGGAGCTCAAGTCCCTTGAGGTCATCGACGAGAACGGCAGCCGTCTCCCGCTGACTGACCTCGGCAACGGCAGGTTCAGCTTCGTGATGCCCGCCGGCAAGGTCTCCGTGAGCGCCGTCTACGGCGACGTGAACGATTACGTCAACCCCTATCTCGACGTGAACGAGAGCGACTGGTACTACGAGGCGGTCAAGTATGTGACCGTGAACGGCCTGATGAACGGCACGGGCGCGAGCCGCTTTGAGCCGAACCTCGCCACCTCCCGCGCGATGATCTGGACGATCCTCGCCCGCATGAGCGGCGTGGACACCACCGGCGGCAGCGTCTGGTACGCGGCGGCCCAGCAGTGGGCGATCGCCACTGGCGTGTCCGACGGCACCAACCCCAACGGCACCATCACGCGCGAGCAGCTCGCCGCCATGCTCTACCGCTACGCGGTGAGCAAGGGCATGGTCACCGCCCCTGTGACGGCTGATTTGAGCATCTACAGCGACGCGGCCAGCGTCAGCGCCTACGCCGTCGAGGCGATGCAGTGGGCAGTCGGCACCGGTCTGATCAACGGCATGGCCGGCAAGCTGAACCCGCAGGGCAGCGCCACGCGCGCACAGGTCGCAACGATGCTGATGCGCTTTGCGCAGCTGAGCAAGTAACGGCATATCCCCGACAGGCTGAGCGTCTTTCTCGCCTCAGAAGGGCGCACAGAAGCAGCAATACAACATTCGGAAAGGGCACCGCAGAGGCATCTGTGGTGCCCTTTTTCACTGATTTTGCAAGACAGATGGGAGAAGAGAGGATCATGAAGCTTCGCAGATCACGGCGTTTTTTATCGCTGCTGCTGGCAGCGGCCATGGCGCTGAGCACCTTTGCCCTTGCGCTGGAGGAGAACGACGGCACGCCGGACGCACCGGCGCAGGAGGACCTGATCAGCACTGAAACGGACGAGCCGGAAACGGCTCCCGCGTCCATAGATACGCCGGAAGCACTGCTTCCGACAGCGCTGGAGACGGCAAAAGCCGCATATGAGGGCCGCAGCCGCGACGGCGCCGCCGACGGGCGCCTCACCCTGCCCGAAAAGGGCACCTACCTCGAGGGCGAGCTGCTCGTCAAGCTGGAGCGCCGTCCAACGCTGTATTCGGCGGACGATCCGATCGCCGCGTATGCGGCGGAGGTCGACTACCTCTTTTCCGTGGACAGCGACAGCGGCAGCGGCATAGCCTTCTTTTCCAGCGAGCCGCAGGCGGACTGGTTCCGCCTGACGCTGCGCGAGGACGTGGACATGCTGGAAGCGTGGACGGCGCTGGCGCGGGATGCGTCGGTCGCCGCCGTGCAGCCGAACTACATTTATCAGGGACAGTCCGTGACGGGCGGCAGCCTGCGCGAAGACCCGCTCCGCTATACGCAGACATGGCTGGAGCGCATCCACGCACCGGAGGCATGGGAAGCGCTGAACGGCGCGCAGCCGGGCGAGAACGTCGTTGTAGCGGTGGTCGACAGCGGCGTGCAGCCCGATCATCCCGACCTCACGGGGCAGCTTTTGCAGGGCTATGACTTTGTCGACAATGACAACGATCCCGCCGATGAGGTCGGACACGGCACGCATGTGGCGGGCATCATCGCCGCGGCGCGGAATGACATCGGCGTGCGCGGCGTGGCCTACGGCGCAAAGCTCCTGCCCGTGCGTGTGCTGGACGGCACCAACCGCGGCAGCAGTCTGAATATCGCCAACGGCATCCTGTGGGCGGCGGGGCTTACGCCCGTCGACGAGGACGGAAACCCGCTGACGGACGTACCCGCGAACGAGAACAGGGCGAACGTCATCAATCTCAGCCTTGGCGGCTCTTTTTATGACCAGATGGAAGACGACGCGATCCGTCGGGCACGCAAAGCGGGCTGTCTCGTCGTTGCGGCGGCGGGCAATGACAGCGTGTCCACCGGCAGCGTGCCGCAGCCGAACGACTCCTACACCTGCAGCGTCACGTATTCTCCCGCGAATCTCGACGGCGTGCTGACGGTCATGGCGGCCAATCCCGACGGCGGGCTTGCCGGCTTTTCAAATTACGACAGTGACCCCGGCTCCGGCGTTGAGTATGAGATCCTCGCCCCCGGCGCGGATATCCTGAGCACAGGCATTGACAGCAGCTATATCCTTATGAGCGGCACGTCGATGGCGGCGCCCGTTGTATCCGGCGCGGCGGCGGTGCTGATGGGGCTGGGCTGCAACGCGGACAGCGCGTTCCAGATCATCTCCTCCTGCCAGAAAACGCGGGTGGAGAAGAACGGCGTCCCCTATGATTATCCCGCGCTCGACCTTGCGGCGTGCGTGGAGACGGCGCGTGAATCCAAAAACACATATCACACCGCGCCGAACGTCTCCGGCAATCTCAGCATGCTCACTTCGCTGCCCAATCTCACCTTCAACGATGCGGCCGGAGAAGTCGATCTCAGCGGGCTGGACACCCCGTACCGCGTCTACTATCGCAGCGGAGAGCTCCTGTCTGCACTGTATCTCGGCGTCAGGAACATCGGCGGCGCGGGACAGATCCTTGTCAGCGGTACGGTCGGCGGCACGGCGGTCTATGGGGAAGCATTCATCGGGCTGGGCGGCAGCATGGATATCCCGCTATCTCTGGAAGGAACGCCTGCCGTCGCCGACGGCAGGGTGTATTACGAGCTGACGGTCAGCACGCTGGAGGACAACGGAACGCCCGCCGCCATCAGCGGCTCCTTCTCCGCCTATGAGCTGCGCACGCCGGATGAAAGCGGCGCGCTTGTATTCAACGCAGGCAGCTACAGTTATTATTGCCTGTCGAACGGTCTTACCGAAGCGACGCTCAACGGCAGCAGCCAGATGGGCGTTGTATGGGTCATGGATGCGGACATCGGCGTATTCGCCGATCAGACGCTGAACATCTATCCCGCGCAGGGCGACTTCAACGTGCTGGTCTATCAAGGGGCGGGCTGCTCTCTCCAGATGCTTTCCAAGGAAATCGACGGTGCTACCCATTGGAGCACTGCAAACCTACTGGGGCTCGAGCTGCAGGCGGCCGACGCATTCAAAATTCTGGGCGTTGGCAGCATGAATCTTCGGTACTGCTCGATCATCGATCCATATATTGAGTGGGCAGATTCCATCAAGAACTGCGAGTTTCAGAACATCGCTTTCAGTAAACCGGCAATATCCGCGTACACCGTCGATGGGTGCGGCTTCTATTGGTTATACAATCTGAAAATGGACTGTTCCTACTTCAGCCGCAATCTGGTCACCAATTGCATCAATACAGCGCTGACGGTGGAAAGAGAGGCGTGGCACAACACCTTCATTGAAAACTATGTCGACAGCGAGGACGCGCCGGGTATACTGACGGTCTATGCACCGAACTATCAGGTAAGCGAAGCGGATGACCGATCGATCGTCTGCGGCTTCCACCGCAGCAGTGTCATCGGCCCGATGCAAATGCTGAACAAGGACAGCGGCGCGCCGGCGCTCGTTTACGAGGTATACTATCAGCCTGCCGATGTACAGCATATCGCCGATTCCCTCACCTGCGCGGAGGGTTCTGCGGTGAGCACATCTATCGACGATCTTGCCCAATGGGGCTTTGCCGGCGACAGTCCTGCGTTCATCACGGGCGTTGAGGGACGGTATGCAAACGAGCTTGCTCCCGACGGCACAGTCGCCTACTATGAAGCAAGGATACACTTCAGCACCCCTGTTACCGGCGCGCCCCGCCCCGTGTCATACTCCGACGCTTGCTCCGACGGCGCGGCAGTCGAGCTGTCCGAGGACGGCTCTCTGGCAACGCTCCGCGGCTCCTCCTACTTCTGGGGAACTAATATGGAGCACTACTTCACCGTGGAGGATATATACACACGAAGCTCCGGCGAAGACCACTTCGACTGCACCGCACTCTGGGGACAGTCTGCCGGCCGCTTCCCCATCGGCTTCGACTACAGGGAGGATGACCTCGGCCTGTCGATCAGCAGCATCAGCACCTCGGACAACGGAAACTGCACGATCGAATGGACACAGAGCAGCGACGGCACGCTGACGATCCTGCGCAGCGTGAATGACGGGCCGTATGAGTCTATCGCGGAGTTCCCTGTGGCCAGCGATGAAAGCGGCAGCTATCCCGATACCGGCAGCTTCCCCGGCAACACGGTGCTGCATTATCAGCTGCGGCTGACCAACGAAGCGGCAAGAACGGAGCAGCACAAGACCGGCACCATCCTGATCTCCGCGCCCGAGCAGGAGAAAAAGCTCCTGCTGAATGAGATGACGGACGGCTCGATCAGCGTATCGTTCAGCGATAAAACGATCGCAAGCAACATGGTCTTCATCTTCCCCGGCGTAACGGCAGAGGCCGTGCTGTTCGGCGACGGTGTGAAGGATTCCGGCCTGATCTTCAGCGCGGTGCAGGAGGACGACGGCCTGAAGATCGTCCTCGGCGTGGACAGTGCCGCGATCCTGCCGGAAAATACGCCGCTGTTTACGCTGGTATCGCCGAATGGCGACCTCCGCAGAGTGGAGATGGCGACGGAGGACGGCGCGGTCCGGTGGCAGATCGAATACTCCAGCGCCGTCACGGTCGAGGGCATCGGCAGCTACCTTCTCCTTGAGGACGGGACGCTCAGTCTCCGCTGCGACGACGGCATGACCGGCACGGCATATCTCGCGCGCTACGATGCGCAGAGCGGGCAGCTCCTGGCGCTGACCGCTCTGGACGCTGGCACGCACAATATCTCCGCGCAAAGCGGCGCGGCGCTCAAGGTCTTTTTCCTTAACGCGGCGCATGAGCCGATAGCAAACGCCATCACACTTGAAAACGCTTGAGCCCTGCGAATTGATTTTCAGGAGGAAGAATGATGACAAAGAGAATTTTATCCCTGCTGCTGGCGCTATGCATGGCGCTGACGCTCGTTCCCGCCGCCAGCGCGGAGGGAGAAAACGGGCAGCTGTACTACACCTATGGGGCGGATGCGGTCGTGGATGATCTGAAAAGCGAGGCGATCCTAACCCGAATCGATTCCGGTTCTTCATACTGCAACTTCTACTATCTGAATGCTGAGGGCTCGCCTGTCGAGGTCACGAGCGATCTCACCTTTGAGCCAGACGATCCGGCAAATCAGGATGCCGTCAAACTCGACTATGTGCAGAACAGCGAGCTGGACGGCGGCCAGTGGATCCTTTGGTACCATGGCGTCTGCTCCGGTGCTCTGGTATACACCGCTGGGGACGGCACGTGCTACCGCCTTGCAATTGCAGTCACGATCCCCGAGCAAGGCTTTGCAACGGAGCCGGAACTAACAGAGGAGACCTATCTTCGCGGCGGGTCGGACGGAGGCTTCACAGTAGGAACACCGTTCTACTATGTGTTCCCCGAGGGTACGGTGGTTGAAGCGGTCGATGCCACAGCCACGGCAAACGGGGCATCATTTGCGGCAGCGGCAGAGATCCTTGATGGCAAAGCAAACGTCTGTCAGATCACCATCGGAGCACTTGACACCGATGCCCAGGGCGTGGACCTGCGCGTGACGTTCAGGCTTTCAGACGGCTCATCAAACGAACGCTGCATTTATCTGCGCGATCTCACGCCGGCTTTTGGCTTCCGCTATGCTTACGGCGACGGTAACTTTTCCGAGGCACTTTTCAAGGCCATGCCTCAGGATTTCGGTCAGGGCAGCCGGGTGGCCTTTTTCTACGGCACGCAGAAGCTTGACGTAACCGACGTCAAATACATAGCGAACGAGGGATATGCAACATCCACGGTGACAGCCAGTATGGAGGACGACTGGTGGGTACTATTCCTCGAAGGCTTTGGCAGCGGCAGGCTCATATGCACCACGGCAAACGGCGAAACCTACGAACTGCCGGTGGAGTTCCTTTTGCCGAATCACGGCTTTGCGACGGAGCCGGAACTAACAGAGGAGACCTATCTTCGCAGCGGGTCGGGCGAAGGCTTCACGATAGGGATGCCGTTCTACTATGTGTTCCCCGAGGGTACAGAAATCGAAACGGCCGATCCCAGAATAGATGAATCGATAGCGGCGGTAACAGCAGATATCCTTGACAGGAAAAACGTCTGCCGGATCACCGTCGCGGAATTCGATGATACCCATACGGGGCTCAACCTGAACATCAACTTTACCCTGTCAGACGGCACGACTCCGTATGCTCACATTTTCCTCCTGAATTTTTCACCGTTTTTCGGCTTCCGCTCATATTACAAATACAGCGGCGAGTATTCCGATCACCTTAGCAACAACTTCCGTATGGAGTGCGGAGGCTGCATTCAGGTCGGCTTTTTCTATGAGAGCCGAAACACATCTGATCCGTCGCCGCTTGATGTGACGGAGGTAACGTACACGCCGATCGACGGGCCGGCGGACGCTATAACGGCAGTCAAATGCGACGGCTATTGGGAGTTGTCCTTTGACCGCGTCGGCAGCGGCACGCTGACCTGTGTCACAGCAGGCGGCAAATCATACCAGATGACGGTAAGTTCCACCATGCCGACGTCAGGCTTCTTCTCGGAGCAAGTCTTTGCGGAAAGCACACTTCTCACGCAGTTTGAGTTTATTGAAAGCGCGCAGGCTCCCCTTTGGCTGATGGCGGAAAATGGCTTCACAAAGGCGGAAGCAGACCGTCTCAACTGGGCATATGTGGACGGTCAGGGACGGTATAACACGGACACTGCCACTTATATCAAAACCGAAGCCGTCCAGCGCGAGGACAGCAGCAGCGACGATCCCCGCTATGACATCAAGGTAACGGTGCTCAAGGTCAGGGGCCGCAGTATGACGCTGCGGGCGGACACAGGAAATTACCATTCAACTATCAGGCTCGTTGACAACAACAAGGTGATGATCCCGCTGGCAACGCCGGAGGAGCTGACATGGAACCATGAGCGGCCCGGCACGATGGGCTTCAAGGCCGTCAGCCCGTTCCAGGATCGGGCGCGCTGGAAGATCTATAAAGATGGAAACGACAGCGAGCCGGTAATGAGCATCACGCACAGATGGAACAGCCAGAGCATGGGAGAATACAAGTATTCCGACCACTTTGCGCAGGGCTACTGGTACGACGATGGCCGCGCAACGGCGGACCACAACATGGAAAGCGGCACCTACTACTTCACGGTGCAGGCGCTTGGCGACGGGGAAACGTATCTCAACAGCGAGATCGCAGAATCTGAGAAGTGGACATACGTGAAGCCCGACACGGCGCTGGCCGTGCCCACCAATCTGCGCTGGGACGGCAGAGTAGCCAAGTGGGATAATCCGAACAGTGCGGACGGCTCTTATGCCTATTGCGTGGAATTCTATTACAAAGTGGAGGAATACGGCGGGATCAATTATAGAAACGCCGGCGGTATCGAAAGCAGATTCGGCGCAGAGCCGGAAATGGAGCTGGAGAACTGGGCACTGGAGGAACACGGCAGCGGCGAGTACTATTTCCGCGTCCGCGTGCTGAGCGAGGACATTACAAAGGTCTGCAACAGCCCTTGGTCGGAGCTTAGCCCGGTGAAGAGCATCACGGACGTTGTTGGGAAGGCTAACACCGCTCTGGACGCTGCACTGGGCAAGTATCAGACCGGCGAGCTGACCGAGGATAAGAAGACGGCGCTGAAGAATGAGGTCGCCGCCGCGCAGGATGAGAACAAGTCGCTCGAGACCGCTATGGCGGCCGATCAGGGGCAGGAAAACGGCACCATTGCCAAGATAAAGGCATTGGAGGAGCTGGTCGGCGGCGCGGCGAAAGTCGCGGTCGCGGGGGATGCGCCGAAGGATCTCAGTGCTGAGAATATCAGCATCGTTGGTGCGAACCTCAATACGACCGTGAAGGAAACGGTCACGCTGAACATCGGCAGTGCAACTCCTGATACGTCCATCAGCAAAGAGCAGTATCTCAACACGATTCAGTTCTCCATGAAGCTGGACGGCGTGGCAGAGAATGAAGACGGGCATCAGGAGCTGGATGTTCCTGTGCAGATCACGCTGCCGGTGCCCGCAAGCATCAACCCGAGCTTCCTTGTGCTGCTGCATCACCGTCTGGACGGCACGTGGGAAGAGATCATGATGCCGAGAACTTTCACAAAGGACGGGCAGCTCTATGTGTCGTTCGTCATCACAAGCTTCAGCGACTTTGCAATGGCTGAGCAGCGTGAGCTTGGACTCAGGGAGGTCAATCAGGCAACCGGCAGGGCCTCCGTTGTCATCGATCAGAACACCGCACAGGTCGTCGTAGCCGTCTACAGCGCGCAAGGGCAGATGCTCGGCAGCGCAGTACATACGCCGACCGCAGATGAGGCAGTGTCCGGTCTCGTATGGCTGGATCTTCCGGTAAAGGAAAGCGTGAGCACCGTCAGAGCGTTCCTGCTGGACAAGGATGGCAAACCGCAGTGTGAGATAAACACCCTCCCGCTGCTCTGATATTGCCCGACAGCGGCGGCGCAGACGCTCTCCTGACGCGCACCATACTGCAAAGGCTCCCGCTTCCAAATGGAAGCGGGAGCCTTTTCCCTTTTGTGGAATGCTTTTGTCTGCTTTCGGTAAGCTGCGCCGGCCGGATGTGCCGCGCAGCGCTGTTTGCCGCAGGATAACGCAGCAAGCCGGCCTGTCAGGGTCCTGTCCCGACAGACCGGCTCAACTGTTTCTTTCATCTGAAGAAGCGTTCACTCACCGATACAGTCACTTGACCGCGATCTCGACCGGCACATCGAGCGGCACGTACCCGCCATTCAGGCGGAAAATGCTCACACGGGCGGCGCCCGTACAGCCGGAGACCTCCGCATCGATCGCATTGGGCGGCTGCTCGCTGAGATCGCATATCGTGAGCATCCTCCCGTCCGATGCGTATACCGCAGCCAGCAGCGTTCCTTCCGCGCTGGCCGCATCGGAAAGCGCGCCCTGCACGCGCAGCGTTCCTCCGGCATCCAGCTCCGCCGAAAGCACGGGGCCTGTTGCGGGGATCTCCTCCCGTGCCTTGAGAACCGCGTCGCAGACCGCGCAGACGCTCCCCTCGCTCAGCCCCGGCTTGTCACAGCTCGCCGGAATACCGGGTACGCTCTGCGGCGTGTGCGCAAACGACGGCTCCTCCACCTGCCGGCCATTGACCAGCAGCAGTACAGGCTCCAGGGATGCGCCGCCCGCGTCGATCACCGCGATCGGCTGCGCAAGATCGATCGCATCCGCCGAGGCCACGCTGACATAAAGCATATGCTCGTCCGCCACATAGTTCCAGTCGCCGTGAACACCCTTTGCCAGCGCAACGGTGACCTCCTCCGCGTCATCGCCCACACGATAGCGCAGATCAACGGCGGTGACCTCGCCCGCATGGCAAAGCGTCACGGACTGCGCGGTGTCTTCATCGGCGGCGGCTGGCGCGCAAAGCGCCAGCACCGCCGCAAATACCAAGATAAGGGCCTTGCGTTTCATCATTATCCTCGTTTCCAGCTGCCGTCCACATCGCCGAGCAGAATGCCGGTGAATTGAACGGTATTGCTGCCATCGTGCAATGTGAGCTCCTTCAACTGCGGGTCAAAGACCCACACCTTGCCTCCTGGGAAGGCCGTGATCTTCCGCACCGCCATTTGCAGGATCCGCGCGGCATCCGCTTCATTCACCTGACCGTCCCCGTTTACGTCGGCGGCGAGCTTCTGGTGTGCGTCAAGCTCGATCTTTGCGACGCTCGCCTGCAGCACCAGCGATGCGTCGTTGGCCGTGACGGCGTCCTGATCGCCCTGAAGCAGCTCGATGATCGCCGTCACGCTGTTCGTGGGAATGCCCGTCAGCGTGATGCTTCCGGTGCTGCCCGTCACGCCGGAAACGCCGCCCGCCTTGACCGTCGCGCCGGAAACGGGGCGCGCATCCTTGTAATACTGCACGTTCACCGTCAGGCTGTAGTTCGGCTTGACGATCGCCGTGCCGCTGATGGTCTGCGCAACGTCCGCGCCGTTGCACTGCACGTCATGCAGCGTGAATTCATACTGCTGATCGCTGCTCACCGCCGCAGGCGTGACCCTGACCGTCACCAGCGGCTCTCTGCCATTCACCGTCACGCTCTCCGTCGAAATACCACCGATCTTCAGCGTATTGCCGACGCGGTTGAATTGAATGCTGAACTGCTCAAAAGTCTCCGTCGGCTCAACCGTGACCGCCTGAACGCCCATGCCGCCGAGATCCAGCTCCGCGTGGAATGACGTCATGCCGCCATTGACCGTAAAATACAGCGGAATATCATAAGCGATGCCGGAAACCATCTCCATGCGCGTCGGGATCTGCGCGATGCTTTCTTCATCGGTATAATAAAGCGTCGCGCGCGCAAGCTCTCTGCCGTTGCGGCTGAGCGTCACGTCGCAGCTGCCCGCGGGCATCGCGGGTGCGGTAAACGTGAGCTGTCCGTCGTCAACAAGCGTATACGCGGTCTCCTGCGTGCCGACCTTGAGCGTCATCCCCTCCGTGAAGCAGCCGCCGACCATCGTGACCGTCGCCCCGCCGGAAATGCTCACTTTGGCAGGCACCAGACCGCTGATAAACGGCGTGTCGTCTACGCTGATATGGTTGGGGATCTCCGCCGTGCCGCTGTAGGCGGCGTTCCGATCGCCGTCAAGCGCCACAATGTAGTACGCCACGCCCGCCGTCGTGACGGCGGAGGCGGGGATCGTCGCGGTGTAGCCGTTCTGGCTGGCATTCCTGACCATCTCGACCGCCCGGTACGCCGTCTCATTGGAAGCGCGGTAGTAGAGCGTGACCGATTCGACAGCGATGTTATCCGTTGCCTTGGCCGAGATCGCCACGGCGCTGCCGGAGCGCGCAGACGTGACCGGCGTGTGCTGGAGCACGGGCATCACGTTGTCGAGCGGGCGGCCCTCGGCGATGTTGGACTTACTGCTCTCCTCGTTGCCCTCGGTGTTCACCACGGTGAAGTAGTAATAATAGGTCACACCGGGCTGCACGTCGATATCGGTGTAGGCGGTATCGTTCACGATCGCGCCGTTGATCTTGGTGTACTGGCCGTCGCGGCTCGTGGAGCGGTAGATATTGTAGCCCGCGAGCGTCGCATAGTCGTTCTGCGCCCAGCTCAGCTCAACCTTGTTCGCACCGCCCCTGGCCTGCAGCAGCATCGCCGCCGCGCCGGTGGTGGAAACGTTCATGGCAAAGCGCAGGATATCGTTGCCGCAGACGAGCCAGTGGTCGTCCGCCGCGCGGCCGCCGGTGGTCTTGAAGTACTGCGTGCCCGCCGTCATCACGGGGGAGATCACGGTCGTGCCGACCCACTCGCGCGGGCTGACCCAATCGCCGTTGACGGAGAAATCCGTATACGGCGCGGCGGGGCCGTAGGTCACGGACGGCTGGACGGTCTGGTCCATGTCGCGGTTGAACGTGACGGTCACCGTGTACTCGCCGCCCACGGAAACGCCCGTGACGGTGTTTCCGTCCTTATCCGTCACGCAAATGTCGGTGACGAACGGATAGATGGACGACAAATCGTTGTTTCTCGTCAGGATCGGCTGCTCTACGATGTCGCCAAGCGTACCGGCAAAGTCGTCCGCGTCCACGATCATCTTGTTGATGAGCATCGCGTTCTCCGTGCCCCAGTAGTTGCCCGTCAGGTTGTAGCAGCGGTAGTTATTGCTGTAGCTCGGCGCGGTAAAGCGCGCCCAGGTCTCGGGATCGTTGTTGAGCACGGGGTTGAGGATGGCGCAGTTGGTCATAGCCGGCGCATAGTAGTCAAACAGCCATGCATTGGTATCAAAGGATTTCAGCGCCGCGCGGACGTCGTCCTCAGTCAGCGCTTCGCCTGTGGCTGTGTTCGCGGGGATCTCCAAGCCTACCGTATCAGAATGCGGACTCGAATACGAGCGAAACTGCTTCCACCAGCCTGAAGAAAGACTGCTGTTTATCCACAGATACGCATATCCGTCGCCGTTGCTTCGGTTCAGCTTCTCCTTAGGAGAATAGCTCCCGCCGTCGTCCCAGGCGTAATCGTCGCTCTCCGGCCGGTAGCGGTAACCCGTCCAGACACTGTAAATCAATCCCACATTTTCATTTTTTTCATCACGTTCTTCCTCTACCACGTCATGCATGAAGTCATAGACGAAGTCCTCTTCCTCTTCGCTGCCAAGGCACAGCAGCGTGCCGCCGCAGGCTTCCGCCATCGCTTTGGCAAGCTCGTACCTTATCACCACGGCATTAGGCTCTCCGCGATTTCCTATCGACAGGAAGACATAGTACCTCCCATCATAGCAGCGGATCGGCGCACTGTCGATCATCGCCGCGCAGCTGTATGCGGAAACGGCGGTCGCGCCGGTCAAGTCGGTTCCATAGCTTCCGGTATCGCTGCCGCCGTTGCCGCGCAGAAACACCGTCCCCGTGGAGGTATATCTATAGTCATGATAGATATTGCAATCATTAAAGCAGTTGTTCTCGGAAACATGTCCATAAACAATTCTCTTTCCATCCCCATACGGATATCTGAACCCATACAGCGTGGAGTTTGCGAGCTTCTTTACATAAAAGCCAGAGGTAACACAATCCTCCATTACCTTGCCGCTGTTCAGAAACCGATAGCGGGTACGCAGCTGATTCTGCGTCAGCCGGCAGTGATCCGCCAGATCGATCATATTCGCCTCATCGCTGCCAAGCTTCGGGTTGATGATATCGCAGTACTGCAATGTTTCTACGCCCTTGCCTCTGATCTCCACCACATAGTCGGAAAAGCCGCGTCCCGGGAAGCAGGAGATGGGCTGCTCCTCCGTGCCGATCATGTTGAGCGTGCCGTCGTTGACAATAGCCGCCATGGTCTTGCCGCCGTAAGCGTCCTCATAATCGCTCGACCAGAACTGTATCTGCGTGCCCGGCTGCACGGTCAGCGTGACGCCCTCCGGGATATAGAGCGTGTTTTCGATGATCCAGTAGTACTTGTTGGTGAGCGTCGTATCCTCCGTCAGCGCGCGGCTGATCGCCCGCCCGTTCTGCACGGTGAAGGTATAGTCGTACACCGCCGTGTAGGAAGCGGTGTCCTGCTTGTTAAAGCCGTTGGTCGTTGTGGCCGTCAGGCGGATGCGGATCTCCGCGCCGTTCGGCGTGTCCGGCGCCAGCGTGAAGGTGATGGGGATCGTAACGGACGTCAGATAGCCGTCGTCGCGCACATAGCCGTTGTCCGTGGCGGCAAACGTACCGGCGCTTGCCAGCGTGACGGAGGGCCTGTTGAACATCACGTAGGGGTTCGCAACGCCCGCGTCGGATATCGCGTCCGCCGTCACGGTGATCTCACCCGTCTGCCCCCACTGGTTGCGCACGGCAAAGCCAAGGTCGATGATCTCGCCGGCGTCCATGATGCCGTCGCCGTCGTTGATCGCGTTGTCGTCCCGCTTGTTGTCCAGCGCGAATACCTCCTGGAAGCTGATGTTCGGCTCCGGCAGTCTGGTGCAGCTCTGATAGATATCCAGCTTGGCGTAGGTATGTAAGATGCCGAGCCTATCCACAAAGGATGTGGTGCGATCCGTCGCCGAGGCGAGCTGACCCATGATGAAGCGCGAGGAATAGACGTCCTTGTCGGAATAATGGCTGCGCAAGATGGCGGCGGCCGCCGCCACGCACGGCGCGGACATCGACGTACCCGACCATGTTGCGTAGCGGTCGTCCGGCAGCGTGGAAAAGATGCTCACGCCCGGCGCCGTCAGCTCATATTCGCAGTTTTCGTTCTTCTTATAGTCCCAGTTGGAGAAGGACGCGAGCGCCCCGCTCTGATCCGTCGCCATCACGCCGAGGACGTAGGAATAGCCCGCGGGGTAAATGTCGGCCTTCCGGATGTATTCGGCGGGTGCGTCGGTCGTGGGGATGCCGTCGTTGCCTGCCGAGGCCACGAGCACGCAGTTGGGGAACGCCTTGGCCAGCGCCTGCTCCACAAGGTAGGACTTCTCCGTGCCGCCAAAGGACATATTGATCACGTCCGCGCCCATTGCATTCGCATAGTTGATGGCCTTGGCAATATCGCTCGAGGTGAACGTGCCGGTGGACTGACCGGCCTTGACGGCCATGATCTTTGCGCCCCACGCGAGGCCGACGCCGCCCTTGCCGTTGCTGCTCATGCCGATGATGCCCGCCACGTGCGTGCCGTGCCCGTTGTCGTCCATCGGGTCGCCCGCCTGCGCGCCGCTTGCGGTGACGTTTACGCCGTAAACGTCGTCGATATAGCCGTTGCCGTCATCGTCGATGCCATTGCCCGGGATCTCGCGCGAGTTGACCCACATATTTGCCGCAAGATCCTCGTGCGTGTAGTCCACGCCGGTATCAATGACCGCTACAACGGTGCCCGCGCCGGGGTTGATCTTCTCGCTCAGTTCGGTCGTCCACCAGAACTCATTCGCCCGTTTCAGCAGCTCGTTGATGACCCAGCTTTTGCCGACCTCGACCTCCTGCGGCACGCCGTAGCTGTCGGAATGGTAGATGTAGTCCAGCTCCGCGTCGGCCACGCCGCCCGTTTCCCTGAGCGCGGCCACCGCCGCCGCTTCGTCGCCGGCGCAGCTCGCGCGGTACCACACCGCCGCACCGCTCTCGCTCTCAACGCTCTCCGCGCCGCTAAGGATCGGCTCCCAGTCCGAAAGGCCGAGCGCGGCAAGATCCAGCAGTTCGGGCGTCACGCCCTCGCTGAGCGAGAAAAGCACCACGCCGGGCACAAATTCCGCGTCCGCGCTATCCGCTTCCGTTTCCTCCGGCTCCTCCGGCGAGCAGTCGGCGTTCGCCGGCGTGATGCTCACCGGCCCAAGCGAGGCGAGATATGCCTGCATATCCGCATCCGCCTGCGTCTGCTCATAAAGCGCCGGCTCATCATAGCCGCCGCCATCGTAGCCGTAGTCATAGCCGTAGTCGTACCCCTCCTCCGGCGGGAGATAGCCGTCCTCCTGCCAGACGCCGTCCCCGTCGGACGGCTCATTGTCCTCCATGGCGAATGCCATGGGCGCCGCGCTCACAAGCATTGTAAGCGCCAGCAGCCAGCTGAGCGATCTTTTCCAGAACATGACTTTTCCTCCTGAATTTTTCCGTGCAGATCCTTCGCCGCGCGAAATCTCTCATAGTATTGTATTATAGTCTCTTTTCTGGAAAAATCAACCGCCTTACCCGCTGGGTTTCTCCGTTTTCCGCGCATCTGCGTCATAGGCGGCGGATGCGGAAAACAGCGGCGCTGTTCCGCGCCGCAAAGCGGCTCTCCCTTGCAGCCGGATCAGGAAACGCATGAAATGCCTTTCATGTCTCACCCCATACCGGAACTGATTTTAAGAACTATGCCCATAGATAAAGCGAGAACCCCCAGCCATTGCGGCTGGGGGTTCTTTTCCTATCGAGAACTGCGTTGTTTCTTTTACTTCCCTGCATACAGCTTCCAAAGGAAGGTCACGATCTGCGCTCTCGTGCAGGCATTGTCGGGGCCAAAGAGGCCGTTTCCGATGCCGCTGGTGATACCGTGGTCGGCAGCCCACTTCACAGCCTCTGCATAGTAGGCATCGGCCGCCACATCCATGAAAGCGGGAGTGCCATCAGCTGTCGCTTCGGCCGCACGGAAGAGGAAGGTCACGCTCTGCGCTCTCGTGCAGGTCGCGTTCGGGCTGAACCCGCCGCCGGTACCGGTGGTGATCCCATTTTCGACCGCCCAGGCGACCGCCTTTACATAGTAGCTGTCTGCCGGAACATCCGAGAAGCTGCTCATGACCCTCGGCTCGGGAGAGCCTGCCGCACGCCACAGGAACGTCACGATCTGCGCGCGCGTACAGGGCTGGTTGGAACCGAACAGCCCTCCACCGATGCCGCCGGTAATGCCGGCTTCCGCCGCCCACTTGACAGCCTCGTAATAGTAAGCATCGGTGCTCACATCGACAAACGGGCTGGTCTCGGCTTCCTTGGTGAAGCTCGCCTTGACCTCGACCTTGCCCGCGGGCATGACGAAGGTGTACTTGCCGTCGCCCTTGTCGGTGAGCGGAAGCTCGTTGCCGTCCTTGTCGGTGACGGTGAGGTCATCCAGCACATATCCCTCATCCGGCTCCACGGTGATGGTCACGGTGCTGCCCTTGGATGGGTACCTGGGAGCGACGGTGATCGAACCGTTGACCGTCTCGCCGGGGTTCAGCGCGGGTTCCGTGGGCTGCACGGGATCGGCCAGGTCGACGAGGATCAGCACGCCGTCCACATAGGTGAACTGATAATTCCCGCCTGCGTCGGCGTTGGAAGCCACGATCCTGGCGGCAGTGCCCGCCTTGCGCATATCGGGCGCCGCGGGGTCGTAGGCCAGCGTGGGGCCGGCAACCAGCGCGTCGCTGCCGAGCAGGCCCTCCACGGCATAATCCTTGCCCAGCACCGGAGCGCTCAGGTCAGGCGCAGCGCTGCCGGTATAAGCGCGCTTGTCCAGAACGGTGATGGTGACCAGCTCGGGATCGATCCGGAAGGTATATTCCTTCGCGGTGTCGGTACCGTCGCTCCAACTGTAGTTGGCCGTGTCCTTCAGCGCTACGGCGACGGTGTGGCTGCCGGCGTTTTTCTGCACCTGGCCGGAGACGGTGTAAAGCTCGCTTTCCGCGATGAAATAGGTCTGGTCTGCACCGTTGTAGGTGAACGGGGAAGCATCCGCCGCGGGAACGTCGACCCCGGCCCTGCCAATGGTCACGCTCACGCTCTGGGGCGCGGTGTCGTTGTGGTTGGCGTCACCCACGGCCTTATAGTAAACGGTGTAGGCTCCGGCATCTTTGCCGGTGGGGATGGCGGCCGAATAGCCACCGTTCTCCGTCAGGCTGTACTGCATCTCACCGCCGCTGGCGGCGCCCGCCGTGACCAGTTCCTGCTCCGTGCCGTTATAGGTCAGCGCATTGGCTGTGGGGGCGGCGGTGACGCTGGAAGCGGCCTTGGTGATCTCAAAGGTGGTGCTGCCGGAGACGACGTAGTTGCCGCCGTCGACATCCGTGATGGTCACCCTGGCCGTGCCGGCATTGGTGTTGCTGCCGAAGGAGACGCTATATTCGCCCGCGGGGATCACGGTCGCGCCGTCCTTGACGGTGACGGCGGGCGTGACCGCTTCGCCGGTATAGGTAAGGTCACCGTTCAGCGTGATGATCGGGTCTGTCACGGTTTTGGGGTCGATGGTGATGGTGAAGGTGCCGGAGGCCGGCTCATGGTTTCCGTTGGGATCCGTCACGAGGAAATAAACCGTGTAGCTGCCCGCATCGGTGAAGGCTGGTACAGTGTCCGTATAGGGGCCGGGCTCCGCCGCGGCGTAGGTGAACTCCGGCATTGTTCCGTCCGCGGGGTTCACGTAGCGGTTCACATCTGCGACCTGCGGCGTGCCGTCGTAGGTCAGGGTAAGGTACTGTTCAACGTTGGCGCTCATCGTCGCCTTGCGCACCTCGACCGTCACCTTGCCGGTGGTCGCGGCGTACCTGTAGGCGTCGTCGCCCGACGGGGTGAATTTCCACTCAGCCTCATAGCTGCCCGCAGCGGGCTTATAGAGATAGAGGCTGTCTGTCCACGCGAAATCGCCCTGAACGCCGTTCTGCATCGTGCCGGTGATGGTGCTGGCGCTCAGCGCCTGTCCGTAGGTGATGGCGGTCGCGCTGACCGTGTCCGCAGCGGGCACGATCTTGTTCGCAGCGACAACGTTGACGGTCAGCGTGATGTCATCGTAGTTGGCGGTGGTGACCGTCACCTTGACCTCGCCGATCTTGCCTGTCGTGTTGACAGCATTTTCCAGAATGGGCAGGAACAGCTGCCCGTTCTTGACCAGCGCACCGCCGCTATAGTAACCGTCAGCGGTCATGACGACGACCGGTGCGTCATAGGCGGTATCGCCGTACTTGCAGCCGTCAGGCAGTACGGGCAGCGTCGGAAGATCGATCGCGTAGGTCTTATCCAGATCATTGACGACGGTCAGCGTCACGGGGCCCGCCGTGGGCGCGTCCGCCTTGAGGATGTCCGCCGCCGCAGCAGTAAAGGTCTGCGTGACCTCGCCGTTTTCAAAGGCGTAATTCTTATTGAGAAGCTCCACCGTGTACGTGACGGTCTTAGTGCCGCCCACGTTTGCGCTGTTGTAGCTTGCCGCAGCGATCCTGTAATCGCCTGCCGTCAGCGCGACAGTCCCGCCGGTGGTCTCCCCGCTTTGGAAGCGGCCGGTGAACAGGCTGTCGGGTACCTCGGTCGTGCCGTCGTACGCTCTGGTCGCGGTGGCATCCAAATCCATCTCGCCCAGCTCATATGCCCGAACCGTCCACTTGGCGGACGTGCTGCCGACGTAGTTCGTGCCGTCACCGGTGACGCTCACGGTATAGGTGCCGACCCCATTGGCGGTATCGCCGGAAACAGTATAATATTGGCTGTCAACCGGATTGCCATAGAGCGTCACGGTAAACACCGGTACGCCGGTGCTGCCGTCAGGGTCAAAGACGGCTTCGTCGCTGCCGTTGGTAAACCTGATCTCCGCGTCGTCCAGCGTGGATAGGCCGATGGTCAGCTCGTAGCCGGTGACGGCGGCCTGCCACAGCTCCCTGCCGCTTTCGTCCGCAGCCGTCAGCACCATGAACAGGTCGTATTTGCCGCCGGCGGTCATGTCTTTGTAAGACTCAAACCCCGCCTCCTCGGAAGCGCGGTCATAGACATAGCCCGTTCCGGACAGCTTTATTTCCGCATCCGCGAGGGGGCTGCCGTCCCGCCGATACCATGCCGCGGTGATTTTTGCGGGCGCGTCCGTGCCGTCATTCAGCACCGCCGCGGGCGCGAAGGGCAGCAAGTTCCGTCCGAAGGGCATCACGCCCTGCTTTTCGCCGCCGATGTTGATCGGCGCCTTCCGCACCGTGACCGTGTTCCCGCTTGAGCCGAAGCCCCAAAGGGAAACATGCTGCCCCACCTCATTTATCAGGTAGCCGCCGTCCGGCAGCACATAGGCCAAAGGCTTCTTGATGTCATAGCCCTTCAGGCCGCCGCCCTCCAGCGTTGCCTGCACCGTGTCGCCCTTGGGTACGGTGAGCATGCCGAGCCAGCCGCTTTTCAGCGTCAGAGCGCTGTCTGTGGACAGAAGGAGATTGTCGATCTGCCCGTCCGCGTTGGTGCTGGTGTCCTGAACGGTCAGGTCCATGCCGGTGACGGTGATCCGATAGGTGGGGTCAGCGCTGCCGCTGTCGTCGCCGGTGCCGTCGCCGACGTCGAGGAGCTTGCAGCCGTTGAGATCCAGCGTGTAAGTCTTGCCGGCACCGCCCGTCCAGTTCATCGCGCCGATGTTGTCGGCGCTGGCATACAGCGTCATCGTGCCGCCGCTTTCCAGCCATGCGGTCACGGCGCTATTGAGGTCGTTGTAGGCCGTGCCGTTCACCATAGCGGCGACGGTCTTATTGCAGTAAATGCAATGCCCGTTTTGAACGTCGTGATCGGAACACACAGCCACTGTGACGTTTTCCAGCGTCGAGAGCGCCGCGCCGTATTCCGCGAAGGAGCCGTCCGCATTTTGGAACGCGCGTCCCGCCGCCAGAACGGAGCCAGCCGTGCCGGCGCTTCCTCCAAAGCTCACGACCGTACCGGCGGTCAGCATAGCCTTGCCGCCGTCGTACACGTAGAGCTGGTCCATTTTTCCCGTCCAGCCGGTGAGGTCGGCGGTGCTGTCCGCATGTACATAAAGACCAAGGCCGCCGATATCGCCCGTCCCCGTGACGGTCAGGCTGTTCTTATTGCTGTACCGCCCCACATAGAGACTGCTGACGGTTTTCCCGTTTAAGTCCAGCGTCAGCGCCTTGCCGCCGTCCAGATAGCCAACGATCGAGCTGCCGCCCAGCAGCGTGACGGTGCTGCCGTCGACCGCGGCTGCAAGCGCCGCGTCCAGACCGGAGCGGGTGTTCTCGGTGTTCGGGTAGAAGCCGTCGGCATAATAGACGGTATTGCCGGCGGTGTCCGTCGCCTTGGCGGTGAAGCTCATGCCGCACCCGTCGCACTTGCCGTCCGCGCCGATGTTGGCGTGGTCACAGGTCTTGCCGCAGGCGCAGGCGGTCACGGTGCTGTCGGCAAAGTCGTGGGTGTGGGACAGCACCGTGTAATACTGACCGTCGGGCAGCACAGTGGGGCTCTCCTTGTACGGACCGGGCAGATACTGCTGCAAATTGCCGTTATTGTACGGGTTGTAGTAGCCGTTCACCAGCGTCTGCGTTCCAGTATTCCCATCCACCAGATAGACCGCATAGCCCGGATTCAGCAGGTCGGCGACCACCTTCTTGTTCGAGCCGCCGTTCTCGCCTGTCATCTGGATCTTCCTGATCTTCACCGTGCCCTCGCCGGTGACCTTGATGCTGTCTGCATACGAAGCGATGAGCTCGGCATAGCTGCCGTCCTGTATGGTGACATGCCCGCCGTCTACCCACAGTGCTCCCATGCTGCCTTTCTTGTTCTCGGAGCTGTCGATGATGGTCAGGACGTGATCCTTATAGATGATCACCTGCGAGGTCGTGATCCGGAAGCCGTTCAGATCCAGCGTGCAGCCGCTGGCGGTGCCGATATTGGTCACGTAGTCCGTATAGTCCGCCAGCAGCTTGATAACGGGGTCATCCGTCCGGTTCGTCACGGCTTCCAGCGCTTTGTAGATGGTCGGATACAGCGTACCCTCCACCTCGCAGTACATCACCCTGCCGCCGCAGGCTGTGCAGAAGCCGGCATCGTTCAGCTCTACATGGGGGCAGGGCGCGCCGCAGATAGAACACTTGCCGGTCTGCCGGTCAATGGTGTGGGTGGTGTGTTCGGTGATGGTCACCGTCTCCGCGTTCAGCCAGATATCCAAGCGATAGCCCAGCGAGTTCGTCTTATCCCCAAGGGTATGGTTCTCCGAGGCGAAATAGTTGATGGCATTGCCGTCCGTGTCAGCGTAGGTGTGCTCCGGCGCCAGATACTTCTGCAAAGCGGATGCACCGGTGACCGGACCGGGGTTCATGATACTGTGGGTGTCCGGATTGGCGATGAACGTGCCGCCGCTGAGCTGGATCGTGCGCAGCGCGCCGCCGTTCAGTCCGCCCTTGAATGTACCGTTTTTGATATACAGCTCTCCGTTGCCGGGATTGACATCGCCCTCCGTGTCGTTTTCCTGATACGCTGCCTTCACCGCCCAGCCCTTGGCGGCGGTGACGTTTATATCCTCCAGCGTCAGGTTGCCGTCGGAGTAGCCCCATACGCCGGCTTTGACGCGTATCAGCTGAATCGCGTCGCCGTCGCCGGTATTCTCGATCGTGCCGTTTCTGACGGTGAAGCCGTATTCCTTATAGATCTGGAACACGGTGTCGCCGCTGCCGGAGAGCGTGTGCCCGTTCAGATCCAGCAGCCTGCCGGTCACCTCGGAGGTCACCACCAGCGCGTCCGTGCCCATATCCACGTCGCACAGGAGCGTTACGATGGGGCCGCCGTTTTTATAGCGCTCCAGCGCCTCCCGCACGGTTTCGGCGTATTCCACGCTCTCGTAGTACTCGCCCTCGTTCAGCACCAGCCGTGCCACATAGATGCGTTTGCCGCAGACCTTGCACACGCCCTCGGTGTCCGAGCCGACGGTCTTGTCGATGCTCTCATGCGCGCAGCCGAAGTGGCAGAGCGTGCACACGCCGTTCTCATAGACGTGCTGATCCGTGGCCGCGTCGCTGACAAAGTCGCAGACGGTGCAGCGGTAACCGTGGGTCTTGCCGTCCGGATTGGGAATGTAGTCAGGGGTGTGGTCGGTCAGCGCCGCGCTGGGCTCGGTCCGGTGGCAGACGCAGGCTTTTTGGTGCCCGCTCTCATCCGCACCGTAATAGGTGTCATACACGCAGTTTTCGTAAACGCCCGCGCCGTTGGGGTTATAGCCGCACAGGGCGCAGGTCCTCATGTGCTGCGCCGCGCTTGCGCGCGGCGCATAGCTCCACTGGTGCGCCGTGCAGCGGGAGAGGGTCACGGAGGGCACGGCCTGCCCGTCCGCCCAAGCCTCCGGCTCGCCGCCGGTAGCGACGCACTTGACCTCATCGTTGCCGCCCTGCCGGTTCCAGCAGAACACATTGGAAAACGCCGTATCCTTGCCCGCCGCCGTCAGCGTGCCCCGCAGCAGACGGAGCACCGCCAGACCCTCGCAGGAAAAGGCCGCGCCGTTGTTGTTCGTAACGGTCATTGTTCCGGTGCCGCCGGTCTGCCCGTAAATGGTCAGCGCTTCGGGACGATCGCCGGGGAGCGTGATGCCGCCGTTGACCGTCAGGCTGGCGCGGTCGCAGAGGATGATGCTGGGCATTTTCCCGGTAACGGTCACGTTGCCGTCGACGGTCACATTGCCCTTGACGACATAGACCCCGCCGTTCCACATGGTGGTGTCCGGCTCGATCTGGATATAGTTCGTGGTCGTGGCGGCTTCCCCGTTTTCGTCCACATAGGGCACCGGCGTGAGGCCCTTGACGACCGTTACATCGGAGATACTCTGGACATAAAAGTTCTCTGGGGAGGTTCCGTTGCTATGCTGATAGGTATAACCGGGGGCGAGAAGGTCGGTGACATACACCCCTTCATTGATCGTGCCGGAGTAATCCTTGGTCGCGATGTTCATGCCGCTGAAGCTCCCGCCATAGAGCCGGACCGTACCTTTGGTATATTCCAGCGCCACGCCGCTGGAGGCGGTGAAAGTGCCGCCGCGGAGCTCCAGCGTGCCGCCCTTGACCGCGATGGCGCGGGTTTTGTCAGTGACGGGGGCACCGTAAAATTCCTTGCCGCCGTAGGCAAAATTGCCCTCGACCGTGATGCCGTCGTCGATAATGAGCGTGGCTTGGCTGCTCACGGAGATCGCGGCGGTATTATACATTCCATGGATCGCACCGCCGCCCGTGATGGTGAGCGTTCCGCCGCCCATGTCAATGATCGACGCTGTATTCCAGTCCGTATAGCCGGTGTCGGCGTGGGTGATGGTGTGCCCATTCAGATCCAGCGTGGAGGTGCCTTGGCTTCGGAAGCCGATCCTCCCCGGAAAGTTGTTTTTCTCCGGCAGATACACGTCGTCCAGCAGCTCAAAAGTGGCGTTGACGTTCTTATAATTCACCGACTCAAACGCCTCGATAATATCGCTGTACTCCGTCGTCACGTCGCCGATGGTAACGCTGACCACGCTGGCCGCACTCTCGCCGCTCTCGCCGCCTTCGCCCTCGGCGAAAGCCGCCGTTGGCAGCAGCGACAGGCAGAGCGCCAATGCCAGCAATAAGCTCCCGACTCTCTTTTTCATGTTCGTGTACCTCCTGAGTCCGCATGAAAATTTCCGTTGTCCGCCGCAGCAAAATGGCTGACAGCGGCTTTCTGTCCCGCAGATATCTGCGGGACAAGGGGGCATGCCCCCTGACCATAAATCTCCTGATACCATATTCATTTTATTATCGCATGGATCCCTGAAAATGCAAATCGTTCTAAAGTATGAGACGATCGCCCCTCAAAACGCCATGCAGAGGGGCTGCGGCAGCGGCGCGATCAACGGGAGATCGCACCGGCGTTTTCAAATTCCGCGCAGCCTCATTCAAATCAGGGGCCTCCCTTCGTGAAATATGGAAGCCGTGATCTGCCGGCACGCCCAAGCGATCCGCGTGTCCGGCAGGATACGCTCGTAAAGCCGCTTGACGGATCCTCCGTAATGCCGGATCGTGCCATCCCGCAGGTTACGGGATCTACCGTCCGGAATATACGCTTCAAGCCCTCCCTGAACATCTTCTCATTCGGGAAGCGCCTCCTGATTTTCTTCACGGTTTTTCCCTCCCAATACGCAAAAACAGGAAGCACATCTTCCGCATTTTCGTGCGAAGGATGTGCCTCCTGCTTATACTTGATGAAAAATCAGGTTTCGGAACCTTTGAAGGGCAAAACCGGAAGTTTTCCCTCTTACTTCAGGCTCTCGGCCACAGCGACGGCCACGGCGACAGTCGCGCCGACCATGGGGTTATTGCCCATGCCGAGGAAGCCCATCATCTCGACGTGCGCGGGCACGGAGGAGGAGCCGGCGAACTGCGCGTCGGAATGCATGCGGCCCATGGTGTCGGTCATGCCGTAGGAGGCGGGGCCGGCGGCCATGTTGTCCGGATGCAGGGTGCGGCCCGTGCCGCCGCCGGAGGCGACGGAGAAGTACTTCTTGCCCTGCTCGATGCACTCTTTCTTGTA
>CAKTLG010000022.1 GCA_934572465.1 uncultured Oscillospiraceae bacterium
ACGTATTCCGCCTGGATCTGGTCGATGCCGAAGCCGATCATCAGGTTCGGCACGACGTCGGCCTCCTTTTCCGTCTCGCGGATGATCTGGATGGCCTTGTCGATGTCAAGCAGGATGCGCTTGAGGCCCTTGAGCAGATGCAGCTTGTCCTGCCGCTTTTTGAGCACGAAGTACACGCGGCGCCTGACGCTCTCGGTCCTCCATGCGCACCACTCGTCCAAAAGCTCGCGCACGCCCATCACGCGCGGCATACCGGCGATGAGCACGTTGAAATTGCACGACGCCGTGTCCTGAAGCGTCGTGGCCTTGAAAAGCTTCTGCATGAGCTTGTCGGGATCGGTGCCGCGCTTGAGGTCGATCGTCAGCTTAAGGCCCGAGAGGTCGGTCTCGTCGCGCATGTCGGAGATCTCCTTCACCTTGCCGGCCTTGATGAGCTCGGCGACCTTGTCCATAATGGCCTCGGTCGTGGTGGTATAGGGGATCTCGTAGATCTCGATGAGGTTGTCCTTTTTGTCGTAGCGCCAGCGGGCGCGCACCTTTACGCCGCCGCGTCCGGTATTGTAAATATCTTCAATGGCGCGCGCGTCGTACAGCACCTCGCCGCCGGTGGGGAAATCGGGCGCGAGCAGCGTTTCGCTGATGCGCGCCTCGGGATTTTTGAGAAACGCGATCGTCGTGTCGCACACCTCGCCCAGATTGAAGCCGCACAACTGGCTCGCCATGCCGACGGCGATGCCCTGATTGGCCGAGACCAGGATATTGGGAAAGGTCGTCGGCAGCAGCGCCGGCTCTTTCATCGAGTTATCATAGTTGTCGACAAAATCGACGGTATCGGAATCGATATCGCGGAAAAGCTCGGCGCAGATGGGCGCGAGCTTGGCTTCCGTATAGCGGCTGGCCGCCCACGCCATATCGCGCGAATAGACCTTGCCGAAGTTGCCCTTCGAGTCGACGAACGGGTGCAGCAGCGCGCCGTAGCCTTTGGAAAGGCGCACCATCGTGTCATAGATGGCGGCGTCGCCGTGGGGGTTGAGGCGCATCGTCTGGCCGACGATGTTCGCGCTCTTCGTGCGCGCGCCGGTCAGCAGCCCCATCTTGTACATCGTGTACAGAAGCTTTCTGTGCGAGGGCTTGAAGCCGTCGATTTCCGGAATGGCGCGCGAAACGATGACGGACATCGCGTAGGGCATGTAGTTTGCCTCCAGCGTGTCCGTGATATGCTGCTCCACCACGTCCGCGTGCAGGCCCATGACGTTCGGGTCTGCGGCGCGGTGGGCCTGTCTGGGTGCCTTGTCGCTTTTTTTCATGCGTGTAACCTCTGCTCTCCGGCATTCTCGCTTCAAATGCCGGTCATACTTTTTCAAATATATTCTACCACATTTCCCCCCGCCGCGCAAGACCGCGCCGCGCGTCTTGACAAGACGGGTGCAAAAAGCGTACAATAGGAATACCCCAACGGGTATGGAGGTGCCTTATGAGACAGTGCATGGACGCGGAGAACCTGCATCGCAGGCTGAAAAAGATCATCGGGCAGGTACAGGCCATCGACCGCATGGTGGACGAGGATGTGCCCTGCGAGGATGTGCTCGCGCAGATCAACGCGGCCAAGTCCGCGCTGCACGGCTGCGGCAAGGTGGTGCTCGAGGGCCACATCCGGCATTGCGTGCGCGACGGCATCGAGCACGGCGACGCAGACAAGACGATCGAGAGCTTTACCAAGGCGGTCGAGCGCTTTTCCAACATGGGCTGAGCGCAGAGGGCGCTCCCCTTTCGCGCGCCCTTCTTGCGGCGCTTTTTCAGCAAACGCATACAAGGGACAGGGAGCGGCCTTGCGCCGCTTCTTTCTTTTTGTCCTCTTGACAACCTATACCCCCATATGTATAATAAGCCCATACCCCTACCAGTATAGAAAGGAGCTTCTTCCCGTGAAACAGACAATGGAAAAGCTGGAGCATTTTTTGTCGCTTGGCGGCACGAAAAAGGACGTCGCGCTGCTCGCGCTCTCAGGGATCGCGCTGCTCGTCAGCATTTTTGATCTCGTCCCCCTGCCGTTCGACGCGGCGTGGGTTGCGATCGTTCTGTGCGGCGTCCCCATTATTTTAGAGGCTGTCATCGGACTCGTCACGGCGTTCGACATCAAGGCCGACGTGCTCGTGTCGATGGCGCTGATCGCCTCGGTCTGCATCGGCGAGGTCGCCTTTATCATGCAGCTCGGCGCGCTGCTCGAGGAGCTGACGGTCGCCCGCGCCCGCGCGGGCATTGAAAAGCTCGTCCGCCTGACGCCGCAGGCCGCGCGCGTGCTGCGAGACGGCGGAGAAACGGTCGTTCCCGCGGAGGCTGTCGAGGCGGGCGCACTGCTGCGCGTGCTGCCCGGCGAGACCATCCCCGTCGACGGCGTGATCGTCGCGGGACAGACCTCGGTCGATCAGGCGGTGATGACGGGCGAATCGCTGCCCGTCGACAAGACCGTTGGCGACGAGGTCGCCTCCGGCACGGTCAACCGCTTCGGCGCGTTCGATATGCGGGCAACGAAGGTCGGCGAGGACAGCTCCATCCAGCGCATGATCCGCCTCGTGCAGTCCGCCGACGCGGGCAAAGCCAGGATCGTCGGCCTTGCCGACCGCTGGGCGACATGGATCGTCGTCATCGCGCTCACCGCCGCGGCGCTGACGTGGCTCATCACCGGCGAGATCATCCGCGCTGTGACGATCCTCGTCGTGTTCTGCCCCTGCGCGCTCGTGCTGGCCACACCGACCGCCATCATGGCCGCCATCGGCAACGCGACGAAGCACGGCTTCCTTGTGCGCGAGGGCGACGCGCTCGAGCGCCTCGCCGCCGTGACGCGCATCACCTTCGACAAGACCGGCACGCTGACCTATGGCCGTCCCGTGCCCGTGCGCACCGTGAGCGTCTCCGACACGCTGGATGCGTCCGCGCTCGCGCGCCTGATCGCCGACGCCGAGCAGCTTTCCGAGCACCCACTCGGCAAAGCCGTGGTCGCCCGCTATCAGGAGGAAAACGCCGCGCCCCTCCCGCCTGCCAAAGACTTCGCCATGCTCCCCGGACGCGGTGTCTCCGCCGCCGTCGAGGGCAGGGCGGTGCTCGCGGGCAACCGCGCGCTGCTCGAGGAGCACGGCTGCGCCATACCGGATGCCGCGCTCGCGCAGGCGGATGGGCAGCTCGCGCAGGGCTGCACGGTCATCTACGCGGCGGTGGACGGCGCGTTCGCAGGCTTCATCGCCCTGTCCGACACCGTGCGCGAGGAAAGCGCAGGCATGATCTCGCAGCTCGCGTCCCTTCAGGTGCGGCCCGTGCTGCTCACGGGCGACCATCCGAACGCCGCCGCGGCCATCGCCCGCCAGCTCGGCGTCGACGAGGTCCGCGCCCCCTGTCTGCCGGAGGATAAGCTGCAATACATCCGCGCCTGCCAGAACGCGGGCGAAAAGGTCTGCATGATCGGCGACGGCGTGAACGACGCGCCCGCGCTCAAGGCCGCGGACGTCGGCATCGCCATGGGCGGCGTCGGCAGCGACATTGCCGTGGACGCCGCGGATATCGCCCTTGTCGACGACGAGGTGAAGGAGCTGCCGCACCTCATCGCGCTCTCCAAGCGCATGATGACCACCATCAAATGCAACATGGCGTTTTCCATGACGCTCAATTTCATCGCCATCGCGCTCGCCATCATCGGCACGCTCGATCCCGTCGTCGGCGCGCTGGTGCACAATGCGGGCAGCGTGCTCGTCATCACAAATTCAGCGCTGCTGTTAAATTGGAGGAAAAAATCATGACCACCAAGATCATCGCGCTCGTCATCGGCCTGCTCATTCTGTGCGCGGGGCTCTACTACCTCAGATCCGAGGGGAAGGACCCCGAATCGCGCAAAATCTACACGACCACAAGCATCATCGGCGGCGCGATCGCCGCTGTCGCCGCGCTGCTGCTTTTCCTGTGAGCGCAGAAAACGCGGCCGCTGCCTTTCGGACAGCGGCCGCGTTTCTTTTTCATCGGTTTTCCGCGTGAAGGCGCTCCATGAGCTTCCGCAGCGGCGGCAGCAGCACAAAGGCGAGCACCGCGTTTGATACGCAGTGGATCACATCGTACGGGATGCCGGAGATCCACCACGAAACCGCCATCCGCCACCCGCCGATAAAGAAATAGGGGATGGCGCACAGCGCGCCGAAGCACAGCCCGTGCAGCCCCGCGATGGCGGCCCAGAGCGCGCGGCTCGTCTCCTTTCGGAACGGCAGCGCGGCGAGCACCGCGAGGGGCCAGACATAGAGGTACATCAGGTTCCAAATGCCCGCACCATAGAGCGCGATCTCCAGCAGCGCGAAGCCGAAGGCGGGATAGAGCGCCTTCGCGCCGTATAGGATCGTCGCCAGCAGCAAAAGCAGCGTCACCGGATGCACGTTCGGGATGACGCGCAGGCTCTCCTTTCCCGCGACCATCAGCGCGCAGATCAGCGACAGCTCCGCGATCTCGCGCGCGGTCAGGCGGGCGGCTTTACCAGCCGACATTCAGCACGAAATCGTACACATCGCCGTCCGCGACGGGCTGGCTGTCCACGCCGAGCTCGGCGAACGCGCCGTTGACGCTGTAGCCCCACCACTCCTGCTGGCTCTCGTCGGCGGTCTCGCCGTCAACGGTCAGCACGTAGAGGCCGTACTCGCTCTCGGTACCCTCAATGAGATCCTCCTGCTCGAGCGCGCCGCGCAGATACTCCGCGTCGGTGACGATGGTGTAGGACGTGTCGTCGCCGTTCAGGTGATCGATGTTGACGGTGATCTCCTTGCCGCCCTGCTGGGGCGCGGGCTTGGTGACCTGCCAGACGATAAGGGCCGCGACCGCCAGCACAAGGACGATCACGAGGGCGATGACGCCCTTGTTGGTTTTCTTCTGCATAAAAAATCTCTCCTTCTTTTGTTCCGGTCAGCCGTACAAAGAAAGAAGAGACCGGCAGGCCGGAGAAACTCCGCCCTGCTGGGGAGTGTACTTTTTAGCCGAAGGTCCGCGGCGCTTTGTACGGCACTCGAGGCAGGTCTTCCGGCTCAGGCGTCCCCGTCCGTTTTCGCCTTCCCGGACTGCTCCAGTGGCATCATGAAAACGGGCTCTTCCATTACGGCGGCGGCTCCGCTGGGGATTTGCACCCCGCTTCCCTGTTCGGCCGCCTTCCGGCGGCACCTCAAGTCCTTATTGAATTGTGCTGCGACAGGATATCACAAAACCCCCGCGCCGTCAAGCGGCGCAGGGGCGGAGTGAAAGCGCGCTATTTCCTCCAGTGCTCCAGATACGGCACCACAGCCTCCATGTGCGCGCGCACCTGCTCGGCGGGCCACTGCTCGCTCGCCATGTGCGCCACGCAGAAGTCGATCAGCTGCTCCTTGCTGGAATACTTGAACTCGCCGTCCGTATAGCACCACTTGCAGTACTGCTCGTTAAACGAGCCGTCCGGCTCACGGCTGAGCGTCGCATCCTCCAGCGGCATCCCGCAGCACTGGCAGATCAGCTGCCGCGGCGTCCCCAGCAGCGTGTTGATCGAAACGTCAAAAAGCCGCGACAGCAGCTTCAGCGTTTCCACATTGGGCGTCGTTTCGCCGGTCTCCCAGCGCGACACCGCCTGTCTCGTCACAAAGAGCTTTTCCGCAAGCTCGTCCTGCGAAAGCCCCCTCTGCGTTCTCAATGAAAGTAAAATATCCTTTGTTTCCATATAAGCTCGCCTCCTTGACAGCACTTTACCATAAGCGCTGTCCAAGCGCAAGCAACGCGCTGTTGCCCCTCGTGCGTTCAAAAATGATAAAGCCCTCATTTTCAAAAACCTATTGACAAAGTAGGATTAAATGTGTATCATATAAACATACTTTAAAGATAGGTTTTGATTCCCGATACAAAGGAGCGATACGATATGACCACTGTTTACGCAGACAACGCCGCCACCACGCAGATGAGCCGCGCCGCCATCGACGCGATGCTGCCCTGTATGGAGACCGTTTACGGCAATCCCTCGAGCCTGCACTCCCTCGGCCAGCAGGCAAACGAAGCATTGCAGGATGCGCGCGAGCGCATTGCCAAATGCCTCAACGCCTCCCCGCGTGAGATCTACTTCACCTCCGGCGGCAGCGAGGCCGACAATCAGGCCATCATCTCCGCCGCGCGCCTCGGCGAGCGCAAGGGCAAAAAGCACATCATCTCCACCGCGTTCGAGCACCATGCCGTGCTGCACACGCTCAAAAAGCTCGAAAAGGAGGGCTTCGAGGTCGAGCTTCTGCCCGTCGGCCCCATCGGCACCGTGACGGCGCAGCAGGTGAAGGACGCCATCCGCGAGGACACCTGCCTGGTCACCATCATGTACGCCAACAATGAGATCGGCTCCATCCTGCCGATCGCTGAGATCGGTCAGGTCTGCCATGATGCGGGCGTTCTCTTCCACACCGACGCCGTGCAGGCGGCGGGCCACGTCCACATCGACGTGAAGGCGCAGCACATCGATATGCTGTCCCTCTCCGCGCACAAGTTCCACGGCCCGAAGGGCATCGGCGTGCTGTACGCGCGTCAGGGCATCTTCCTCACGAACATCATTGAGGGCGGCGCACAGGAGCGCGGCAAGCGCGCCGGCACGGAAAACCTCCCCGCCATCATGGGCATGGCCGCGGCGCTTGAAGACGCCTGCGCCCACATCGACGAGAACGCCAAAAAGGTCAGCGCTCTGCGCGACCGGCTGATCGAGGGACTTTCCAGGATCCCGCACAGCGCGCTTAACGGCGATCCCGTGAACCGCCTGCCCGGCAACGTGAGCTTCTGCTTTGAGGGCATCGAGGGCGAGAGCCTGCTGCTGCTCCTTGACGCAAAGGGCATCTGCGCCTCGTCCGGCAGTGCGTGTACGTCCGGCTCGCTCGACCCCAGCCACGTGCTGCTGGCCATCGGCCGCGTACACGACGTGGCGCACGGCTCGCTGCGCCTGAGTCTCTGCGAGTGGAACACCGACGAGGACGTCGACCGCATTCTCGAAGCCGTGCCCGAGGTCGTGCAGTACCTGCGCGATATGTCCCCGATGTGGAAGGACCTCATCAGCGGCAGAAAACAGTTCATTTTATAAGAAAGCGCATCAAGGAGGAACGAAAGATGGCTCTTTATACGGAAACCGTAATGGATCACTTCATGCACCCGCGCAATGTCGGCGAGATCGAGAATGCGGACGGCGTCGGTCAGGTCGGCAACGCCAAGTGCGGCGATATCATGAAAATGTACCTCAAGATCAACGGCGATAAGATCGACGACGTGAAGTTTGAGACCTTCGGCTGCGGCAGCGCGATCGCCTCGAGCTCCATCGCCACCGAGATGATCAAGGGCAAGACGATCGACGAAGCGCTCAAGATCACAAATAAGGACGTGGTCGACGCGCTCGGCGGCCTGCCCGCCTACAAGCTGCACTGCAGCGTGCTTGCCGAGGAGGCGTTCAAGTCCGCCATCAAGGACTATTACGACAGAAACGGCATCGCCTACGACCACAAGGAGTTCCCCGACTGCGAGGAATGCGAAGCGTGCCGGATGGTCTGATGGATAAGGTGCTCATTGCCATGAGCGGCGGCGTTGATTCCAGCGTCGCCGCTTTTCTGATGAAAGAGCAGGGCTGCGCCTGCATCGGCGCGACGATGAAGCTTTTCCACAACGAGGACATCGGCGTAAAAAGCACGAAGACCTGCTGCTCGCTCGAGGATGTGGAGGACGCGCGCTCGGTCGCGTTCCATCTCGGCATCCCCTACTATGTCTTCAACTTCTCCGACGATTTCAAGGGGCAGGTCATCGACCGCTTCATCGCCGCCTACGAGCGCGGCGCAACGCCGAATCCCTGTATCGACTGCAACCGCTATCTGAAGTTCGCGCGGCTCTATGAGCGCGCCCGCATTTTGGGCTGCGACGCCATCGTCACGGGCCACTACGCGCGCATCGAACGGGAAAATGAACGGTGGCTGCTCAAGAAGGCGCTTGACGAGAGCAAGGACCAGAGCTACGTGCTCTATTCGCTCACGCAGGAGCAGCTTGCGCACACGCGCTTCCCGCTCGGCGCGCTGCACAAGAGCGAGACGCGCCGCATCGCCGAGGAGCAGGGCTTCTACAACGCCGATAAGCCCGACAGTCAGGACATCTGCTTCGTCCCCGACGGCGACTACGCGCGCTTCATCGCGCGCCGCACGGGGCACGACTGCCCCGCGGGCGACTTCGTCGACGAGGATGGCCATGTGCTCGGCCGGCACAGGGGCATCGTGCACTACACCGTTGGCCAGCGCAAGGGGCTTGGCATCGCGGCGGACGCGCCGCTGTACGTCAAGCGCATCGACGCGCGGGAAAACCGCGTGGTGCTGAGCGGGAACGACGCGCTCTTTTCCCGCGAGCTGACGGCGGGCGATTTCAACTGGATCGCCTACGATACGCCGCCGCGCGAGCTGCGCGCATCGGCGCGCGTGCGCTACCACCAGCGCGAGCAGGCCGCGGCGGTCACGGTGCTGCCCGACGGGCGCGTACATCTCGTCTTCGACGAGCCGCAGCGCGCCGTCACGCCGGGTCAGGCCGTCGTGCTCTACGATGGCGGCACGGTGCTCGGCGGCGGCACGATCGAATGAGCGCAAAAAACCGGAGAGACGCAGCGCGTCTCTCCGGTCTTCTTTTTTGCTTTTCACTGATAGTCGCACACGAGGAACAGCGGCTTGATGACCACGACCTCGTCGTACTCCTCCTGCTCGACCTGCACGTCGGCATTGAGCGCCTTCAGATCGTTTTTCAGCACGTCCAGCGCCTCGCTCACGCTCTGCGCGCGGCCCTCGCGCAGAATGCGGATCATGCGCGTGAGCACGATCGGGTGCGCGTAGCGCCCGGGCAGCGGGAAATTCTCGGGCAGAACGTTCTCCATGCCCTCGCGCGCCTGCGTCCATGCGCGTTCAATGGCGGCGCGGTTGTTTTTCGCCGTCGGCAGCACGTTCGCGCCCGAGAAGAAGAACACCGCCGCAAAGCCGAACAGCGCGAAATACACGCCGAACTCCCCGCCGGCGCGCCATGTGACAATGCCGTACACCAGCGCCGCCGCGCCCGCCAGCACGATCGCCAGCGCGACCCAGCGGTAGGCGGGATTCGTATACTGGTTGACGCGCTTGGCCTTCGCGCTCGCGGCAAGCCGCGCCGTCATCTCCGGATAGCGGGAGAGGAACTCCTGCGCGCGCTCAAGCTCCTCGCGCGCGCTCTGGGCCTGCGGCGTCAGCTCCTTAAGATAGCGCTTTTCCTCGCGCTCGCGGCGCTCGCGCAGCCGGCGCTCGCCCTCTTTGCTCAGGCGCGGGATCTCCGGATGCGTCTTTTCCAGATACGCCAGCAGCAGGTCGACGTCCTCCTCGCGTTTGAAGGTACACTGCTTCTGCTCGCCCCCGTCGTATTCCACAACGAGATAGGGGATCGAGCCGAACACGCCCTTGCCCGTAAAGCCGCCCTTGCTCATCGCCACGCGCTTGAACACGCGCCGCACGGAGCCGAGCGCAACATAATAGCGCCGGTCGATGAAAAGGCTGTTCAGGTACAGCGCCCGCTCCCCCACGCCGCAGGGGCCGAAGCGCTTGCAGGATCGTTTGTCCTCCGCCAGAGTCTCCGGCGCGAGGGTCTCGCCGCCAAGGCGTGCCGGTGCAAGGATCATAAAGCGTACCTCCAAAGAAAAAGAGTAGGAAAAGCGGTGGGAGGATGCTCCCACCGCTTTACGGACTGAGTTTACTTGTGCAGCGTCTCGTAGTGGGGCTGGGTGTGGCGCTTCTTGATGGTGTACAGGAAGATGCCGAGGAACAGCGCCGCAGCGATGATACCGACAGGATAGGCGACGGCGGTGTTGTAGACCACAGCGCCCTCAGCGGTCTTGGTGTTGAGGAACTGGCCGAGGCACTCGTTGCCCAGCAGGAAGTAGGTGATGGAGACCGCGCTCATGAACGTTGCGGGAACGGCGGTGATCCAGTAGTTCTTCTTGTCGTAGAAGAGGTACATGGAGGCGGCCCACAGAACGATCATGGCAAGCGTCTGGTTGGTCCAGCTGAAGTAACGCCAGATAACGGTGTAGTCGATCTTGCCGAGCGCATTGCCGATGCCGAGGAACGCGCCGACGCCGAGCACGGGAACGCAGAGGATCAGACGGTTCTTCCAGCTCTTCTGGTCAAGCTTGAACCAGTCGGCCAGCACCAGACGGGCGGAACGGAACGCGGTATCGCCGGAGGTGATGGGGCAGGCGATGACGCCGAGCATGGCGAGCGCCGTACCGATGCCGCCCATCGTCTTGAGGCAGACGTCATAGATGGCGGCGGACTGGCCGTTGGCAAGCGCCGCGGCAAGGCCGGTGTTCAGGCCGCCGGTGACCTCATACAGCGAGCAGCCGGCAGCGGCCCAAATCAGGGCGATGATGCCCTCGGAGACCATCGCGCCGTAGAAGACGAAGTGGCCCTGCTTCTCGCTCTTCATGCAGCGCGCCATCAGCGGGCTCTGGGTAGCGTGGAAGCCGGAGATCGCGCCGCAGGCGACGGTGATGAACATGAAGCTCCAGACCGGCGTGCCGGAAGGATGCATGGAGCCGAAGTTGTTCCAGATCTCGGGGATGGTGTAGTCGGGATTGACGAAGATGCCGACGGCAACGCCGAGCGCCATGATGATCAGGCAGATGCCGAACAGCGGATAGATCTTGCCGATGATCTTATCGATGGAGATAAAGGTCGCGATGAAGTAGTAAGCGAGCACGATGATCAGCCAGAACAGCGTCGTGGTGACGGGGCCGCTGTGGCCGCCCTCCTGGAAGAGCTTGACGATCAGGCCCGCGGGGCCGACGGCGAACACGGTGCCGACCATGACAAGCAGCACCACGCTGAACACGCGCATGACGTTCTTCATCGCGCCGCCGAGGTAGATGCCCGCGATCTCGGAGATGGAAGCGCCGTTGTTGCGCTCGCTCATCATGCCGGAGAAATAGTCATGGACAGCACCGGCGAAGATGGTGCCAAAGGTGATCCACAGGAACACGATGGGGCCCCACAGAGCGCCCTGCAGGGCGCCGAAGATCGGGCCGAGGCCCGCAATGTTCAGAAGCTGGATCATAAACAGCTTCCACTGCGGCAGGACAACATAGTCCACACCGTCGTTGATCTTAACAGCCGGGGTTTCACGGTCGTCCGGGCCGAAGGTTTTTTCCACGACCTTGCCGTAAACAAAGTAGCCGCCGATCAGCAGTGCAAGACAGATCAAGAAGCTAAGCATAGTTTCTCCTCCCAATTATTCACAATGGTTGGTTTTTCTACGCAGAGCGCCCGTTCCGGACCGTGCGCCCTACTTTTCGCCCATTATCATAATTTTTTGGCAGGAAAAATCAATCGGCAAATTGGCCGAAAATGCGGGAAATAATTCACCATTTTCTACAATTCTGCCCATACGTTCCATACAACCCGCACATTTGCAGCCCTTTTTGTGCGCGAAAGGCGCGCAGTTTTGCTGCGCGCCCTTCAAAATGACGGAAAATTTTCTCAGCGCGACTGTCCGCGCACCACGCACAAGATGGCCTCCAGCAGCTCGTCATAGCGCTCATAGGCGGGGAGCTGCGGATAGTCTCTTTTGATCTGCTCCGTCGTGCGGAACAGGAAGCCCGCCTTCGACGCCTCGATCATCTCAAGGTCGTTGTAGCTGTCGCCCGCGGCGATGGTCTCAAAGCCGATGGACTGAAGGCCGCGCACGGTGGTGAGCTTGGAGTGCTCGCAGCGCATTCTGACGCCGCTGATGAAGCCGTCCCCATCGATCTCAAGCGAGTTGCAGAAGATGGCCGGCCATCCCAGCTTTTTCATCAGGGGCTGGGCAAACTCCTCAAAGGTATCGCTCAGGATAATGGCCTGCGTCTCGCTGCGGAGCCGGTCAAGGAACTCCTTCGCCCCCGGCAGCGGGTCGATGCGGCTGATGGTCTCCTGGATCTCCCTGAGTCCGAGCCCATGCTCGCGCAGCACGCCCATGCGCCATTTCATCAGCTTGTCGTAGTCCGGCTCGTCGCGCGTGGTGCGCGTCAGCTCGGGGATACCGCTCTCGCGGGCGAATTCGATCCAGATTTCGGGGACGAGCACGCCCTCCATATCAAGGCAGACAATATACATCTTCTTCCTCCTCACCAGTTCTTCCGCGCGGCATGGTCGAGCACATAGGACAGCATCTCCTCCTGGTCGATCACGTCGCGGTGGCGCACCGCGCGCTCGCGCAGCCCCGCCAGATTTTTCGGCACCGGCACGCCGGTGACATCGTGGAGCCGCTCCATCACGGCGAACTCGCCGCCCTCGGCCTTTTCGCCGATGCCGTCAAGCACGGCGGCGGGGAACTTATAGGGAGACGCCGTGGACAGCACGACGACCGCGTTGTGGTCGGGGTTCGCTTTCTTATACTGCTGTGCCACGTCCCATGCGACCGCCGTGTGCGTGTCGCAGAGGTAGTGATGCTCGCGCCAGACGCTGCCGATGGCGGCCTTTGCGCCCTCGTCGCCGCAGCAGCCCGCCCAGAACAGCTCGTGCAGCTTTTCAAGCATCTCCGCCGGCACCTCGTAGGCGCCCTCCTCGCCGAGCCGCTTCATCAGGCCCGCAACGAGCGCATCGTCGCCGGAGAGGAGATACAGCAGCCGCTCCAGATTGCTCGAAACAAGAATGTCCATCGAGGGCGAGACGGTCTTATAGAACGGGCGGCGGCGGTCATAGCGCCCCGTGCGCAGGAAGTCGGTCAGCACGTTGTTGGCGTTGGACGCGCACACGAGCCTGCCGACGGGCAGGCCCATCTCCTTTGCGAAGTAGCCCGCGAGAATATCGCCGAAGTTGCCGGTCGGCACAACGTAGTCGACCTTATCCCCCGCGTGGATGCGCCCCGCACCGACGAGATCGGCGTAAGCCCTGTAATAGTACATCACCTGCGGGGCGAGCCTGCCGATGTTGATGGAATTGGCCGAGGACAGGCGCACGCCCCTGCCCGCAAGCAGCCCTTCCTGCCCGACGGCGGAGAATATCTTCTTCACGCCCGTCTGCGCGTCGTCAAAGTTGCCGCGCACCGCGCACACGCAGACGTTGCCGCCCTCCTGTGTGGTCATCTGCGCCTGCTGCACGGCGCTCACGCCGCCATGGGGATAGAAGACGATGATCTTCGTGCCCGGCACATCCCGAAAGCCCTCCATCGCAGCCTTGCCGGTGTCGCCGGACGTGGCGGTCAGAATGAGGATCTCGTCGTCCACGCCGCACTTCTCCTTTGCCGCCGTCATCAGCCGCGGCAGCATCGAGAGCGCCACGTCCTTAAAAGCGCTCGTCGGCCCGCGGAACAGCTCGAGCACGTTGTCCTCGCCGACGGGGACGGTCGGCGTAAGGTCGACGGTCTCGAACTTGTCGCCGTAGCCCTCGCACACGAGCTTCGCCATCTCCTCCTCGGAAAAGTCCGGCAGGAGCTTCGAGAGAATGATCGTGGACATCGACAGCGTGTCCAGTCCCAGCACGGAGGTATAGTCGAACCTCACCTCGTCGAACGACGGCATCGTGTAAAGCCCGCCGTCGGGCGCAAGCCCATCCAGAATGGCCTGCGCGCTGCCGGCCTTCAGCTCCTTATTGCGGGTGCTCTGATACTGCATAAGACTTCCTCCTCATATCGCATGGGAAAAGTTTTTTCATTTCCCTATTGTTTTTTCACAAACGCTATGTTATATTGTTCCCATCAAAAAGTCAAGTGTTTTTATCACAAGGACATTTCGGTCAAATCGCACAAAATCGTCCACACTTGGCGGAGCATCCCGAACAGGAAGGAATGGTTTTCCATGAACATTGCGCTGCTGGGCTTCGGCACGGTCGGCTCCCACTTTTATCAGCTATGCGCGGATCGGACCGATCTGCACGTTTCCGCGGTGCTCTCGCGCCGCCCGCGCCCCGCGCTCACCTGCGCCGTGACCGCCGACTATGACGAGCTCGTGCGCGATCCCTCTATTGATATCGTAGTAGAGGTCATGGGCGGCGTTGAGCCGGCGTACAGCTACCTCTGCGCGGCCATGCGCGCGGGCAAGCACGTCGTCACCGCGAACAAGCAGCTCATGTGCGCGCATTTCGATGAGCTGACGGCGCTTGCCGGAGAATGCGGCGTCGCGCTGCGCTGCACCGCCGCCGCGGGCGGCGGCATCCCGTGGCTCACGTCGCTCTCCCGCGCGGCGCAGCTTGACGAGATCACCGCCGTCGAGGGCATCCTCAACGGCACGACGAACTACATGCTCTCGGCCATGACCGACTCCGGCGCGGATTACGCCGCCGCGCTCGCGCAGGCGCAGGCGCTCGGCTACGCCGAGGCGGACCCCACCGCCGACGTTGAGGGGCTGGACGCGCGGCGCAAGCTCGTCCTCTCCGCCGACCTTGCCTTCGGCGTGAACGTTAAGGAAGAGGACATCCCCTGCGCCGGCATCTCGTCCGTCACAGCGGCGGACATCGCCAGGGCAAAGGCCGAGGGCCTTACCTATAAACTCATCGCCCGCGCGGAAAAAACCGGCGGCGCCGTCGCCGCCTTCGTCTGCCCGACGCTTTTTTCCGCCGCCGCGCCCGAGGCGCACACCGGCGGCACCGGCAACCTCGTCTCGCTGTATGCCGCCCGCTTTGGCAAGCAGAGCTTTTCCGGCGCGGGCGCGGGCGGCTGGCCGACCGGCTCGAACGTCCTGCGCGACTGTCTCGACATTGCCGCCGGCTGCCGTGGCTTCTACGCCGACGCCTTCGCCCCCAGCCCCGTGGAGCTCTCCGGCGCGCGGGGCAGGTGGCTTTTCCGCAGCGCGGGCGAATACTTTACCCGCGAATGCAGCGCCCGCGAGGCGTTCGACGCCTACGAAGCTTATCGAAGGAATGACCCACACGCGCTCATTGCGCGCTATGCAGCCGAGGAGGAATAACCCATGCTCAAGGTACTCAAATTCGGCGGCTCTTCGCTTGCCGACGCACACCAGTTCGCCAAGGTCAAGTCCATCGTGGACTCCGACCCCGCCCGCCGCGTCGTGATCGTCTCCGCGCCCGGCAAGCGCTTTTCCGGCGACCACAAGATCACCGATCTTCTCTATCTCTGCGCCGCGCACATCAAATACGGCGTGACCTGCGAGGACATCTTCGCCATGATCCGCGGCCGCTATGACGAGATCATCGCCGAATGCGGCCTGAAGACCGACCTCAGCGCCGACTTCGACGCGCTGTGGGACAAGATGCAGAGCGGCATCAGCAAGGACGAGCTCGCCTCCCGCGGCGAATACTTCTCCGCGCGGCTCATGGCCGAGTACCTCGGCTACGACTTTCTCGACGCGGCGCTGTGGGTCAAATTCAAATTTGACGGCAGCGTCGACCGCGACGCGACCTATGAAGCGCTCCGCCGCGCGGCGGACGGCAGGCGCGTCGTCATCCCCGGCTTCTACGGCGTGATGCCGGACGGCCACATCAAGACCTTTTCCCGCGGCGGCAGCGACATCACCGGCGCGCTCGCCGCGGCGGCGCTCGGCGCGGACGTATACGAGAACTGGACGGACGTTTCCGGCATCCTGATGGCCGACCCGCGCATCGTCGACGATCCCGAGCCGATCCGCCGCGTGACCTACAGCGAGCTGCGCGAGCTGAGCTACATCGGCGCGCAGGTGCTGCACGAGGGCACGATCTTCCCCGTGCGCGATAAGAACATCCCGCTCAACATCCGCAACACCAACGCCCCCGACCATCCCGGCACGATGATCCTCGAGTCCATCGGCGACGAGCAGGAGGAGGGCGGCTTCATCACCGGCATCGCCGGCAAAAAGGGCTTTTCCGTCATCACCATCGCCAAGACCGGCATGTCGAGCGAGCCGGGCACGCTTCTGAAGATCCTCGACGTGCTCGCGCGCCACGAGGTCAACGTGGAGTACATCCCCTCGGGCATCGACATCGTCTCCCTCGTCGTCTCGTCCGACAAGGTCTCGCGCTCGCTCTATGAAATGCTGGGCGAGCTGCAAAAAGAGGTGCAGCCGAATAAGATAACGGTAACGGAGCACATCGCCATCGTCGCCGCCGTCGGCCGGAAGATGGCCTACCGCCCGGGCGTATCGGGCAAGATCTTCGCCAAGCTCGGCGAAAACGGCGTCAACATCCGCATGATCACGCAGGGCCCCGAGGAGCTGAACATCATCGTGGGTGTGGAGGAAAAGGATTTCGAACAGGCCATTCGTGTGCTGTATAACAGCTTTGTAAAGGAGAATGTGGTATGAAAAAGCAGGTCAACGTCGGTATTCTCGGCGCCACGGGCGCCGTCGGTCAGGAAATGATCAAAATTCTCGCCGAGCGCGATTTCCCCGTCGCGTCGCTGCGGCCCATCGCCAGCGCAAGGAGCGCGGGCAGCAAAATTCAGTTCCGCGGTCAGGAATGCACCATCGTCGAAGCGTCTGACGACGCGTTCGAGGAGCTCGACATCGTCCTCGGCGCAGCCGAGAACGACATCGCCGAGCGCTTCGCCCCCGCGATCGTCAAATCGGGCGCGGTGTTCGTCGACAATTCGAGCGCCTTCCGTCTCGACCCCAACGTCCCCCTCGTCATCCCCGAGATCAACCCCGAGGACGTGAAGTGGCACAAGGGCATCATCTCGAACCCCAACTGCACCACCATCGTCACACTCGTCGCCATCAACGCGCTGGCCAAGGAAAGCCCCATCGAAACGATCATCGCCTCGTCCTATCAGGCCGTCAGCGGCGCGGGCAAGGGCGGCATCGACGAGCTTGAGAGCGAGGTCAGGGCGCTGGCCGAGGGCGGCCGCGTCGAGCCCAAGGTCTTCCAGTATCAGATCGCCTACAACATCATCCCCCAGATCGGCGGCGAGGCCTTCGAGGGCTACACCAGCGAGGAGATGAAGATGCAGAACGAGGGCCGCAAGATCCTCCACCTGCCCGAGATGAAGGTCAGCTGCACCTGCGCGCGCGTGCCGGTCGTGCGCAGCCACAGCGTATCCGTCGTGCTGCGCACGAAGGAGAAGATCAGCGTCGCGCGCGCCAAGGAGCTCATTGCAAACGCCCCCGGCTGCAAGCTTGTCGACGACCTCAGAAACAAGCTCTACCCCATGCCGCTCGACACCTCCGATCAGGACATCGTCTATGTCGGCCGCATCCGCGAGGATCTGACCGACGAGCGCGGGCTGAACCTCTGGTGCTGCGGCGATCAGGTCCGCAAGGGCGCGGCGACCAACACCATCCAGATCGCGGAGCTGCTGCTGAAATAAGCTTCCGCGCTTCGCCGCATTTCCCACTGACAAGTCCCTCATTTCGTGCGATACTGCATGGCAGAAAGCCGCGAAATGAGGGATTTTTCTCACGCTCTGCAAGATCCTTCCGATCGACGGGCAAAAGTGCGTCGGCCGACGCGCCGGAGCCGGCCATGGAAAAGGCCCTTCGGCAGAGCGGGACGCTCCCGCTCCGGCAGGTCGTGCCCCTTTCGGCGGACGGAGGGATCCTTATATAGCGCCGCGCGGCGGTATGAACGGGGCGGGAAGCCGTTCGGCTTCCCGCCCCTTGTCTATTCTGCCAATAAAACACAGCCGCCTGTTGTGCATTTCCCCATTCTTTCCAAAAAGTGCAACTTTCATTTGACAAATCCGCGCGGCATTGCTATCCTGTGTTTATAATCGGAAACGTTACCGGTAAGGTTTCCGATTTTACCGTACAGCAGAGGGAGGCGCGTCCGCTTGACCATCAAGGATATTGCCCGTCTTTCGGGCGTAAGCGTCAGCACCGTCTCCCGCGTGCTCAACGACCGGCCCGACGTCAGCGAGGACTGCCGCGAGCGCGTGCGCACGGTCATCGAAACGCACAAGTACGTCCCCAACAACAGCGCGCGCGATCTGGTCAAGGTCCGCTCCGACGCGATCGGCCTTGTGGTGCGCGGCGTGCAGAACCCCTTTTATACCGACATTATCCACGCCATCGAACGCAAGCTCGACGCGGCGGGCTACACCATGGTCATGCGCCAGATCGCGTCCTGCGACGACGAGCTCAAGTGCGGCGCCGTGATGGAGCGGGAAAAGCGTCTGCGCGGCATCGTGTTTCTCGGCGGCCGCAGCGACTACACCCCCGGCGAGGTCGCGCTTCTGAACGTCCCGTTCGTCTGCTGCACCTACACCAACTCCTACGGCACGCTGCGCCAGACGGAATACTCCTCCGTCTCCATCGCGGACGAGCAGGAGGCCTACCGCGCGGTGATGGAGCTGCACAAAAACGGCCACAGCCGCATCGCGGCGCTCACCGCCGACCCTGACGACAGCTCCATTTCCCAGCTGCGCTACCTCGGCTACCTCCGCGCACTGCACGAGCTGGGCCTCAAGCCCCGCGAGGGCGACCTCATCTGCGCGGCGGACTTCACCATCGCCACCGCCTACGACGCCATGCGCGAGCGGCTGCGCTCCCCCGCCGATTTTACAGCCGTTTTCGCCATTGCGGACGATATGGCCATCGGCGCGATGCGCGCGCTGCGCGAGAGCGGGCGCTCCATTCCCGAGGACTGCTCCGTCATCGCCATCGACGGCATCAACGTCTCCGAGTACATCCACCCCATGCTCACCACGCTCTGCCAGCCGATGGCCGCCATGGGCGATACGAGCGTGGAGATCCTGCTCGACATGATCGAGGGGCGCGGCGGCAACCGCCACGTCACCCTGCCGACCACCCTGCGCGCGGGCCAGTCCGTGCGCGACCTGACAAAATGATTTTCCCGCGGTCAACGCGTGAAAATAAATTTGAAAAGGAGTTAATGACATCATGAAAAAGTATCTTGCACTGATCCTTGCCCTTGTCATGGCGCTCTCCCTCGTTGCCTGCGGCAACAAGACGGACGACACGCAGGGCAGCAATGACGGCGATACCACTACCCCCGCCGCCACCGGCCGCGTTTACTGGCTGAACTTCAAGCCCGAGGCTGACGCGACGCTCCAGAAGGTCGCCACCATGTACACCGAGAAGACCGGCGTGCCCGTCACCGTTCTGACCGCCGCCTCCGGCACCTACAACGAGACCCTGACCGCCGAGATGGACAAGGCCGAGGCCCCGACGATGTTCGTCGTCGGCAACCAGGCCGCCGTCGGCACCTGGGGCGACTACTGCTACGACCTGACCGGCACCGACATCGCCAATGAGCTCAGCACCGACGCCTACAACCTCTATGACGACAACGGCAAGCTCTGCTCCATCGGCTACTGCTACGAGTGCTACGGCATCATCGTCAACGAGGACCTGCTCGAGAAGGCCGGCTACACCCTCGCCGACATCACCAACTTCGACTCTCTCAAGAAGGTCGCTGAGGACATCCACTCCCGCGCGAGCGAGCTCGGCTTCGACGCCTTCACCTCCTCCTCCATGAGCGACGACTCCAGCTGGCGCTTCACCGGCCACCTCGCCAACCTCGAGTACTACTATGAGTCCGTGGACGATCCCGACGCCTGGAAGGTCTGCCCCCCGAGCATCAAGGGCACCTACATGCAGAACTTCAAGAACCTGTGGGATCTGTACATCAACAACAGCGCTGTCGCTCCCTCCGATCTGGCTGCCGGCGGCTATGACGCCGAGGCTGAGTTCGGCAAAGAGCAGGCTGTGTTCTATCAGAACGGCTCCTGGGAGTGGGCCGCTCTGACCGGCACCGCCGATGGCCAGTACGGTCTTGACAACCTCTCCATGATCCCGTTCTACTGCGGTGTCGACGGCGAGGAGAACGCGGGCCTGAACTGCGGCACTGAGAACTGCTGGGCCGTCAACGCCAAGGCCTCCGAGGAAGACATCCAGGCTACGCTCGAATTCATGAAGTGGATGGTCACCGACGCTGAGGTCTCCCGTATGCTGGTCGACGAGTTTGCCGCCATGCCGTACAAGAACGCCGCCGAGTCCACCAACGGCTTCCTGGCCGACGCCAACGAGTATGCCATGAACGGCAACTACGTCATGCCTTGGGTCACCAACTTCCAGCCGAACGTTGACGCTTACCGCGCCGCGCTCGTCTCCGCGATGAACCAGTATGACGCCGACCAGACCGACGCCAACTGGGAGCTGGTCAAGACCGCGTTCGTCGACGGCTGGGCCACCCAGTACGCTGCCGCCAACGGCTAAGACCGTTTGACCGCAGGACTGCACAACAAAACGGAGGGGCGGGCGATTTCGCCCGCCCCTCTCTGCATTTCACGGCTGTGCGCCGCATGAGGCCGCAGCCGTGCCGATAGAAAAATATGACTTTTGGTTGGGAGTTGATCGAATTGAAACACAAACGCGGCGGCGCGGCAGTCAACAGCACGACGATCCGCAGATCGACCAGACGCTGGTTCCCGCTTTTCATGGGGCCGATGGTCTGCGCGTTCATCATCGGCTTTGTCTACCCGTTCTTTAAGGGCATCTATCTCTCCTTCTGCAAGTTCAAGGTCACGAGCGACGCGACGTTCATCGGCCTTGAAAACTATCGCCGCGCGTTTCAGGACGCGAGCTTTGTCCACTCGTTCTGGTTCACGGCGCTCTTTGCCGTCGTGTCGCTCGTGCTGATCAACGTGCTGGCCTTCGCCGTTGCCTATGCGCTCACGCAGGGCATCAAGGGCAGCAACCTCTACCGCACGGTGTTCTTCATGCCCAACCTCATCGGCGGCATCGTGCTGGGCTACATCTGGTCGATGATCTTCGACGGCATCCTCTCGCGCTACGGCACGTCGATCCTGCTCAACTCGAAGTACGGCTTCTGGGGGCTCATCATCCTCATGTGCTGGCAGCAGATCGGCTATATGATGATCATTTACATCGCCGGCCTTCAGGCCGTGCCCGAGGACATGCTCGAGGCCGCGAAGATCGACGGCGCGAGCCGCTGGCAGACGCTCTGGAAGGTCACGATCCCGAACGTCATGCCGTCGATCACGATCTGCACCTTCCTCTCGCTCACCAACGGCTTCAAGCTCTTCGATCAGAACCTCGCCCTCACGGGTGGCCAGCCCTATACCATCCTGCCCAACGGCAGCTCCATCAAGGAGACCGAGATGCTGGCGCTGAACATCCTGAACACCTTCTACGGTCAGAATGCCAACTCGCGCGGCACCGCGCAGGCCAAGGCCGTGCTGTTCTTCATTCTGGTCGCGTCCATCGGTCTGCTCCAGCTCAACTCCAGCCGCAAAAAGGAGGTGCAGCAGTAATGAACAAGCAGTCCCTCTCCGCCGAAAAGCGGCGCAAAATGATCCTGTCCATCGTGCTGGCCGTCATCTGCATCATCTATGTGCTGCCCGTGCTCACGGTGGTCATCAACTCCTTCAAGCTCAACACCTTTGTCAAGACCGACACCTTCGCCCTCCCGAACGAGGAGAGCTTTGCCGGCTGGTCGAACTTCGTCAAGGGCATGACCTTCGGCAACTATCCGTTCTGGAAGTCCGCGGCCTACAGCCTGTTCATCACCGTCGCGTCCACGGCGCTCATCCTGCTGTGCACGTCGATGGCCGCGTGGTACATCGCGCGCGTGGACAGCCGCTTCTGCCGCATCGTATACTATTTCTGCGTCTTCTCGATGGTCGTGCCGTTCCAGATGGTCATGTTCACCCTCTCCAAGACGGCTGACACGCTCAAGCTCAACACGCCATGGACCATCCCCATCGTCTACCTCGGCTTCGGCGCGGGTCTCGCCATCTTCATGTTCGTCGGCTTTGTCAAGTCGATCCCGCTGGAGATCGAGGAGGCCGCCGCCATCGACGGCTGCGGCCCGCTGCGCACCTATTTTTCCGTGGTGCTGCCGATGCTCAGACCCACGATGATCTCCGTCGGCATTCTTGAGATCATGTGGGTGTGGAACGACTATCTGCTCCCCTACCTCGTGCTCGACCGCACGAAATACTGGACCATCCCCATCCACATTCAGTACCTCAAGGGAAGCTACGGCACGGTCGACCTCGGCGCGACGATGGCGCTGATCCTGCTGAGCATCATCCCCGTCATCGTGTTCTATCTGTTCTGCCAGAAGTATATCATCAAGGGCGTCGCCGCAGGCGCCGTAAAGGGCTAAGCCTTATCATCCCGAGTTATCCAAGAAAGAAGTGATCCCATTGATCGAACGTTCCTCCGGCATCCTGATGCCGATCTCGTCTCTGCCCTCGCCGCACGGCATCGGCACGCTGGGCAAGGCCGCGTATGAGTTTGCCGATTTTCTCGCCGCCGCCGGACAAAAGTACTGGCAGCTCCTGCCCCTCGGCCCCACGAGCTACGGCGACTCGCCGTATCAGAGCTTTTCCTCGTTCGCGGGCAACCCGTATTTCATCGACCTCGACCTGCTCGTCAAGGACAAGCTCCTGACGCGCGCAGAGATCAACGCCTGCGATTGGGGCGTAGACCCCCGCTGCGTCGACTACGGCAAAATATACGAGAGCCGCTTTGCGCTGCTCGCAAAGGCGAAGCAGCGCGGCTATGAGCGCGACCGCGAGGCCGTCGCAGCCTTTGAGCAGGAGAACGCGCGCTGGCTGCCGAATTATACGCTTTTCATGGCGCTCAAGCGTCACTTCGGCATGAAGTCGTGGACGGAGTGGGAGGATGAGGACATCCGCTGCCGCAGGAGCGAGGCCGTCATCGAGCGCTATCGCGCCGAGCTGCATGAGGATGTGGAGCTGTTCACCTATATCCAGTTCCTTTTCTTCCGCCAGTGGGCGGCGCTCAAGGAATACATCCACTCCCTCGGCATCCGCATCATCGGCGATCTGCCGATCTACGTCGCGCTGGACTCCGCCGACGTGTGGGCCGAGCCCGAGATGTTCCAGATGGGCAGGGACAACATTCCCGTCGAGGTCTCCGGCGTCCCGCCCGACTGCTTCAGCGCGGACGGCCAGCTCTGGGGCAACCCGCTCTACGATTACGAGGCCATGGCAAAGGACGGCTACGGCTGGTGGATCCGCCGCGTGGGCGGCGCGCAGCAGCTTTACGATGTCATCCGCATCGACCATTTCCGCGGCTTTGAGAGCTACTGGTCGGTGCCCTACGGCGAAACGACCGCGAAAAACGGCCGCTGGGTCAAGGGCCCCGGTATGTCGCTCGTCGGCGTACTGACCGGCTGGTTCCGCGATCTCGACTTCATCGCCGAGGATCTCGGCTATCCCTCGCCGGAGGTCGTGCAGCTGCTGAGCGATTCCGGCCTCCCCGGTATGAAGGTGCTGGAATTTGCGTTCGACTCCCGCGACCCGAGCAGCTATCTGCCGCACAGCTGCGGCTTCAACAGCATCTGCTACACCGGCACGCACGACAACGCGCCCCTTGCCCTCTGGCGCACGGAGGCCGACAAGGCGGACATCGCGTTTGCAAAGAAGTACCTCGGCCTGAGCGACGAGGAGGGCTTCAACGCCGGCATCATCCGCGGCGGCATGAGCTGCCAGAGCCGTCTTTTCGTCGCGCAGATGCAGGACTGGCTGGAGCTTGGCAAGGGCTGCCGCATGAACACCCCCGGCACGACCGGCGGCAACTGGCAGTGGCGTATGCTGCCCGGCGAAGCGAGCAAAAAGCTTGCCCGCCGCATCCATGAGACGACCCGCATCTACGGCCGTCTGTGATCCCCTCCTTTCTTTTCCTCAACAGAAAACCGCCGGTTTGGAGCTTCCAAACCGGCGGTTTTGGTAATATTTTGTCGAAATATAACGTTCTGTATTCGCGCTTTCCGCTCAGAAGTCGACCGTGCCCTCCAGCACGCGCAGATCGTATGGCTCGTAAACGACGGCGCGGTACTTGTCCACATCGAGCTTCACGCCCGTCCAGTCGGAGTGGATCTCGCCGGTCTGCTTGATGAGGATATCATAGAGGATGTCGTAGGTCACCCCGTTCTCGTCCGTCTCCACGATGGTGGAATACGGCAGCGTCTTGTGGTAGGTCATGTGCAGGCCCTTGTAGTCGAAGTGGTAGCCGTTGCGCATCCGGCAGCCGTCGAGGCCCTTGTAGGTAAAGCGCGCCTTGAGATCGGCAAGGATCTTATCGTCCCGCTCGTCGTAAAGGTTTTCCGGCGTCGTCTCGGTGTAGTCGTAGCGGAACTGCACGGGGATGCCGTATTTGCGCCAGCGCTCGGCATAATCCTCCAGCTCTCCGGCGGGATAGTCCTGATACAGCACGCAGTTCACGCGCTTGGGCGTTGCGATGCGGGCGACGACCTCGTCGGGCGATTCCTCCACATATTTCGTCAGGTGGCGGGAGATGTTGATACAGGTGATCTTGCCGCGGTTGCGCTCGGTAAAGGCGATCATCTCGTCCGCGCTGCACCCGGGCTGCACGGGGAAGGTCGTGTTGATGTAGATCTTGTGCGTCGCGGGGATCGCGTCGAGCATCCGCTGCAAAGCCTTGAGATTCGCAAACGGCTCGCCGCCGGTAAAAACAAAGTCGCAGCGCGGCGTGATGGCGTCCATCACGGCGATGCTCTTCAAAATGGCCTCCACGCTGAAGCCCTCAGCATGGGCATATTCCTGCTTGTTCACGCAGAAGGGGCAGTGGTTGCGGCAGTCATACGGCACAAATACCGTAACGGTCGCGCCGCCCTCGCGCGTCTTATAGGGGTGACTCATTGGTTTCCGTCCGTCCTCTGTCAAAAAATCATAAATATTTTACTCTCAAATGCCGCGAAATGCAAGCGATACGCCGCAAAAACTTCCGGTTTTCCGCGCTCCTACGCCTTTTCCGCCTCCAGCAGCGACCGCACATAGGCAAAGGCCGCCTCCTCGCCCTGCTCCTTGAGCACCAGCAGCATTTTGCCGATCAGCTCGCCCGTCTCGGGATGGATGAGGATATGTCCGCGGGAGCGCTCGTAGTAATCGTAGGGCGCGGCGTCGGTGTACTGATCGCCCTGATAGGTCCGGCACGCGGCGATGCGGTCGCAGAACATCTCAGCCACATACCTGAGCGGCATTTTGCACCCGCCCATGTAGACCCTGCCATCCTCGCCGATGCAGTAATCGATCCAGTATTCAAAGTGGTGGCGGTTGCGCCCCTTGTGGTGGAGCCACGCAAGGCTCACGCCGTTCTCGCGCCGCTCGGCGTCGTTCGGGCTGCGGTAGCCCTGATAATATTTCACGCCGCGCCAGAATTCCCGCGGGCTGTACTTGCTCAGGTCATGCGTCAGCCCCTGCCAGTACAATCCCAGACGGAAGCAGTATTTCCGCACAAGGCGGCGATGATGCGTGATCGTTTTGAAATGCGCCCAGACGCGCATGGCGCCGCCTCCTTCCGCAAATACTGGGCCGCCCGCAGGCGGCCGCGCAGATCCTCCGCACCCCGTCCGGCGCGCAAAGGGATAATATTGAAATTTTATATCAAACCGCGCAAAAAAGCAACCACGTATTTTCCTGAGAAAACTGCGCAAAATGAGCGCAAGGGCGGCAAGACCCCTGCCCTTTTGTCTCCGCCGCGCGGCGTCCCGCCCGTTCTGGACGCCGCGCGGCGGGAGCGTGCTTTGCCGCCTTTGACGAAACAAAGAGGCGCGGCCTGTTGGCCGCGCCTCTTCTTCGCGCATTGGGAAGATCCGTTCTTTTCTTACAGGCTCTTCTCGTAGCTCTCGATCATCTTCTTGAATGTGTGACCCGTACGACTTCTGAGATTTTGGAGGACTTTTTCGGTTGTTTTCCCCGTAAAGATCTTGATTTGCAGGGACATTGTGCCGTCCGCATCGGGCGTGACAAAGATTTTGTCGATATACTTCTCAACAAATTCCTTGTCGATCAGTCCCTTGACCGCATCCCGCTCCGCGTTTTTCAGGACCCTTCGGATGGTCTCGATCTGCTTTTTGTAGTCAGATGCGGAGTCACGCTGCTGGGTCAGCTCCATCAGCTCCTGCTGTGCCTCATCCAGTTCCTTGGCGCACTGCCTGTTCATGGAGAGGAAGTCTTTGTCCGACAGTTCGCCGAGGGCGTTATAGGTCAGCAGCTTCTGCTTTTTCTTTTCGATGGTCGTAATTTTCTGCTCCAGAGCTGTGATCTGCCGCCCCAGATCGCCGTCCCGGTCCAGGGATTTGTACATTTCCATGTACTCGTCCACCATGGCTTCGGCATCGTCCTCCGTCTCCCGGAAAACCTCCAGCAAAAGCGGCTTTAATTCTTCCTCGTAGATGGGAAAAGAGGCGCAGGCGCCCGCCCCGCTTTTGATTTTATTGCTGCATACCCACTTGCTGTTTTTGTTCCCCTGCTTGTCCTTGGATTCCCGGCGGTAATAAGCCGCGCCGCAGTCCGTACAAAACAGCTTGCCCGTCAAAAGGTTGGCGTGGTTGCAGATACCTTGACGTCCCTTCACGTCCTCGCTGCGCTTGCGCAGCACCTCGTTGGCCTTGTCCCACAGCGCCTCGGATACGATGGCGGGGACAATCTCGCCCGTTTCATCCTTGAACATGACCCACTCCTCCGGGGGCAAGAATTTCTGCTTCTTGGTGAACAGGTCAATGACCTTGACCTTGTTCCCCACATAGTACCCCTTATACTTGGGATTTGAAATCATACCGGACATGGTGGTGTGGGCGATCTTTTTGCCGTTGTGGTTGCGGTAACCCCGTTTCCAAAACAGATTTTCGATCTGCTTCATGCTGGGCTGACCCGTGGCGTACAACTCAAACAGTTCCCGCACCATGGGAGCCTCATCCTCGTCGATCACCAGCCGCCCGTTGTCCTTTCGGTAGCCGAAGATACGGCTGTTGCCCAGTACCACACTGTTTTTGATGGCCTGCTGGTGTCCGAACTTCACACGGCTGGACAGTTTGCGCAGTTCGTCCTGGGCGATGCCGGACATGATGGTCAGGCGCAGCTCGCTGTCCTCGTCCAATGTGTTGATGTTATCATTCTGGAAGAACACCCCGACCCCGGCGTTCAGCAGTTCGCGGGTGTACTGGATGGAGTCCAGGGTGTTACGGGCGAAACGGGTGATCTCCTTGGTGATGATGAGGTCAAAGAGGCCGGCGCGGCCATCTTCTACCATGCGGTGGAAGTTTTCACGCTTTTTGGTGGTGGCGGCAGACAAGCCCTCGTCAATGTAGCCCTCCACATAGGTCCAGTTGGTATTTTTTCGGATCAGGTTTTCGTAGTATTGAATTTGGTTGCCCAGAGAATTGAGCTGTTCGTCGCTCTCGCTGGATACACGAGCGTAAAAGGTCACTCGCATAGGAATATCGTAGATAGTTTTCGTTTTCAGCATCTGCCGAATAGTGTGGATATCCATAAGTACGCCCTCTCGTAAAGTTCGTTTTATCATGTTCATTATAGCATTGTTGCAATAGCAAATCAAGCCTGTGCAAATATTTACAAAAATAGCGCAGTTCACCCGAACTGCGCCGAATTCTTCTCCCTCGTCTTGCGCTCTTTCTGATGATTTACGCCTTTTGCGAAACCGGATACTTCGTCCAAATCAGGTGGTTCATCTTCCGGTATTCATCCATGGTGATCACTCCCTGATCACGCAGAGTGCGGTTGAAATAACTGAGCCAAAGATAATGCTGCATGTTGCGCTCCGGAGTTTTCTGATCCAAGATGAAATCACCCCCAATACATTCCATATTTTTTCCAGAAAGAGGGCGTTTATTCTCCTTGACTAAGTTGTTCCTGCAAACAAAAAGGCATCAGGAAATTGTCTCCTGATGCCTTCGCGTGATGTATGCAGTTTTGCTTGGTATGTATATAAAAAGTATGTGAGAATCGCAGAAAAATCCGCAATACTCCTGTTTGATACAAAAAGAACGGAAACATAGCCGCTAAGCGGCAAAGGAAGAAACTGATTGCCTGATCGGCAGTAAAAAGAAACTGTTTACACATTTAGTGTAATGAATCGTGAGACTGAAGTCAAGGAAAAGTTTTTCGACTTTATTTGACCATGCTGCAATTGTTTTTAACGTTAGACCGCCAGAATGTAGTTGCAGACCGTGACGTCCAGACGCCAATGGGACAGATGGAATACACTCACGGCCATCAGAGCCAGTCGGTTGTACGCGACGGGCAGGTTGTGTTCCAGAGCAAGCTTGCGGTTGAGCCCGCGCAGATAGTATATCCCATCTATCTGATCGTGATGCAGCTCCCTGCCGTTGTCCTTGAAGCGCACTTCCAGCTCGCGGATCAACTGTTCCCGAAACGCCGGGTCACGGATGGCGTCCAGATAATACAGATAGGCCCGCTTGGCCTGGCAGGCGCGCAGATAGTGCAGATCGATCTTGTTTTCCATTTCTTCCCGCGTAAAGAGATACTCATCGGCATCCTTTTCCTCAAAATAGGAACGGACGAAAGCAATGTCAGATGGGAGGATCCGCTGATACTGAATCTTCCCCCCTTTTCCTTTGACCCAAATGCACAGGTGACCGGATTTGTCTTTCACCAAATCACCGCCGCTGAGCTTCTGGTACTCTCGGCGGCGGAGTCCTACGCGCGACGCAAAGTCGTACAACCGAGGGGACGCCTCTCGCCGGGTATCCTTGCGGCTATCCGACGCCTTGGTCCCGCGGCTGCGGGTGTTTTGTGCCGTGTGTCTGACAGGCTTTTGGATCGTATCCATAGCAACATTCCAAACCCGGCAGACCCCCGCCAGATAGGTGTGGATCGTATCGGCGGAATAACCTTTCTCGATCAGAAAATCGGCATAATCCTGTATGTGCGGCTTGCAGTCATCAAAGTGCCGGCATTTATAATTTTCTTTGCACCAAAGTCCAAATTTGATGGCATGGTTCTTATATTGCCGTTCGCTTTTTTTCGTGATCCTGACAACTTCTACGGGATTGCCGCTTTCGTCCTTTCCCGGAGACTTCAGATGTTTTGCTTCATTGTATGCGTGGGTGGATATTTCACATATCAGGCTTGCCATGTAGTTCAGTCCTTTCTAATGATGAGATGCCTGTTTGTCATTGGCAAACAAGCCCAGCCTTGCGGCTTGTTAAATGCGTTACATATTTTTTTGTCATCGGGAAGAGTACGGCTCAAATTTGGATGAACCAAACTCTTTCCGAAGGGGAATATAGAAACCCAAGTATAAGCGGCTAACCAGACCACTTATACCCCTTAGCTGGTTATTTCCCCGCTCCCGCGGCAAATAACCAGCTGCAGATACCCGACATCCAAAGCAGGTCCCAATGACGGGAGGCGTCCGGAATATGCGGTTCCAGAGTCTGAAAGCGGGTATCTGTTGGAAATGCGATATACTATTCTCCTGTCGATATCGCGGGACAAGGCTACCTTAACAGACGGATAAGCGTAGCAAACCGGTCGCAAGCGACATAATCCCAACAAGCCTTGTGGGCCTGCGCGGCGCGGGTGGCTGGCCCCGCCGCTGAGCGTTGTGTTCTCCTGACAATCACCCAAACAGGGAGTGTTTCGTCTCTTTACCCGTACTGACCCGCAGCCACGCGAATCAGGCACCATCACACGGGGTGCAGCGTGACACACTAAGCAGTGCCGAGCTTTTACAGCGTGACATGGGTTACAGCTGATTCCATGTCGATTTAAGAGAGATGCGATATATATATAAAAAATCGACAGGGGGCAATAGGCCTCCTGTCGATGAATTTTCTGTGTTCGCCCGCATGAGCGGGCACATTGTAATTCTCTTTGATGATCATTGTTCTGAGTCCAAATGAATCAGAATTAAACTCTATGGATAATAAAAAAGTCGAAGCAACTATGAATAGACATAGTACACCTCGACGCAAACAAAAAAGAAAAGAAACAAATCGGCAAAAACTGCGATTGATTGAAACAGAGTGGGATAGCTTAAATCCCTGAAAGATACAGTATGGCTATATTATAGCATCGATATCGTCGAGATGCAAGGCCCTTTTTCAAAATTACTGTGCCGAAAAATATTTGGACAAGGCCATTGAACACCAGTTTGAGATCATCCCAATCTCCTTGACTCCAATTCCCAGTATCGGCAAGGTCTACTCCGCCGGTATCATCGCCGAAATCGGCAACATCCATCGCTTTGACCCTCATGCCTCCGTCGCCAAATATGCCGGCCTTGTCTGGACACAGCACCAGTCCGGAGACTTCGAGGCTGAACATTCCAGAATGATTAAATCCGGCAACCGCTATCTCCGCTACTATCTGCTGGAAGCCGCCAACTCCGTGAGAAGATGCGACTCCGAGTTCAGGCGCTACTATGACCTCAAGTTCCATGAGGTCAGCAAGTACCGGCACAAACGCGCACTCGCTTTAACTGCCAGAAACCTGGTTAGGTTGGTCTTTCGGCTGCTGAAGGACAACCGCCTGTATATCCCGCCGGATGGCTGAGCACACCGCTTGCCGATCGGGTGTCCAAGCCCTGTTTCAAAAAATAGCAGGAGCGGGGCTTAGTTTGGTGTTGCCTTTCTTGCCGCCCGCATAGTGCATTTACCCTGCTTTTCTTCAAAATCTTTCTGCATCTCCTGCTTGACTTCATACCATTGGACTTTACATAAGGGCCAGTCTGTATTTATGGTACAGACTGGCCCCTTTTTCACTTCAAGGAGGTATGCGTTATGATTTACGGCTACATCAGGGTGAGCACCAGAGAGCAGAACGAGGATCGCCAGCTCATCGCGCTCCGGGAAATGGCGGTGCCGGAGGCAAACCTTTTCATAGACAAGCAGTCCGGCAAGGATTTTGACCGTCCGCAATATCAAAAGCTGCTGCGGAAACTAAAAAAAGACGATCTGCTCTACATCAAGAGCATCGACCGTCTGGGACGCAATTATGAGGAAATATTGAAACAATGGCGGATACTCACCAAGGAAACGGGCATCGACATTGTGGTGCTGGATATGCCCTTGTTAGATACCAGACGAGGCAAGGACCTGATGGGAACCTTCCTCAGTGACATTGTACTGCAAGTGCTGTCGTTTGTTGCCGAGAATGAGCGCGCCAATATCCGCCAGCGGCAGGCGGAGGGCATCGCGGCGGCGAAAGCCCGGGGCGTGAAATTCGGCAGGCCCAGAAAGCAGCTGCCTGTTGACTTTGACGAAATTGTGAGAGAATGGGAGGAAAGGAAACTGCCTCCGGCAGAGGTTCTGAAGCGCTGCGGCATGAGCGAGGCATCCTTTTACCGCAGGCTGCGGGAATACAAAATTGGCAAGGGGATGTAGCGCCGTCAAAAAGTGCGGTTTTTGTGATGAATACACACCAACGGCATACCTGCCTGTTGTTTATCTATTGGAAGTGTTTATTTTCCCCGCTTGTCACGCTCCATGGTCTCAGCAATGGCGCGCTTTGCAAAGGCGGCGCCGCTCTCGCCCATTGACTCAGCGTGGCGCTTTATTTCCTCATAGTAATCCGGCTCAAGCCGAATCCGCATTTCAGCAAATTTGGAAAGGTATTTGGCGTTGGCCTTTTTTCGAGCTTCAGACAGCGGCTTCTTGTCCGGCATCTCTTTTGCACCGACCTTTCCAATCAAAATTTGCCGAGAACACGCTTGACACATGGGAACATGTGCGGTATACTATACTCAAGTTAAAAAGTAGCAGCACGTAAGAGTTGCGACCTCCCACGTGCCTGCACAGGTGATTAGGGCACCGGCACAGTAGTAAAACTACGCTACGGGAGTATTATATCCATTTCCGATCCATTGCGCAAGTCCCCATTTTGGGAGTGGTGGTAGAATGAGACCTCCTTATGAATGTAGTGAAGCGCTATGCGGGTACCGACCTGCATGGCGCTTTTTGACTGCATTTTATGCGGCAAGGCGGCCTCCTGAGCCGCCGGAAAGGAAACTATATGGATAAGAAGATCGCTATTCACACGATGGAGCTTTGGCTCGCAAATCTGCCGGTCACACCCGGCCATGTCCAGCACGGCACCCATCCCGTCGTTATCGTGTCCAACGACGTGGCAAACAACTTCAGCCCCATCGTCACGGCCGTACCGCTGACGAGCAACCACAAGGCAGCAACCCTGCCGACGCACGTCTGCCTGCGCGGCTATGGCCTTGCGGCCACCAGCATCGCTAAGTGCGAGCAGGTCATGGCGCTGGACAAGTCGTGCCTCATTCGCCGTCTGGGCGAGGTCTCCGATTGGTATGACCGCCTCGCCATCCAGCACGCGCTGGCCGAGCAGCTCGGCATCGAGCTGCAGGTCAACCTCGCGGCGTAAGGGGGGTGAGACAATATGGCGAAGACCTTTACGAACGACGAAAAGAGGGAAATCGAGGAAAAGGCGAAGTACATCCTCACTGCCATGGATGACATCGGCAAGAACGGGGACGCCTACTGCACCGATGAGCAGCTGTTCCGCGCCAGCAAAGCGGTGAGGCCAAGCCTCACCGGACAGCGGTATCGCACCGATAAAGCCCTTCTGCTGCAAGCCGGTTTCCTCCATCAGGAGGGGTATCATCTGTATGCCAAACGGACGTGGGACTATGAGGTGACTGCGGCGGAGCGGCTCGCTGACATCCTTAAAGCCCCGGCTTTGCCGGTCATGGAGATCCCGAGGGAGCTCCGCGCCGGTGACATTCTCCTCAGCGAGCAGCAGCGCGAGGCGATCGAGCTGGCGCTGAACAGCCGCCTCTCCGTCATCCTCGGCGGCGCGGGCTGCGGCAAGACCACGCTCATTGAAGCCATCGTGCATTGCTTCAGAGAGCGCAATGACGCTTTTGTGCCGTATGTGGTCACCGCCCCGACCGGAAAGGCTGCGCGCAACCTCACCGAGCGCACCGGGATCGAGGCGCGCACGGTCCA
>CAKTLG010000023.1 GCA_934572465.1 uncultured Oscillospiraceae bacterium
TGCTATGTCCTCATCGAGACGCTCAAGCTCCTGCACCCGTTCATGCCGTTCATCACGGAGGAGATCTGGCAGGCGCTGCCGCACGAGGGCGAGTTCCTGATGCTCTCGAAGTGGCCGGAATACGACGAAAAGTTCAGCTTCCCCGCCGAGGAGGAAGCGATGCAGACCGTCATTGAGGCCATCACCGCCATCCGCGCCCGCCGCAACGAGATGAATGTCGCGCCGTCGAAGAAGGTGCACTACACCGTTGCCACCGCGCACGCCGAAACGTTCAGCGCCGGTATCCCGTTCTTCACGCGTCTGGCCTCTGCCAGCGATGTGACCATCGTGCCCGCCGACGCCGCCATCGACGCAGACGGCAAGGTCGAGGTCGACACCCACGCCGCGCGCATCTTCATGCCGCTCGCCGAGCTCGTCGACTTTGAAAAGGAGCTCGCGCGCATCGCCAAGGAGAAGGCGAACGCCGAAAAGCAGCTCGCCGGTATCGAGAGCAAGCTCAAAAACGAGGGTTTCCTCGCCAAAGCGCCGGAGGCGGTCGTCAACGGCGCCCGCGCCGACGCGGAAAAGCTCCGCGCGCTCATTGAGAAGCTCGACGCTTCCGCCGCCGCGATGAAGAAGTAAAAACGATCAAGGGGCTGTTTTCTTTTGAGAGGGGAGCCCTTTTGATCTGCGGTCTTTCCAACCGCCGCTTCTTTTGCTATAATGATAAAAGATCAGAACAAAGGGGGAGACTTCCATGAACAGGATCACGCTTGGCAAGACGGGACTTGTCATCGAAAAAAACGGCTTCGGCTGTCTGCCAATCCAGCGCATCAGCGAGCAGGATGCGGTCAACCTGCTGCACAAGGCGTATGACGGCGGCATCAACTTTTTTGATACGGCGCGCGCGTATTCCGACAGCGAGCAGAAGGTCGGTGCGGCATTCTCGTCGATGCGCGACAAGATCGTGCTGGCGACGAAGACCGGCGCGCAGACGGCGGAGGGCTTCCGGAAGGATCTGGAGACCAGTCTCCGCACGCTGAAAACCGACTGCATCGACATCTATCAGTTCCACAATCCCGCCTTCTGCCCGAAGCCGGGCGGGGCGGACGGCCTGTACGACGCGGCGCTCGAGGCGAAAAAGCAGGGCAAGATCCGCCATATTTCCATTACGAACCACCGCCTCGCCGTGGCGCACGAGGCCATCGATTCGGGACTCTACGAGACGCTGCAATTCCCGTTCAGCTACTTAGCCGGCGAGCAGGAGATGGCACTTGTCACAAAGTGCCGCGAGCGGAACATGGGCTTTATTGCCATGAAGGGCATGGCAGGCGGCCTTATCCGCGACGGCTTCACGGCGGCGGCGTGGATGGCACAGCAGGAGGGCGTTGTGCCCATCTGGGGCGTGCAGCGAGAGAGCGAGCTTGACCAGTTCCTCCAGTGCATCCGCGAGGGCGCGGAGCTGACGGACGAGCGCAAGGCCACCATCGAACGCGACCGCGAAGAACTCTGCGGCGAATTCTGCCGCGGCTGCGGATACTGTATGCCGTGTCCCGCCGGCATTGAGATCAACCAGTGTGCCCGTATGTCGCTGATGCTGCGCCGCGCTCCGGCCGCCGCATGGCTCACGGAGGAATGGCAGCAGAAAATGCACCAGATCGAAAAGTGTCTGCACTGCGGCCACTGTATGTCCAAGTGCCCCTACGGTCTGCACACGCCGGAGCTTTTGCAGGCAAACTATAAGGACTACTGGGAGGTCCTTGCAGCCAGCCGCGCGAAGGAATGAACTGGGAGTTTTTGCAGAAATACAGCCTGCGTCCCCTGACGGCGGCGGACACAGACGAGATTTTTGATCTTTGCAGAGAAAACGAGCAGTTTTACCGCTATCATCCGCCGTTTGTAACGCGGCAGAGTATTTTAGAGGACATGGCGGCGCTGCCGCCCGGGAAAAGCGGGAAAGAGAAGCATTATCTTGGCTTTTTCGATGGCGGAAAGCTCATTGCCGTGCTGGATCTGATTGAGAACTATCCGCAGGAGAGCGTTGCTTATATCGGCTTTTTCATGATGAGAAAGGCGCTGCAAGGGCGCGGTATTGGCACGGAGCTCGTCGACAGATCGCTGAATGAGCTGCGGCGCTCCGGCTGCCGCAAGGTGCGCCTTGCCGTAGACAAGGGGAATCCGCAGAGCAGGACGTTCTGGGAGAAAAACGGCTTTGTGTTGACTGGCGAAGAGATGCCGCACGGCGATTCGGCGTATTTGCCGATGGAACGAGGGCTGTAAAAATCGGATTAATCATGGATCAAATAGGACCCGCCGGTGCGCAGACAATGTCTGCGCACCGGCGGGTTTCATTGGGTGCCTTCAGGCGAGGAAATAAACCACCGGTTCTACAGGGGAAGAAAAATAGCTTTAGCATGAGGCTTTCCGAAGGAAAGCAAATACTTGAGAGTAAACATTTGGATGAGAAAGGGATGTTAAAGGAATAGGCTTTGCCCATACCCGTTTACGGGTGGCAGTGCGTGTGATGCGATAATATAAATCGGTGCCCCTAAAAGGGGCTATGCCGGTAAGCCCCTTATAGGGGCGGGTCAAACCACCAGTAAGCTGGTGGTTATGATTCTTTCGTAATGAGAATCTCATGCTATGCGCACGGCTGAAAAGGGGTTAACCCTATGAGTGGAGAACAAAGCAGACGAAAGACAATGGGCAGCAAGAAAGTATGCTATAGAATATCTCATGCTGAAAAGCATAAAGCAGCTGGCCCAGTTCTATGAGCCGTAGAAAAATGAAACACTACAGCCAATAAGCTTGGCCGTAGGGCGTTGATACGATAGTAGAAAATTCAAAAGCCTTTAAGACTTGCCGGAAAAAGCCACTTATAGGGGTAGAGCAGGCCGCCCGCTATACGGGTGATCCTGACTTTCAGGGATGAGAGAGTGGCAGCGGTCATTTCAACTCGCAAGTCCAGCTCTCGCCGTCCTGTCGATAGAAGAACTCGCTGAGCCCATCCTCTTCAAACACGCGGAGCATATCCAGCATATCCTTTGACGCGAGGGGCAGCGACGGGAACTCCGCAAGAGATACCCAGCGCACGCTGCCCTCCTCAGAGGAACGCAGTGTGCCGGTGAACTGCTCCGCCTGATAGAGCAGCACGACGCAGCGCACGCCGTTTTCACACCAGTCCTTGATGCCGCAGAGACGAGGAGAGGAGATCATCAGGCCCGTTTCCTCAAAAACCTCTCGGATGACAGAATCTGTAAAGGATTCTCCCTTTTCAACATGACCGCCAGGGAAGGCGATGCCGGGCCAATTTGGATCCACGCGATCCTGCACCAGAACCTCGCTGCCGCGGCGGATCATGCACATATTCATCAATTCAACCGTTTCGGTCCGCCCCATACGCAGAGCCCCCTTTTGACTTTAAAGACATGGCCGATAGCCCATTCACTGCGCGTTGTGCGGCACCTTCGCCTTGGCGCTGAGCTTGTCGGCGCGGATGGCGAAGACCTCGACCGTGCGCGCCTGCTCCTCGGTGAACACATCCTCGCGGCCCGCCATATGCCGCATCAGCGCACTGAGCGCAGCCAGCTTCTCCGCGCCGTCGAGGAACTCAACGTGTCCCACGCCGGTGACGGAGGCAAAATAGTACCCGCACTGACAGGCGGCGGCGTGCTCTTCAAGCTCACCTCGACAGTCCATCTCAAAGGCGACCGTCGGATTCCTGCGCAGTACCTCGAGCTTCCGCCCCTCGCGTGCACTGTGGATGTAGAACGAAAAGCAGCCGTTTTCATAGGCATAGCCGAAATTGAGCGGCAGAAGATACGGCTCCGCACCGTCCATCATAGCAAGGTGTATCACCTTACAATCCTTGATAATAGATAATATCTCGCCCAGATCTTTAATTTCCCGATCCGCTCTGCGCATGAAGCATACCTCCTTGTTATTTTTCTTCATTATAGGAAAATCTTCGATGAAAAACAAGTGCGCTGAAGCGAAAAATCATCCTGCCGCCGATTTTCGACAGAAAGCTGAGCGGGGACAGGCTATACTCAGGATATCGCCGACAGGCAAACGATCAGAGGGTAAGGGAGGAACAGCGATTGGAAGTCATGACAAGCAGCAGCGGCCGCGCGCTGACACTTACGCTTCGCGGGGAGCTGGATCATCACGCCGCAAGGGACGCGATGCAGCGCATGGAACTGGCGCTGGACACGGCGCTGCCGGCAAAGCTGACACTGGATCTTTCTGGCGTGAGCTTTATGGATTCGTCCGGCATCGCGGTCGTCATGCGCGCGCAAAAGCGTATGCGGACGCTGGGCGGCGCCGCCGTGCTGACCCGCGTGCCGCCGCAGGCAAAAAAGGTGTTTGCCGCCGCGGGTATTTTTCGCATCATTCCGCTTGAGGAGGGAGAAAACAGCGATGAAAACAAAACCGAATAACTACATAGCCATCGAATTTCCAAGCCGCAGCGTCAACGAGGGATTGGCGCGCTCCGCCGTCGCAGCATTTGCTGCGCAGCTCGACCCCACGCTTGACGAGCTGGGGGATATCAAGACCGCCGTCAGCGAGGCCGTGACAAACGCTATCGTCCATGCCTATCCGCAGGAACTGGGGAAGATCGCGCTGCGCGCCTGCATCTTCGACGGCAATATGCTTGAGATCACCGTGCGCGACTGGGGCTGCGGCATCGCCGATGTGCAGAAGGCGCGCGAGCCGCTCTACACCACCGGCGGCGAGGAGCGCAGCGGCATGGGCTTTACGATCATGGAGAGCTTCATGGATACGCTCGCCGTTCGTTCTCGCGCGGGCAAGGGCACGGTCGTGACCATGAAGCGCCGGATCGCGCTTCGTTCCACGCGCCGATGAACGGTACAGCGGAGCTGCTGGAGGCCGCGGCGCAGGGCGACGAGCTGGCCTGCGAGCAGATGCTGCGCGACAACAGCGGCCTGATCTGGAGCATCGTACGCCGCTACTATGGCCGCGGCGTGGAGCCGGACGACTTGTACCAGCTCGGATGCCTTGGATTCTTAAAGGCAGTAAAGGGATTTGACATTACATTTGGAACGCAGTTTTCCACCTATGCGGTTCCAAAGATCGCCGGTGAGATCCGACGCTTTTTGCGCGACGACGGCGCGGTCAAGGTCAGCCGAGGGGTGCGCGAACAGGCGGCGGCGATCTTCGCCGCGCGCGAACGGCTGAGTATCGCGCTGGGACGTGAACCGGCGCTCTCCGAACTCGCGGAGGAGACCGGCCTGAGCGTTGAGGAGATCGCTCAGTGCGAGCTGGCGGTCGCCGCGCCGGAAAGCCTGCAGCGCGAAACAGGAGACGGCCTGACGCTCGAGAGCATGCTCGGCAGCGAGTCGCCGGAGGATGGCATGGTCGAGCGCATCGCGCTGCGCGAGGCGGTCGGCGCGCTGCCGGAGCGGGAGAAGCTGACGATCCTGCTGCGCTTTTTCAAGGGGCTGACGCAGGAGCAGACGGCGCGCATTCTTGGGGTGTCGCAGGTGCAGGTATCGCGTCTGGAGCGCAGGGCGCTCGAGAAGCTGCGCGCTTCGCTTGCGGACGAGCCTTGAAGTAGTCCTCATCCTGAAACTCTGTCATTGTGCCCCAGTATCGCTTTGGCATATGCGTCATGCGCAGCCGCTCGTTTCTGCGCTCTTCAATGGCGATGGTGTCGTAAAAGCGCCGCCACAGACGGCGGTAGCCCGCCTCCTGCTCATCCGGCTGCGCCATTTCAAAGTGTTCGAGCGGCACGATGCGGGACACGCCGCCGCTGTAGAGCAGCGCTTCGCGGTGAGTGCGGTCATAGATGAAAAAAGCTTCATTGCGGTACCGTTCGCAAAAGTGATGCCGCAGCATGGGGAGCACGCGGTTTTTGGGCTCGATCTCCGCGCCCAGCACGCCGTCGAACGCTGAAAAACGCACAAAGCCGCGCAGCAGCTCGACCTCGCCGGAAAGGTGCCGCACCGCCTTGAGCAGCGGCAGATAGGTCTCGTCGCTGAGCCTTGTCAGCAGCGGCGCGCCCTCGCGGTAGAATTTCACGATAAAGCGGTAGATCGCCATTTCCTTGTCCGGCATACAGGTAAGGAACACGCGGCGCAGGAACGGCCCCGCCTCCGGCGCGCGCCGATAGAGGCTCCGGTAGATACGCTGTGCATGCGCGCGGTCTGTCACGACCGCGCGCATCTCAAATAGTCCCGGCTCATCGTCCCCATCGCGCAGGATCGCGGTGGGACGCTCTTTTTTTGTATAGCTTTCAAACACGCAGCAGAGAAGGCCCTCGAAGCTTCCATCATATTGATAAATGATCTCTCGCCAAGCCATAGGCCGCCTCCATCCGCTCACCCGACCTGATCGAACAGCGACAGCTGCTGTACCTCAGGCTGCGGCAGCGCGCGGCGCTCCGCCGCAATCAGGTTGGACAAAATGCTCTCCTGCGATAATCGGAGCGGCGCGGCGTAACGCCCGCCGCAGGTGACAAAATACTGCGCGCGCTTCATCACCACGCCGAGCCGCGCCAGATCTTCGGCGTGCAGCGGGCCCGTGCGCCGCGCGACGAGGATGCGCTTCGCGCTCACCACGCCGATCCCCGGCACGCGCAGCAGCGCTTCATAGTCCGCGCGGTCGACCTCGACAGGGAAGAACGCGGGATGCCGCAGCGCCCAGCAGCACTTGGGGTCGAGCTGCGGGTCAAAGTTCGGCGCGCTGTCGTCGAGCAGCTCGTGTGCGCGAAAGCCATAAAACCGCAGCAGCCAGTCGGCCTGATAGAGCCGGTGCTCGCGCAGCAGCGGCGGCTTCGTGTCAAGAGACGGCAAAAGCGTATTCTCCACCACCGGCACATAGGCGGAGTAGAACACGCGTTTCAGATTGTAGGAATCGTAAAGCGACTGCGTCAGGTTGAGGATATGCAGATCGCTCTCCTTGGTCGCGCCCACGATGAGCTGCGTGCTCTGACCGGCGGGGGCGAAGCGCGGCGCGTGCCTGTATTTGACCAGCTCCTGCCGGCTCTGCCGTCCGCGGTCGCGGATCTGCGTCATGGGCCGCAGGATCGCCTGCTTTGTCTTGTTCGGTGCCAGCAGCTTCAGCCCCGCCTCGCTCGGCAGCTCAATGTTCACGCTCATGCGGTCGGCAAGAAAGCCGAGCTGCTCAACAAGCTCCGGCGACGTACCGGGGATGGCTTTGGCGTGGATGTAGCCGTTGAAGCGGTATTCATTGCGCAGGATCGACAGCGCGCGGATCATCAGCTCCGTCGTATAGTCCGGCGAGCGCAGCACGCCGGAGGAGAGGAACAGCCCTTCGATGTAGTTGCGCCGGTAGAAGCCGATCGTCAGCTCCGCCAGCTCCTCGGGCGTAAAGGACGCGCGCGGCGTGTCGTTCGTGCAGCGGTTGACGCAGTATTTGCAGTTGTAGCAGCAGTCGTTCGAGAGCAGCACCTTGAGAAGCGTCACGCAGCGGCCATCTGCCGAAAAGCTGTGGCAGCAGCCCATGGCGGACGAGGAGGTGCAGCCGATCTTGCCCTCCTGAAAGCCGCGCTTTGCGCCGCTCGAGGTGCAGGCCGCGTCATACTTGGCCGCGTCGGCCAGGATCGTGAGCTTATCGAGCAGCTCCATTTTTATCGGGCGTATCTCGCCTTGCGGCGGGGCTGCGGCTGGTCGAGCCACATCAAAAGCTTCATCACGTTGCCGGAAACAAAGCCTACGCCGACGAGCACAAATATCAAGGTAGAAGCTGCCATATCAAAAACCCTCCTAATGCATTAGAACTTCTGTTCGATTGACATTATAAATCGAACAGAAGTTCTTGTCAAGTATAAATCGAACAAAATTTCTATTTTTGCAAAAATGGCGGTTGACCGGACAGGGAAAAGAGGGTAAGATAGCAGCAGATATTGAAAGGTGAGAAGCATATGAACGATTTCAACGCCCGCTACGCAGCGGCCCGCAAGGCCGTCATCGCGCGGGACTTTGCAAGACTCAACCCCGAGCAGCGCCGCGGCGTGCTGACGACCGAGGGCGCGCTGCTGCTGCTTGCTGGCGCGGGCAGCGGAAAGACGACGGTGCTCATCAACCGCGTGGCAAACCTCCTGACCTACGGGCGGGGGAGCGACAGTACGGAGGTGCCGCAGTGGGCGACGGAGGACGACCTCGCGTTCCTTGAAAGCTATCCTGCGCACCCAACGGCGGAGGAGCGCAGCCGCATGATCCATCTCTGCGCGCTCGAGCCCGCCGCGCCGTGGTCGGTGCTGGCGGTGACGTTTACCAACAAGGCGGCCAACGAGCTGCGCGACCGTCTTGCCGCCTTCGGCATCCGCGGCGCGGAGAGCGTCTGGGCGATGACGTTCCACTCGGCCTGCGTGCGCATTCTGCGCCGCGACATCGACCGTCTGGGCTTTTCAAAGGATTTCACCATCTACGATACCGACGATTCCAAGCGCGTGCTCAAGGACGTCGTCAAGGAGCTCGGGTTTGACGAGAAGGCCTTCCCGCCGCGCGAGCTGCTCTCTGAGATCTCGAACGCCAAGGACGCGATGGAGTCCGCGCAGGATTACGCGCGCCGCTGGAGCGGCAGCGGCGACTGGCGCAGGGAGCGCATTGCGAAGATATATGCCCGCTACGTCGAAACGCTGCGCGAGGCGAGCGCGCTCGACTTTGACGACATCATTCTCCATACCGTCACGCTGCTGCAAAGCGAGGCCGACGTGCGCGACTATTACCGCAATAAGTTCCGCTATGTGCTCATCGACGAGTATCAGGACACGAACCGTCTGCAATACCTGCTGATGAAACAGCTAGTCGGCGCACACGGCAACATCTGCGTCGTCGGCGACGACGATCAGAGCATTTACAAATTCCGCGGCGCGGACATCACGAACATCTTAAACTTTGAAAAAGAATACAAGGGCTGCCGCACGATCCGGCTCGAGCAGAACTACCGCTCCACGCAGAACATCCTTGATGCGGCGAACGCCGTCATCAAAAACAACACCAGCCGCAAGGGGAAAACGCTCTGGACCGACGCGGGCGCGGGCGACCGCGTGCTCATCAAGACCGTCTTCAACGAGCAGGACGAGGCGAACTTCGTCGTCAGCAGCATCATGATGGACTACAACCGCGGCCGGAGCTGGAAGGACAACGCCATCCTCTACCGCATGAACGCGCAGTCGAACGCGCTGGAATATGCCTTCAAGCGCAACGGCGTGCCGTATCAGATCGTCGGCGGCATGAAGTTCTTCGAGCGTGCCGAGGTCAAGGATATGCTGGCCTACCTTGCTGTGATCAACAATCCCAGCGACGATCTGCGCCTGCGCCGCATCATCAACAACCCGCCGCGCGGCATCGGCGCGACGAGCGTGGAGCGCGTGCAGAACCTTGCCGCCGAACAGGGCGTTCCAATGATGGCCGTTCTGCGCACGGCGGGGGAGTACGCCGCGCTCGGTAACGCCGCCGGAAAGCTCGAGCGCTTTGCCCGCATGATCGACACGCTGCGCGAGGCGGCGGAAACGACGGAGCTTGCGGAATTCTACGACCTCGTCTGCGAGCAGACAAGCTATGTCCGCGCGCTCGAGGAGAAAAACGACATTGAGAGCCGCGGACGGCTCGAGAATGTGCAGGAGCTCAAGTCGAACATCGTCTCGTTCCTTGAAAACGATTCGGAGGACGCGACGCTCTCGGGCTTTTTGAACGAGATCGCGCTCTACACCGACCTTGACAGCGCCACGACGGACAATTGCGTGACGATGATGACGATGCACAGCGCCAAGGGACTTGAGTTCCCGTGCGTGTACGTCGTCGGTATGGAGGAGGGCATCTTCCCCGGCGAGCGCGTGCGCTACAACGACGAGGAGGTCGAGGAGGAGCGCCGTCTCTGCTACGTCGCCATGACGCGCGCGAAGGAGCGCCTGACGATGACCTGCACGCGCCAGCGTATGCTCTTTGGACGAACGAGCGCCAGCGCCCCCTCGCGCTTTCTGGACGAGGTGCCGTCTGCGAACGCCGACTGGGTCGGCAGGCAGGAGCCGAACCGCAGCGCGTTTGGCTTCGGCGATACGGGCTTCGACGGGGACTCGTCCTACTCCGCGCACAGCTACGGCGGTCGTGGTCAGGGCGCGGCGCGGTACGACGGCGTGATGCGCGAGCGTCCGGCGAAAAAAGCGCCGCCGAAGCTCAGCGCCCAGCGCCCGGCGCCGGCGAAGACGCCGCTTTTGCAGCTCGCGGCGGGCGATCAGATCTCGCACAAGACGTTTGGCAGCGGCATGGTCATCTCCATCACGCCCATGGGTGGCGACGCGCTCATTGAAGTCGCGTTCGACGCCGTCGGCACGAAGAAGCTGATGCTCAAAACGGCGGGGGTACATATCACCAAGCTGTAAAAAAGAGACGGGCCTCTGGCTCGTCTCTTTTTTCTTATGTCGTCCATACGAGGCTATGGAACGCTCCGTTCCACAGCCGGTCAGTTTCCTCCTCGATACGCCTGCGCTGCATAGCTTGTAAAGGTAGTAAGCCTGTCAGCTCAATATCCTTTCCGCTGCGCTTCCAGATGCCGGCGATCCTCCCGTCGAGCAGGATGGCGGGCCGTACGATGCCGGAGCGCGTGAACACGCCGCGCAGCGTATCTTCGGGGAGAAACGGATTCGTCCGTTTCTCATAGCCCAGCAGCAGCGGGTCGAAGCCCGCGAGAAAGCGGCAGCAGGAAAGCGATCCGTCAATGCCGGCGCTGCCAAGGCTGTAATAGGTTTTTCCTTCATAGATGCTCTCCTGCGGAGCGAGCGACTCGGCCAGCGGCAGCAGCTCCCGCTGCGGAAGCGCGAAGAAATACGCCATATCCTGCGCCGTCACGGGGCCGTAGTGCGTCAGATACCGGCGCAGCAGCCCGCGCAGCGCCTCATCCCGCGCCATCGGTTCAAACGGCGGGCAGGGGAGAAATGCCTTCTTCTGCTGCGCGGCATGGCAGAGCGCGCCGCCCTCACACAGCGCGCGCAGCAGACCGCCCCAGGAGTCGAACGCGCTCTCCTCCTCGCGCGCAGTCATGCCCGCCGCGCGGCAGCGCTCGCGCAGCGCCTCGCGTTCGCCGCAGCCGTGCGCGGCGGCGTCCAGAATGATCGCGGACAGCTTCCGCTTGCGCGCGGCCGAAAGACGGCCGTCGTCCGCCATCGTGTCGCACGGGCGCAGGAAATGCCTGCGTCCCTCATAGAGAAACAGCGGAAGATCCCGCTGCGCGATCAGATGCAGCGTGCCGCGCAGCGTCCACGTTTTTGCGGCGAAGGATAAGAGCGTATCCCCGTCCGGTGCGCGGCCGCAGCGGATGCGCAGCGCGTGCAGACAATTGCCGTAAAACTGCGCCTGCAGGCCGCAGCATTCCGCGAGCACCTGTATCTCATCCGCCGCCGGGGAGAAAAGATGCTGCCGCGCCATGCGCAGGACGCGAAGCTCATCGTGCTGCATGAACGTTACCTCCGGAAAATTTTTGCCGCACCCTTGCGGAATCGGCCGTATTTTGCTATTCTATACGGTATTGTACCATATCCGGCAAGGGAGGACAATCACAATGAAGAACAAAAAAGTGCGGCAGGTCGTCCTGCCGCTGATCACGGCGTTCATCTGGGGCAGCGCGTTCGTCACGCAGAGTCTCGGCGCGGCGCATCTTGGATATTTCAGCTTCAACGCGCTGCGCGCCATTCCGGCGGCGGTCTCGCTGTTCCTGCTGCTGCTCATCATGCGGCGCGTCCGCCCGCGCGAGAGATACAGCGCGGAGGAATGGCGCGCGCTGCTGCGCGGCGGCCTTGTCTGCGGCGTTTTCCTGACGCTTGGCGTCAACCTCCAGCAGCTCGGCATTGAAACGACGAGCGCGGGCAAGGCGGGGTTCATCACCGCGCTTTACATCGTGCTCGTGCCGATGTTCAGCATCGCGCTGGGCAAAAAAGCAAAAAAGAGCATCTGGCTCTGCGTTCTTATCGCGCTGGCAGGGCTTTACTTCCTCTGCTTCGACGGCAGCGGAGAGATGTCCTTCAACCGCGGCGACTTCTGCATTTTCCTCTGCGCGTTCGCCTTTTCCGCGCAGATCCTCGCCGTGAATCATTATGTGCAGCAGGTGGACGGCATCGCGCTCTCCTGCGCGCAGTTCATCGTCACGACGGTGCTCTCCGGCATCGGCGCGCTGATCGCCGGCGAGCAGACCACGCTCGCGTCGATCCAGACCTGTCTTCCGTATCTGCTGTATGTCGGCGTTATTTCAAGCGGCGTCGGCTATACGCTGCAGATCCTTGCGCAGAAGGACGGCGACCCCGCGGTCGTGTCGCTGCTTTTGAGCCTTGAGTCGTTTTTTGCGGTCGTCTCCGGCGCGATCGTGCTCAATGAGCGCATGAGCCTGCGCGAATACTTCGGCTGCGCGCTGATGCTCGCGGCGGTGCTGCTCTCGCAGCTGCCGGAGAAAAAGAGCAAAGCGGTTGAAAGCGCGGAAAAAACATGATATAATGAACCGCTTTGAAAAAACTGCGATAGAAACGGATGGAAACTGCCATGCGAGTCAATATTTTAGGCGTCGGCTTTGATAACGTTACGATGGACGAGGCGCTCGCGCGCGGCGAGGAGCTGCTGTGCGCCGAAGGCGCGCACTACGTCGTCACGCCCAACCCCGAGATCGTGGAGACCTGCCGCGCGGACGCGGCGGCGAACGCCGCGGTCAACGGCGCGGACCTTGTCCTGCCGGACGGCATCGGCGTCGTTTACGGCGCAAAGCTCCTGCACACGCCGCTCAAGGGCCGCGTGCCGGGCATCGAATTCGGCACGGGCATGCTCGAGCGCTGCGCAAGGCTCGGCAAGCGCGTGTACCTGCTCGGCGCAAAGCCTGGCATCGCCGAGCAGGCCGCGGAAAACCTCATGGAGCGCTTTCCCAGCCTTGTGATCGCCGGTACGCACGACGGCTACTTTAAGGAGGACGCGCCCGTTGCCGCCGCCATCAGGGAAAGCGGCGCGGATATGGCGCTCGTCTGTCTCGGCGCGCCGAAGCAGGAGCTTTTTATGGCGAACTACGGCGAAGCGACGGGCTGCCATCTTCTGATGGGGCTGGGCGGCTCGCTCGATATCTTCGCCGGTGCCGCCCAGCGCGCGCCGGAATTCTACTGCAAGCACAATCTGGAGTGGTTCTACCGTCTCATCAAGAACCCCTCGCGCATCGGCCGCATGATGAAGCTGCCGCTGTTTTTGATCCATGTGGCGGGGGAGAAGCGCAAATGAGCGGGAAGCTGATCGTATTTGAGGGGACGGACGGCTCCGGCAAGGCGACGCAGAGCAGGCTGCTCTTTGAGAGATTGCAGCGCGAGGGCGTCGACTGCCGCAAGCTTGATTTCCCGCGCTACGGGGAAAAATCCGCCGCGCTCGTCGAGCTGTATCTCGGCGGCGCGTTCGGCTCTCACCCGGGCGATGTGAACGCCTACGCGGCGTCGACGTTTTACTCCGTCGACCGCTATGCCTCCTACAAGCAGGACTGGGGCGCGTATTACGAGGCGGGCGGCCTGCTCATCGCCGACCGCTACACGACCTCGAACGCCGTCCATCAGGCGGGCAAGCTGCCGGACGGCGAGCGGGAGAAGTACCTTGACTGGCTTTTTGATTTTGAATACGGCCTTCTGGGCCTTCCCGCGCCCTCGCTCGTTTTCTATCTCGACGTGCCGACCGAGCTGACCGAGAGGCTGATGCGCGAGCGCGAGCAGGCGACGAACACAAAGGCCGACATCCACGAGCAGGACGAAGCATATCTGCGCGCGTGCCGCGAAAACGCGCGCAGGGTCGCCGAGCGCTGCGCCTGGTGGCGCATCGACTGCGCAAGGAACGGCGGGATGCGCGCGATCGAGGACATCCACGAGGAGATTTATCGCATCGTGCGGGAACTTTTGGGGGCTTGACCACGTCTAAGGAAAGTGAAAAGGGACGCTTGCGCGCCCCATCTTCACAGGAGGATGGCGCTTTAGCAGCAGCAGTCGCTGTTGTTATTGCACCCGCAGCTGTTGCCGCAGCCGCAGCCGTTTCCGCAGCCGCCGCAGCCGAACAGCACCAGAATGATGATGAGGATCAGCCACACGCAGGAGCAGTTATTGTTGTTGCACATCTTTGTTTCACCTCACTTGTCATGCTCTGCACTATCCTATGCGCGAAAGCGCCGATGCGGGCCTGACCAATGAAAAAAGTGGATAAAATTTAAGCCATCCATGATAAAAGGAGAATTTCATGAGCTACGATGATAGATTCAATACCGCCCGCTGGGACGCCGAGAGCGTCCGCGAACCGGAGCAGCAGCCCCATCGCGGCGGTCCCAGCTCCGCAGAGCGGGCGCGGCGCAAGCGCCAGGGCCGGCGCCGCCGTTTTCTGCTGTGGCTGATCTTTGTGCTGGTGGTCTCGGCCATCCTTGCGGCCGTGGGCTGGCTGCTGGCGAACGATATGTGCTCGTTCAACAAGGCCCCCGTCGAAACGACCATCGAGATCACGCGCGAGGATAACCTGAACACCATCGCCGACAAGCTCAAGGACGAGGGGCTTATCCAATACAAGTGGTTCTTCAAGCTCTTCGGCAAGGTGCGCAAGGCCGAGAGCCGCATCGGCGTCGGCACCTACGAGGTCAACAGCGACATGGACTACGATGCGCTCATCAACCGCATGAGCAACAAAAACGCCTCGCTCACGGCAAACACCGTCACCGTCTCCATCCCAGAGGGCTACAATGTCCGCCAGATCATTGCGCTGCTGGCCAAATACGGCGTCAACACCGAGGAGAGCCTGACCGACGCGGCGATGAACGCGGACTTTGACTACGCCTTTATCGACAACAACAAAAAGGGCGACCTGACGCGCCTTGAGGGCTATCTGTTCCCCGATACCTACGAGTTCTTCGTCGACGAAGCCCCCGCGCACGCGCTTTCGCGTCTGCTGGAGAACTTCAACGCGAAGCTCGACGACGAGCTGATGCAGAAGGTCGAGGAATCGAAGTATTCCCTCAGCGAGATACTGACCATCGCGTCGCTCATCGAAAAGGAGACGGACGGCACCGATCGGGAAAACATTGCCTCGGTCATCTACAACCGTCTCGACAACGTCGGCGAAACGTACCACAAGCTGCAGATCGACGCCTCGCTCATCTACGGCCTTGGCGACAAGTTCACCGGCACGCTCACAAACAGCGACCTTGAGTACAACACGCCCTATAACCTCTCGCTCTACGAGGGTCTGCCGCCCACACCCATCGCAAACCCGGGCCTTGCATCGATCAAGGCGGCGCTCGAGCCGGCGCAGACGAGCTACTACTTCTACGCCCTCGGCAAAGACGGCGTACACCACTTCTTCAAGACCTATGCCGAGCATACGAGCTTCGTCAGCTCCGACAAGTACGGCGGATAAAAACGGCGCGGCAGCATGGCAAGAGCCATGCTGCCGCTTTGAAAGAGGACAGATATGAGAAGAAAACCGGAGATCCTCGCCCCGGCGGGCGACATGGAAAAGCTGCAAATGGCCGTGCTCTACGGCGCGGACGCGGTGTACCTCGCCGGTACGAGCTTTGGGATGCGCTCGTTCGCCGGCAACTTCACGCCGGAGGAGCTTCCCAGGGCCGTGCGCTTTGCCCATGACCATGGCGTGCGCGTCCACGTGACGGTGAACACCATGCCGCGCAACGACGAGGCCGCGCGCCTGCCCGAGCACCTCGAGCGGCTCAATGACGCGGGGGTCGACGCGCTCATTCTAGCAGACCTCGGCGCGTTCACGCTCGCGGGGAAGTACGCGCCCAAATGCGAGCGCCACATCTCCACGCAGCAATCCGTTGCCAACTACGAGTGCGCCCGCGCGTGGTACGATCTGGGCGCGAAGCGCGTAGTACTGGCAAGGGAAGTCTCTTTACAGGAGATCCGCGAGATGCGCGCGAAAATTCCGGAGGAATTGGAGCTTGAGACCTTCTGCCACGGCGCGATGTGCGTGAGCTATTCGGGCCGGTGTCTTCTCTCAAACTATATGACCGGCCGCGACTCGAACCGCGGACAGTGCGCCCAGCCGTGCCGCTATCAGTACGCGCTGATGGAGGAAAAGCGCCCGGGCGAATATTTCCCCGTCTTCGAGGATGAAAAGGGGACTTACATCATGAATTCGCGCGATATGTGCATGATCGACCATCTGGACGATATCATGGACGCAGGCATCGACTGCATCAAGATCGAGGGCCGCGCGAAGTCGGCTTACTACGCCGCCATCGTCACGGGCGCGTACCGCCATGTGCTCGATGATGTGGCTGCCGACAGAGAAGTTGACCCCGTCTGGCGCGACGAGGTGGAGCATGTCAGCCACCGGCACTATTCCACGGGCTTTTACTACGGTCAGCCGGGTCAATACTACGACAATTCGCGCTACATCCGCGACTGGCAGGTCTGTGCCGTCGTGACGAACTGCGGTAAAGACGGCAGCGCGACGCTGTCGCTGCGCAACAAGTTTGCCGCTGGCGACGAGATCGAGCTCGTCGGCCCCGACAGCCGCCCGTTCACGATGACCGCGCCCGTGATGCGCGACCTTGAGGGCTTCGCGCTCTATGAGCCGCGCACACCACAGATGGTTTTCAAGATGAAGCTGCCGCGCCCTGTGCCGCCGATGAGCTTTGTGCGCCACGCGGTCACGCTGAGCGCAAAGGACTGAAAGGAGACGCTTCGATGACGGCGAACGAATACCAGAAAAAAGCCATGACGACGCTCAACCCCGCGCTTTCGCGCAGGGACGCGCTCATCAACAGCGTGATGGGCCTTTGCGGCGAGAGCGGCGAGGCCATCGACCTTGTAAAAAAATGGCTCGCACAGGGGCACGAGCTCGACAAGGCGCGCCTTGCCAAAGAGCTTGGCGACGTGGCATGGTATCTGGCTGAGGCCGCGACCGCGCTCGACATGGAGCTGGACGATATCCTGCAGCAGAATCTCGACAAGCTTGCCGCCCGCTACCCAGATGGCTTCGACGCGCAGCGCTCGCGCGCGCGGCTCGCGGGAGATCTGTGAGCGCCGCGGCGGCATTCTGCGGGTATGTCAGTTACGATCTGCCCTGCACGGGGCGAGCCGCGCGGTGCCGTGCGATATGCAGCCGGATCTCGAAGGCTGGCCGCGCTTTGCGCGCCGAGAGACTGTGTGCCCCGCCGCGCGCGGGCTTTTTGATGAAAACGACGCTGTTGTCCGGACACAGACCGGCCCCGCTGCGCAGAAAAAATCCGCGCGGCGGGAACTTTTTTTTGCCTTTTTGCGTCTCAATAGTCAGAAACAAAACCGGAAAGGATGTGCTTTCAATGAAACGACCCTTTGCGCTGCTGCTTTCTCTCGCGCTTGTGCTGTCCCTGTTCGCCGCCTGCGGCAAGCAGGAGGAAGCGCCGTCCGACGACGCGCCGCAGAAGCTCGCCTTCACGCGCGAAAATATGCCGCGGCTCGACGGCTCGACCTCCACCGTACCGCTGGCGCTCGCCGTATGCGCGGAAGTGTTGGGCGAGAGCCGCGAGGAGGTACAGGACCTCGTCCGCTTCAATAAGACCACAACGGCGTATTTCAATCTGCTTGAAGGCAATGCGGATATGCTGATCGTCGGCGAGGCCAACGATGAAGTCATGGCGCGCAAGGCGGAGCTCGGCTTCGAGTGGGAGAAGCAGCCCTTTGCGACCGACGCTTTCGTCTTCGTCGTCAACGAGGATAATCCCGTCGACTCGATCACCGTTGCGCAGGCGCGGGACATTTACTCCGGCAAGATCACGAACTGGAGCGAGCTTGGCGGCGAGGACCGTCCCATCACGGCCTTGCAGCGCAACGAGGGCGCTGGCAGCCAGACGCTGATGGAAAAGCTCGTGATGCAGGGCACGCCCATGATGGACGCGCCGACGGAGTACATCGTGACCACGATGGGCCAGCTGATGGAGGCCGTCAAGAGCTTTGACGGCTCGCCCGGCGCCATCGGCTACAGCGTTTATTACTACGCCGAGGAGATGAAGATGGCGCAGGGACTCAAGCTGTTGAAGCTTGAGGGCGTTGAGCCGAGCCCTGATACCATCCGCTCCGAGACCTATCCTCTCGTGAACCCCAAGTACGTCGTCATTCCGGCGAACGAGCCAAAAGACGCGCCGAACAAAGTGCTCTTTGACTGGCTTTTGAGCGAGGAAGGGCAGACGCTCATCGCCAGGGAGGGCTATGTTTCCATCCTCGACGTCGGCACCTTCCCCAAGACCGTGCCGCAGACCGGCACGCGTCTGAGCGAGGGCTACATGGGCGAGCTGAAGGCGGCGGACGGCTATGGCCTGCTCGTGCCCTACGCGGGGCGGCGGCTGATGGACGACTGGCCCGCGGCGACGGGCTGTCTCTACGGCCTGATGACGCTCTCCGGCACAGCTGTGACGGACGCGGTGTACTCGAACGTTTTTTATCCGAGCTATTATGAGAACTACGAGCAGCACCCCATGCCGCTGCTGGCGCTGGTGCAGGGGCAAGAGCCGGACAGCGAGGGCGGCGTTGAGGAGCGCTATACCATAGCGGCGTCTGACGGCAGCTGGGTCATGGAGGAAGCCTTCCGCGCGCTGAGCACGAGCCGCCACGGGCTGCTGCTCTTTGGCGACGACGCGCTGACCGTGACGGACGTATCCGGTAAGGTCACGCAGAAGCTTTCCTATCGGGAGATGGGTATTTCCGATGAGGACGCGGCGCATATGATCTCCGGCCTCATGTGGGGCGAGGGCGTCGGCGGGTACCGCAGCGGCGACCGCATTGCGATCGACTGGGTCGAGGACGACACCTACGAAAACATCCGATACTATGACCTATCCACCGGCGAGACCGGCGAGATGGCGTGGGATGCGTTCGACGCGCTGGACAGCATGCCGGACGAAGACTACGTCGAGCCGACCTATGCCGTCGCGGATGCGTACCGCATGACGGACGAGGCGCTCGGCAGCGACGCGCCGGGGCTGCTTTTCACGCAGGATTACAGCGACGACGGCTTGACCGTTTCTTACTACCGCGACGACGGCACGCCCCTTGAGAGCCTGACGCTGCGCGGCGAAAGATGGTATCAGCAAGTTACCTTGCGCGGCGGGCTCGTCGAGCTGCTCGACCTGAACACCGCCTCGTACTACGATCTTGAGACGATGACGTGCGTATTTGAGACCTATCTCGGCTACGAGGCGGACTGAGAAAGGAAAGCGGCATGAAGGACATCAAAAAAACAAAACGCGTCATTTCTTTGATCGCATGGGCCGCGGCCATCCTCGTGCTGCTCGGGTACTGGATGTCGCCCGAGCAGCGGGTGAGCCGGTTCGTGGCGAAAAACGCAGAGATGCTGGAGGGATCACTCGGCACAGATATGTCCGGCGGCTATCCCGGCGGCATTGGCGTTAAGTACTACAACTGTTGGGGACAGTACGGTGAGCATCCCATCGGCGAATTCAGCTTCGGCCCGTCGCTTCTGTATGGCCGCCAGTATTACGGCTGTTACTATTCGCCCGATGATGAGCCGCGCGGCTTTCAGAGCGCGGAGGTCACGCTCGTGCCGGACGGCGAGAACTGCTGGACGTGGCGCGCCGAGGGCGACAACCACGGCATGACGAGGAAGATCCGGGACAAGTGGTACTATTTTGAAGCGTGGCTGTAAGAAAAAGGAGGCGTTCTCTTACGTGAGAGAACGCCTCCTTTGCTGTGCGGCGCGTTATTTCTGCGCCTTCAGCGCACGGCGCTGGGCAAGAATGCCAGGCAGGATCCCGCAGAGCGAGCCTGCAAGGAAGCAGAGGATGCCGAGGATCATGTTGAAGGGGATGTCTTCCTTGAGGAAGATGCGCGCGAAGATGGGCGCCAGAATGGGCTTCAGGAAGAAAATGAGCGACGCCTCCTGCGCGGATGTTTTCTCCATGGCCGTCATATGGCAGACGAAGCCGCCGGCGGAAACGACCACGCAGATATAAAGGAGCGCCGGCAGGGCGGAGGCGGGGATGTTTTCAAAGAGAGGCACATCGGCAAAGATGCCGAGGCCGATCGCGCCGTAGAATGCCGCGCCGGCAGCCGTGCGGCCGAAAAGCAGCAGCACCAGCAGCTCCGATGCGCCGAAAAGAAAGCTCAGACACGTGACGGCGATGCCGCCGAAGCGCGGCGTGCGCTTTTTGCCGAACACGCTGTAGAGCGCGAACACCACGGCGGCAAGGATGGCGAGCACTGCACCCGTGGGGTCGAGCGATGCATGGATGGGGTCGATGATGATGAGCGCCGCCAAAAGCTCAAGAATGAGCGCGGCGATGTGATTGCGGTGGATCTCCTCGTGCAGAAAAAGGTGCGCGAATACCGTGACGAAGATGGGGTTGCAGGAAAAGATGACCGCCACGACGGACGCGCGCGTATATGTCACGGACATCTGATAGAGCGACATGGCGATGACGACGCACAGAAAGCCGGAAACGGCGAAAAAGCCGATATCTCCGCGCGTGAGCGCGGCATTCTTCCGCTTTATCGAGCGCGCGGCAAAGGGGATGAGCAGAAGACCTCCGGCGAGGAAGCGCAGGCAGGTGATCTGCATGGGCGCGAATACGCCGTGCACGGTTTTGAGCATGACCTCCATCGTGCTGAAGATCACGGCGCAGAGTACGATATAGACGTAGCCGGAGCGGGAACGATCCATGGCAAAAGGCCCCCTTTTCATTCAAACGAGAGCAGTATATGCCATTTTTCGCCGGAACGCAAGCGATGCTTGACAAAAATCAAATTTGGGTTATAATATCCCACGATAAACGCGATGAAAAAGTCAGCTCCGCAAACGGGCCTGAAAGCGAGAGGGGAACGGTGCAAGCCCTCGGCGACCGGTGCGCAGCAGCCGCTTTGGAGCAGTCCGCGAGGAGCGGAACGTTTCGTCCCCGTTACCGGACGGCTAAGATGCCCTTCCGATGGAGAAGGGATAATTAGGGTGGTACCGTGAAGTGTCAAGTCTTCGCCCCTATGATGGGACGGGGGCTTTCTTTTTTTGGAGGATCGCCTATGAAACGAAGGATATGCCTGCTGCTGGCGCTCACGCTGCTGCTCTCGCTGGCGCTCAGCGGCTGCGGCAGCAAGCTGCCGGACGGCATGGACGAGGACGAGGTCGTGGATGCGGGGCTCAAGGTCATGGCAAAGCTGGTCGACGGCAGCTATGACGCGGTCTATGATATGCTGCGCGAGGATGTGCGCGGCCAGACGAGCGCGGCGGCCATTGAAAAAATGATGGACGATGCGACCGACGGACTGGACGCCTACAAAAAGGTGACGGATTCCATGGCCACAGGCGTGACAAAAAAGGACATGGAGCCGCACGGCATCGCCGTGCTCCGCGCAAAGTACGGCTCGAAGGTCGTCATCTTCCGCATCGCGTTCGATACGGATATGGAGCTGATCGGCCTGGATGTAAGGAGGAAATGATGGCAAGAAGGATCATTGACATGAGCGCCGATCCGCGGAGCGGGCAGTTTGCTTACTTCCGCTCGATGCGCGACCCGTGGGCGGGCATAACCGTGCCGGTGGACATCACCGACCTGCTCGATTCTCTCAGCGGCAGGCCGTTCTTTTTGAGCTATCTCTATGCGGTGATGCGCGCGGCGAACGCCGTGCCCGAGCTGCGGCGGCGGCTCCTTCCCGACGGGCAGGTCGTCGAGTATGACCACTGCGACCCGTCCTACACCGTGATGAAGCCGGACGGCACGGGCGTTTACGTCTACTGTCTGCTGGAGGACGACCTTTCGTCTTACGAAAAATTCGTCGCCGAGGGCAGGCGCTGCCAGAAAGAGACGCTTGCGCGCGGCACGCTCACCGAGGATGGCGACGTGCTGGCGAATTTCTTTGTTTCCTGCGTGCCGTGGCTCTATTACACGCAGATCCAGGAGCCGGCCGGCGGCGCGGACGACAGCAACCCCCGCTTCGCCTGGGGAAAATACCGCGAGGAAAGCGGCCGCATGATGCTGCCGATGTCGCTTTTCATCAACCATGCGCTCTGCGACGGCTGGCACGTCACGCAGTTCTATAAAAACCTAGAGCGCGAGCTTGCAGACCTGAGCGCATACCTGAAGACCCAAAACGAAAAACGGTAAATTTTACGATAAAAGGAGAAACGAAACCATGTCTCAGCCCAAGTATTACGGCCTCAACGAGCTGCGGGAAATGTTCCTGCACTTTTTTGAGACCAAAGGCCACCTGCGCCTGCCCAGCTTTTCCCTGATCCCGCAGAACGACGCGTCGCTGCTGCTCATCAACTCCGGCATGGCGCCGATGAAGCCGTTCTTCACCGGCGAGCAGGAGCCGCCGCGCCATCGCGTGACCACCTGCCAGAAGTGTATCCGCACCGGCGACATCGAAAACATCGGCCACACCGCGCGCCACGGCACGTACTTTGAGATGCTCGGCAACTTCTCGTTCGGCGACTACTTCAAAAAGGACGCCATCCACTGGGCATGGGAGTTCCTGACGAGTCCTGAGTGGGTCGGCCTTGATCCCGACCGCCTGTATCCCTCCGTCTTCGAGGGCAACGAGACCACGCCCGCCGACGACGAGGCGTTCCGCATCTGGAACGAGGAGATCGGCATTCCCGCCGACCGCATCTTCAAGTTCGGCAAGGAGGACAACTTCTGGGAGCACGGCTCGGGTCCCTGCGGCCCCTGCTCCGAGATCTACTACGACCGCGGCGAGCAGTACGGCTGCGGCAAGCCCGGCTGCACCGTCGGCTGCGACTGCGACCGCTATATGGAGGTCTGGAACATCGTCTTCTCCCAGTTCGACAACGACGGCCAGAACCACTACACTGAGCTCAAGCAGAAGAACATCGACACCGGCATGGGCCTTGAGCGCCTTGCCGTCGTGTGCCAGGACGTTGATTCGCTGTTCGACGTCGACACCGTGATGAATATCACGAACAAGGTCACCGAGATCACCGGCGCGAGCTACGGCCAGAGCCGCGAGAAGGACGTGTCCCTGCGCGTTATCACCGACCACATCCGCTCGGCCTCCTTCATGATCTGCGACGGCGTGCTGCCCAGCAACGAGGGCCGCGGCTACGTGCTGCGCCGTCTGCTGAGAAGAGCGGCCCGCCACGGCAAGCTCCTCGGCGTCGACCGTCCGTTTCTCTATGAGGTCGTGGACACGGTCGTACACGAGAACGAGGGCCACTATCCCGAGCTGCGCGAGCGTCAGGCATATATCACCAAGGTCATCCGCACCGAGGAGGAGAACTTTGCCAAGACCATCGACGGCGGCATGAGGATCTTCACCGAGCTTCTGAACGAGCACAAGGAAAAGGGCGAGACCGTCTTCTCCGGCGCGGACGCGTTCAAGCTGTACGATACCTACGGCTTCCCCATCGACCTGACGGTCGAGATGGTCGAGGACGAGGGCATGACGCTCGACCGCAAGGCCTTTGACCGCGAGATGCAGGAGCAGAAGACCCGCGCCCGCGAAGCGCGCAAGGCGCTCGGCGACCTCGGCTGGGCGGGCGTTGAGTTCGGCAAGGACATCCCGTCCACGGAATTTGTCGGCTACGACCACGATTCCATCGACGATGCGAAGATCGTCGCGCTGGTGGTCGAGGGCGAGCAGGCCGAGGCCATGATGAGCGGCGTGGAGGGCATCGTTGTGCTCGACAAGACGCCGTTCTACGCCGAAATGGGCGGCCAGATCGGCGACACGGGCGTCATCCGCTGCGGCGAGGCCGTGTTTGAGGTCACGGACGTTCAGAAGAATAAGGGCGGCAAGTTCATGCACACCGGCAAGGTCGTTTCCGGCAGCTTCCAGCTCGGCGGCACGGTGACGGCGTCCATCGACGCGGAGCGCCGCATGGCGATCCGCCGCGGCCACACCGCCACGCACCTGCTCGACGCCGCGCTCAAGGCGGTGCTCGGCGACCACGTGCATCAGGCCGGTTCTCTTGTTGAGCCGGACCGTCTGCGCTTCGACTTCACGCATTTTGAGTCCATCACGCCCGAGCAGCTGCTCGCGGTCGATACGTTCGTCAACGACGCGATCCTGCGCGGCATCCCCGTTGTGACCGAGGTGCTGCCGATCGAGGAGGCGAAGAAGAAGGGCGCCATCGCCATGTTCGGCGAAAAGTACGGCGACGTCGTCCGCGTGGTCGAGATGGGCGATGTGTCCATGGAGTTCTGCGGCGGTACGCACCTTGACAATACCGCCAAGGTCGGCCTTTTCCGCATCAAGAGCGAGGGCAGCGTCGCCTCCGGCGTGCGCCGCATCGAGGCCATCACCGGCAGGCAGACGCTCGAGGAGCTCAGAAGCGGGCAGGAGAAGCTCCTCCGCGCGGCGCAGCTCCTCAAGACCACGTCGAACGAGCTGGAGAGCCGCATCGGCGGTATGCTCAGCGAGATGAAGGAGATCAGAAGCCAGCTTGAAAAGTTCAAGGAGCAGGCTTCCCTCGGCGAGGCGCGCTCCTTCCTGACCTCCGCCAAGGAGGTGAAGGGCCTGAAGCTCGTCACCGCCCAGCGCGACGGCATGGATGCAAACGCCCTGCGCAAGCTCGGCGACTTCCTGCGCGACAAGGAGCCCAAGATCGTCGGCGTGCTCGCCTCCGTCAACGACGGCAAGGTGACGCTGCTGGCTGTGTGCGGCAAGGAAGCGGTCGCAAGCGGCATCAAGGCCGGCGATATCATCAAGGCCATCGCGCCTATCTGCGGCGGCAAGGGCGGCGGCAAGCCGGACAGCGCCATGGGCGGCGGCACCGAGGTGAGCAAGGTCGACGACGCGCTCGCGGCGGTGGACGATCTCATCCTGAGCAAGCTCGGCTGATGGCGGCGTTACCAAAGGATCCGGCGATGCTTTTGAGCGCCGTGAATATGAAGCTGCGCGATTTTTACGATTCGCTCGATGCGCTCTGCGACGATCTGGATGTTGCGCGCGAGAGCATCGAAGCATCGCTTGCCGGCATCGGCTACAGCTACGATGCCGAGAGAAATCAGTTCGTGTAAAGCAATATTGCATTACGATAGAAAGGAGCGGAACCCATGTCTGACGTTTTGAAATACGACGATTCCTGCCTTTTTTGCAAGATCATCAAAGGCGACATCCCCTCGAGCAAGGTCTATGAGGACGAGCTCTGCTACGCCTTCAACGACATCGCGCCGCAGGCGCCGGTGCACTTCCTTGTGATCCCGAAGGTGCATATGGCGTCGGTCTCCGAGGTGACGCGCCGCAACAGCGCCGTTGTCGCGCACATCTTTGAGGTCATCGCCAAGCTCACGAAGGAGAAGGGCATCGAGAGCTACCGCGTCGTGTCCAACATCGGCGAGCAGGCGGGGCAGAGCGTGCCGCATCTGCATTTTCATGTTCTCGCCGGCCGCGATATGACGTGGCCTCCGGGCTAAGAGAGCGCGGCAGCCCTGCGGGCTGCAAGGGGGAAAATTTCTCCGCGCTTCGCGCGGGATGATGGTGCAGCGCGTGCCGCTGCTGCCTGACAAAAGGGGTATTCTCTTTCCGAAGAGAATACCCCTTTTGAAATCCCCAGAGAAAGGCAAGGGGAGTCCCCCTCGACCCCCAGCATTGCGGGTCTGCAGCTTGAAGAAGAGCGGCGCTTGTCGGACGAAAGTGCCTGCTGTTTTTTATCTAAACGACTTGGTTTGCTTCTACTACCCGCTGCCGCTCTGCCTGCAATACGTTTCCCTTTATCAATTTTCTTCTATGGGAATGTTTGCGGGGATGATGGATTCCACCAGACTTTCGTTTAGATGAGGGAGCGGCAGCGAGGATACAAGTAAGTCGAGTCGTTTGGATAGAATGTCTGGCAGGCACTCTCACTCCGGAGGCATGGAAGCTGTTTCGCGCTTGAGGCTGACAATCAAAACCTTTCTCTTGGGGGATTTAAAGGGGGCTATTCTCTTTTGTGAAAGAGAATAGCCCCCTTTTGCCGCTGCCGACCGCAGGCGGCATTTTCTTCCTTGCCAAATGGCAGGAATTGTTGTATGCTTACATGCATAATGTGAAGCCGTATGGGTGAAGATTCTCTCGGAAATGTTACCGAATGGTAGCATGAATCCGAGGTGATTTCATGTATTTCCAGCGGCTGGAAGACCTTCGAGTTGACAATGATAAGACACAGATCGAGATCGCCGGATATCTCAATCTGAATCGCAACGTTTATTGGCGATATGAAAAGGGCGAGCGGGAGATCCCCGTGTGGGCCGTCATCAAGCTCGCCGATTATTACCGCGTCAGCACCGACTATCTGCTCGGGCTGACGGACGACCCCGCGCGCCGATGAGGGTGCTGGCGATCTTCTGCGCCGCGTTCGCTGCGGGCATTGCGCTCGCGCAGTATCTGCTGGCTGAACAGTGGGCGCTCATCCTCTGCGCCGTGCTCGGCGCGGCGGCAATCGTCATGGGACTCTGCGGCTGCGCGAGCAAGCGCGGGGACTGGGCGAAGCGCGCGTTTCTCTGCGCGCTGGGGCTGTGCCTTGCGTTCGGGTACAACGCGCTCTACGCGCACCTTGTCAAAGCGCCGAACGACGCGCTGCTCGGCACGCAGGAGACGGTGACGGCCGAGCTTTTGGGCTACGCCGAGGAAACGAGCTACGGTGCGAAGGTGACGGTGAAGATCCTGGACCGCGGCCTGCCGGGGAAGGCCGTCTACTATGGCGACAGGGCGCTTTTAGACCTTGCCCCCGGCGCGCATGTGACGGCGGAGGCGCTGTTCAACAGTGCGACCGACCCGACGGGGAAGGGACTGCACCTGCGCAATTTCACGGCCAAGGGCGTTTATATCCTGCTCTACCAGCGCGGCGAGCCGGTCTACGAGACCGCGAACACGGGCGCGCTCAAATATCTACCGCAGCGCATCGCAAGAACGCTCGGCGAGACCATCGAGCGCAGCTACGGCGAGCGCGAGGGTGCTTTTCTGCGCGCGCTGCTGCTGGGCGACAAGAAATATCTCGACGAGGAGGACGCGAGCGATCTCGCCGAGGTCGGACTTTCGCACATCATGGCGGTCTCGGGTCTGCACTGCTGCTTTCTGGCCGTGCTTATCGGTGCGCTCATGGGCGATAGACGGAAAAAGCTGCGCTGCGCCGTGACCATCCCGCTCCTTTTCCTCTACGCCTTTGTCACGGGACTGACGCCGAGCATCCTGCGCGCGTGCATCATGCTCTCGATGGGGCTGCTCGCGCCGCTTCTGGGGCGCGACAACGACCCGCCGACGTCGCTTTCGTTCGCGCTGCTGCTCATCCTGCTCAAAAATCCCTTCGCCATCGCGAGCATCAGCCTGCAGCTATCGTTTTCCGCGGTGCTGGGCATCATCTGGCTCACGCCGAAGCTCACAGGGCTCGTCCATGGCAGGCATAAGCTCGTGCGCGCAGCGGCGTTGTCGTTTTCGACGACGCTTGGCGCAATGGTGTTCTCCACGCCGCTCGCGTGCTACTACTTCGGCACGCTTTCCATCGTGTCGCTGCTGAGCAATCTCCTGTGTCTCTGGCTCGTGAGCGTCGTTTTCGCGCTTGGGCTTTTGTCGGTGCTGCTCGCGGCGGTCGTGCCGCCGATCGGCGCGGCGTGCGCGTTTCTGCCGACGCTCGGCATCCGTGCGGTGCTCTTTATCGCGGGGCTTTTGGAGCAGCTGCCGTTCCACGCCATCTATTTCAACACCGCGTTTTCCGTCGCGTGGCTCGCGTATGTATACGCGATCTTTGCCGTCTGCGCGCTTTGCAGGAGCGGCAGATACCGCTGGTGGGCCGCGCTGGGGCTGACATTTGTGTCGCTGTTCGCCGCGGCAAAGGTCAACGCCCTGCACTATGAGCAGGGCGGGCTGAACGTCGTCGCGCTCAACGTGGGGCAGGGAGAGAGCGTGCTGCTCATTTCCGAAGGCCATGCGGTGCTCGTGGACTGCGGCAGCAAAAATTCCTACATCGACGCCGGCGCGATCGCGGCGGACTATCTGCGCTCGGCAGGCGCGTCGCTTGACGCCGTGGTGCTGACGCACTATCATGAGGATCACGCCAACGGCCTTGCCGCGCTCTTTGCGCGCATGGACGCCGAGACCATTTACCTCGCCGATATCGACGCGGGCGAGGGCGACCGCGCGGAGGTCGAGGCGCTTGCTGATCGCTACGGCGTGGAAATACACTACGTCACCGACGTGACGGACGTTGCGAACGGCGCGTCGACGATGACCATTTATCCGCCGCTCGGCGACAAGGGCGCCAACGAGCTGGGACTGACCGTCCTGTGCTCGCTCGGCGAATTCGACACGCTCATCACCGGCGACATGGACGCGAAGACCGAGACAAGGCTCGTCGAGACCTATGCGCTGCCGGACATCGAGGTGCTGCTCGTCGGGCACCACGGCTCGAAATATTCCACCGGCACGACGCTGCTCGAGTCGGTGACGCCGGAGGTCGGCGTTATCAGCGTGGGCGACAACAGCTACGGACATCCGACCGAGGAGACGATGCTGCGCCTTGCGGAAGCGGGCATGACGATCTACCGCACGGATATGCAGGGCAATATTCTGATCACAGTGAACTGAGGGAAACGCATGGCAGAGAGGAAAACGCCCAACAAGGGCTATCAGAAATTGAAAAGCGACCTGAGCGCAGGAGACATCGGGCAGGTCTACATTTTTTACGGCGAGGAGAGCTATCTGCGCGAATACTACTTGGGCGAGATCAGGAAAAAGCTCGTTCCCGCCGGCTTTGAGGAGTTCAACTACCATCGCCTGAACGGGAAATCGCTGACGGTGCAGGAGCTGAACGAGGCGGTCGAGGCGATGCCGATGATGGCGGAGCGCACGCTCGTGGTCGTGGCGGATTGCGACCTTTTCAAGCTCTCCGAGGAGCAGCGAACGGCGCTCATCGCGCTGCTCAGCGACTTTCCGCCGTACTGCTGCCTTGTATTCGTGTACGACCTTGTCGAGTATAAGCCGAACAAGACCTATAAAAAGCTCTGCCAGGCGCTGGACGGCATCGCGCAGAGCGTCAAGTTCGAAACGCAGGAGCGCAGCGATCTCATCAACTGGATCACGCGGCGCTTCCGCGCGCTGGGCAAGGGCATCGACGCGCAGACGGCGGAGCACCTGATCTTCACCTGCGGCGCGCTGATGACCGGCCTTGTGCCAGAGATCGAAAAGGTCGGCGCTTACGCCAAGGGGAAAAGCGTCACGATCGACGACATCAACGCCGTGGCCGATCCCGTGCTGGACGCGGTGGTGTTCGACATGACAAACGCCATCACGAGGGGGGATTACGGCCGCGCATCGGAGCTTTTGGGGCAGCTTCTCAAAAAGCAGGAGGAGCCGTTCGTCATCCTCTCGGTCATCAGCAAGGAGCTGCGGCGCATCTACACCGCGCGCATCGCGCTCGACAACGGCAAGGACAAGCTCTGGCTCATGGAGCTGTGGGGGATGCGCTCCGACTATCCCGCGCGGCTGCTGCTCGACGCGGCGCGCAAGACGACGGGGGAGTGGTGCAGCGATAGCCTTCTCATGTGCCAGAAGCTCGATAAGCGCATGAAGAGCGAGAAGGGCATCGACAGCGAGGGCGAGCTGAAGCTGCTGCTGATGCAGCTGGCGCAGAGGAAGTGAGCATGACGAAGCCGAAGATCAGGGAAGTGATCGTCGTTGAGGGACGGTATGACAAAAATGCACTCTCGCAGGTCGTAGACGCGGTCATCGTGGAGCTTGGCGGCTTCGCCATCTTCAACGACAGGGAAAAGCAGGCGCTTTTGCGCCGGCTTGCCAGAGAGCGGGGCATCATCCTCCTTACAGACCCCGACGGCGCGGGCTTTATGATCCGCGGCCGCCTGAAGGGCAGCATTCCCGACGGCCGCGTGCTGCAAGCCTACGTGCCGGATATCTGCGGCAAGGAAAGGCGCAAACGCAAGGGCGGCAAGGAGGGCAAGCTCGGCGTCGAGGGCATGAGGCCGGAGGTGCTGCTGGACGCCCTCCGCCGCGCGGGCGCGACGATCGACGAGCGGAGCGGCGTTCGGGAAAACGCCATCACAAAGGCGGATATGCTGGATCTCGGCCTCGTCGGAGAGAACAGCGCGGAAAGGCGCAGGGCCCTTTGCAGAAGGCTCGCGCTTCCCGAGCGCATGAGCGCGAACGCGCTCATGGAGGTGCTTGGTCTGCTGATGGATCGGGACGAGCTGGCCGCGCTTTGCGCCGGCGGCGGGGCAGAGACGAAATCAGACTTGCAATAACCGCCAAAGCGCGGTATAATTAAACATTATTTTTGTCCGCCGCACGGCGGGCGCGAAGAAAGGATGGATCAAAATGGCTGAGGAAGTCAAAACTGCCGCCGCTGAAAGCGAGAGCAGCAAAAATTTTATCGACGCCTTCATCGAAGAAGACATCGCGGAGGGTGGACGCTTCCAGGGCCAGCAGGTCCACACCCGTTTTCCGCCTGAGCCGAACGGCTATCTGCACATCGGTCACTGCAAGGCGCTGACCATCGACTTCGGCACCGCCGAGCGCTTCGGCGGCCTCTGCAACCTGCGCATGGACGACACGAACCCCACGAAGGAGGACGTCGAATTCGTCGACGCCATCAAAGAGGACATCCACTGGCTGGGCTTCGACTGGGGCGACCGCTTCTTCTACGGCAGCGACTATTTTGAAAAAGACTACGAGTACGCCGTCGAGCTCATCAAAAAGGGCCTTGCCTACGTCTGCGACCTGACGCCCGAGCAGGCGAAGGAGTACCGCGGCGATATCGGCAAGCCCGCTGTCTCTCCGTACCGCGACCGCGACGTGGAGGAGAACCTCGATCTCTTTGAGCGCATGAAAAACGGCGAGTTCCCCGAGGGCAGCCGCACGCTGCGCGCGAAGATCGACTTGGCGAGCGGCAACTTCAATATGCGCGACCCCGTCATCTACCGCATCCGCTATATGCACCATCACCGCCAGGGCGATAAGTGGTGCATCTACCCGATGTACGACTTTGCCCACCCCATTCAGGACGCGCTCGAGGGCATCACGCACTCGCTGTG
>CAKTLG010000024.1 GCA_934572465.1 uncultured Oscillospiraceae bacterium
CCCGCAACGCATTATTCGCGGAAATATACGCGCGCCCACTCCGGCGAGCCGGGGAGGAGCGGCGGCTCGATCACGAGGCCGCTTTTGCCGCCGCGCTTTCCCTCGACGAAAAGGAGCGAGGGGGCGGCGTCCGGAGACTTTACAAGAAAGCGCAGACGCTTCGGCTCGATGCCGTGCTCGCGCAGGGCGCAGAGCACATCGGTGAGCCGCTCGGCGCGGTGGACGAGGGCAAAGCGCCCGCCCCAGCGGAGCACGCGCCTTGCCGCGGCGCAGACATCGGCAAGGGTGCAGCCGCTTTCCTCGCGCGCCATGCGGCGGGCTTCGCCTCTGGCGCTCGCGCCGCTGCCGGAGGGGAAATACGGCGGGTTCGAGATCACATAATCGACGCTGCCGGCTCTCGGGAGGACGGAGACGTCGCGCAGATCGCCTTCGTGAAAGGCGGCCCTGTCCGTCCAGCCGTTTTCTGCAAACGTCTTTCGCGCAAGCGCCATGGCGGGGGCGGAAAGCTCGACGTTCTCAAGCGTCAGCGTGTCGTCGCGCGCGAGCAGCAGCGCGCCGAGCAGCCCCGTGCCGCTGCCGAGGTCGCAGACCGTGTCGCCGTGCGCGGGGCGGGCGAAGCAGGCGAGGACAAAGCTGTCCGTTCCGGGCGGGAAGAGGCCGGTATCGTAATAAAAACAGGGGCCGTTCGGCCACAGGCGGTCTTTTTTCTCCATAGGGACGCTCCTGACGGTGAGATGGGATAAAAATAAGGACGCGCGAAAAGCGCGTCCTTATTTTCTTCTGTAGCCTTAGCCCTGGGAGATGGCGCCGTTGGGGCAGGTATCAGCGCAGGAGCCGCAATCGAGGCAGGCGTTCGCGTCGATCTGATACTGGGAGTCGCCCTGGGAGATCGCACCGACGGGGCAGGCGTCTGCGCAAGCACCGCAGCTGACGCAGGCAGAACCGATCTGATAAGCCATAGTTAAGTACCTCCATAAGAGTTGATGGGGATATTATAGCATGACAAAGCAAAAATGCAAGAGCAAGAGCGCAGGAAATTTTTGAATTTTCCACGCGCCGTTCGGGGTTTATTTTGTGCACAAGCGGGAAAAAATGAGGGCACGAATGCAAAGAGCGAGGGGGAGAGACGCATGAATGACAGACGCTTCAGCGCGGGCGCGGAGCGCGTGCTGCGCGGCGCGCAGGAAACGGCGGGCGAGCTGGGACACGGCTACGTCGGCTGCGAGCATCTGCTGCTGGCGATGCTGCGCGAGGATCATGGCGCGGCGGGGCGCGCCCTGCAGGACGCGGGCGTGGACGAGGAGACGATGCGCGCGCTCGTGACGCGCGAGCTGGGACAGGGAATGGCGGAGCTGGCCCCCGTGCAGGGGCTGTCGCCCCACGCGCGCTGCGCGGTGGAGCTGGCGGTCGGCGAGGCCGCGCGCGGCGGCAGCGGCGAGATCGAGGCGGGGCACCTGCTGCTGGGGATGCTGCGTGACGGCGGCAACATGGCCGTGCGGCTGCTTGCGCGCGCGGATGTGGACGTGCGGCGGCTGTACGGCGACACGATGCGCCGCATGAACGAGGGCGCGCGCCGGACGATGCCGGCGGAGAACCGCATCGCGCGCGGCGAGGGCGGCAGAGGAAAGCTTTTGGCTGAATTTACGCGCGATCTCACAGCGATGGCGCGCATGGGACGGCTCGACCCCGTGATCGGGCGGGAGCAGGAGCTTAAGCGCACGATCCGCATTCTGACGCGCCGCACGAAGAATAACCCCGTGCTCATCGGCGAGCCGGGCGTCGGCAAGACGGCGGTGGCCGAGGGGCTTGCCGAACGGATCGCCGAGGCGGACGTGCCGGACGAGCTGCTCGACAAGCGCGTGCTGTCGCTCGACCTTGCGGGCATGGTGGCGGGGACGAAATACCGCGGCGAATTTGAAGAGCGCGTGCGCGCGGTGCTCGACGAGGTGCGGCGCGACGGGCGCATCATCCTCTTTATCGACGAGCTGCACACCGTCGTCGGCGCGGGCAGCGCCGAGGGCGCGGTGGACGCGGCGAACATCCTGAAGCCCGCGCTCGGACGCGGAGAGATCCGCGTCATCGGCGCGACGACGCTTGCGGAATATCATAAGTATATCGAAAAGGACGCCGCGCTCGAGCGGCGCTTTCAAAGCGTGCAGGTGGGCGAGCCGACGCGCGAGCAGACGATCGCCATTTTGCACGGACTGCGGCCAAAGTACGAGGAGCACCACCGCCTGACCTTTGACGACGGCGCGCTCGAGGCCGCTGTCGCGCTGTCGCAGCGCTATCTTACTGAGCGGTACCTGCCCGACAAGGCCATCGACCTGATGGACGAGGCGGCCTCGCGCGTGCGCATGGCATCGCACGGCGGCGGGACGATCGTGACGGCGGAGGATGTGGCCGCCGTGCTTTCGGACTGGACGGGCATCCCCGTCACACGCCTGAGCGAAAGCGAGAGCGAGCGGCTGCTGTCGCTCGAGACGCTGCTGCACGCGCGCATGGCGGGGCAGGACGAGGCGGTGCGCGCGGTCGCCCGCGCGGTGCGGCGCGGGCGCGTGGGCGTGAAGGACCCGAAGCGGCCCGTCGGCTCGTTCCTCTTCCTCGGTCCCACGGGCGTCGGGAAGACGGAGCTGTGCCGCGCGCTCGCCGAGAGCGTGTTCGGCAGCGAAGACGCCATCGTGCGCATCGACATGAGCGAATATATGGAAAAGCACGCGGTCTCGCGGCTCATCGGCGCGCCGCCGGGCTACGTCGGCTTCGACGAGGGCGGACAGCTGACGGAAAAGGTGCGGCGCAAGCCGTACTGCGTCGTGCTTTTCGACGAGATCGAAAAGGCGCACGAGGACGTGTGGAACCTGCTGCTGCAGATCCTGGAGGACGGCGTGGTGACCGATTCACAGGGGCGGCGCGCGGACTTCAGAAACACGCTGGTGGTGATGACCTCGAACGTCGGCGCGCAGAGCATCACGGCGAGCGGGGCGCGGCTGGGCTTCGCACCGAAGAGCGCGGAGGACGGCGAGGAGCAGTTCGCGGCGGTCAGGGAGGCGGTGACGGCGGAGCTCAAGCGCACGTTCCGGCCGGAATTTCTGAACCGCGTGGACGAGACGATCGTCTTCCGCCGCCTGAGCGGGGAGGACATGGCGCTCATCGCGCGGCAGCTGCTCGATAAGACCGCGCAGCGCATGGCGGCGCTGGGCGTGACGCTCACCGCCGACGATGCGGCGGTGCGGGAGCTGGCCGCGCGGGGCCTTGACCCCGCCTATGGCGCGCGTCCGCTGCGGCGGCTCATCCGGAGCGAGGTGGAGGACAGCCTTGCCGAGCAGCTGCTTACCGGCGCGCTCCGGCGCGGCGACACGGCGGAGCTGACGCTGGAAAACGGCGCGCTGCGCGTTGCAAAGCGGGAGGAGACGGCGCTGGCCGCGCTCGGCGCGCCGGGCGGCGAGAGTGCGGAGGTATAAAAAAGGGGCGAAGCATCCGGCTGGATGCTCCGCCCCTTGCTGCTTGCTTACGCGAAGCGCGCGACGGCGGTCTCAAGACCGTATTGCGCCTTGAGCGCCTTGAGGCGCGCCATCGGCTCGCCGGCAGAGTGCCTGTCGAGCGCCGCCTGATCGCGCCAGTGCTCGATCAGCAGCACGCAGTTTTCCCCAGCAAGCGGGAGATAGTAGTCGTACTGCATGCAGCCGTCCTCGGCGAGCACGGCGGCGCGCAGGCCGCTTTGCTGCATTTCGTCTGCAAAGGCTCTGGCCTTTTCGCCGCGATAGGAAACGTGAAGCAGGATGCCTTCCATTGAATTATCCCCTTTCTGAAAGTAAAGCTTACGATACGTCGATCATTTCAAGGTATTTGTAGCCGTTTTCGGCGATGTGCTCCTTGCGGCCCTGCAGATTGTCGCCCAGCAGCAGGTCGAAAACGCGCGCGGTCTCCTCCGCGTCCGCGGGCATGACCTTGATGAGACGGCGCGTTTCGGGGTTCATCGTGGTGAGCCACATCATCTCGGGGTCGTTCTCGCCGAGACCCTTCGAGCGCTCCACCTTGCAGCGCTTGCCCGCAAGGCCTGCCGTGATGTCGTTTTTCTCCTTGTCCGTGTAGGCGAACCATGTCTTTTCCCCGCAGGTGATCTCGAAGAGCGGCGTCTCGGCGATGTAGACGTAGCCCTCGCGGATGAGCGTGGGGCAGAGGCGGTAGATCATCGTGAGGATGAGCGTGCGGATCTGGTAGCCGTCGTAGTCCGCATCGGTGCAGAGCACGACCTTGCTCCAGCGGAGGTTGTTTATATCGAAGGCGTTCAAGTCCTTGACGAACTTGCCGGGCACCTCGACGCCGCAGCCGAGGACCTTCAAAAGATCGGTGATGATCTCGCTTTTGAAGATGCGCGGATAGTCGGCCTTCAGGCAGTTCAGAATTTTGCCGCGCACGGGCATGATGCCCTGAAACTCGCTGTCGCGCGAGAGCTTGACGCTGCCGAGGGCGCTGTCGCCCTCGACGATGTAGATCTCGCGGCGGGAAACGTCGCGCGTGCGGCAGTCGACGAACTTTTCCACGCGGTTGGAGATGTCGATGCTGCCGGAGAGCTTCTTTTTGATGTTCAGGCGCTGCTTTTCCGCGCTCTCGCGGCTCCTTTTGTTGATGAGCACCTGCTCGGCGATCTTGAGCGCGTCGACGCGGTTTTCGATGAAGTAGGTCGACAGGCGGTCTTTGAGGAACTCCGTCATCGCGTCCTGCACGAATTTGTTCGTGATGGCCTTCTTCGTCTGGTTTTCGTAGCTCGTCTGCGTGGAGAAGTTGTTCGATACGAGGATCAGACAGTCCTCCACGTCCTGCCAGGCGATGCGCCCCTCGCTTTTCTGATATTTGTTGTTGTCCTTGAGGTATTTGTCGATGGCGTAGACAAAGGCGGTCTTCGCCGCCTTTTCGGGGCTGCCGCCGTGCTCGAGCCACGAGGAGTTGTGATAGTGCTCGATGCGCTGCACTTTATTGGAAAAGCAGCACGCGCAGGAGAGCCTGACCTTGTAGTCCGGCTTATCCTCGCGGTCGCGTCCGCGCCGCTCGGCCTCCCAGAAGACGGGAGCGGTGAGGGCGCTGTCGCCCGCCAGCTCGGCAACATAGTCGATGATGCCGTTTTCGTAGAGGAAGTCCTGCATTTCAAAGCGGTTCGGCAGCACCTCGGTTCTGAGCCGGAACGTCACGCCCGCGTTGACGACGGCCTGACGGCGGAGCGTGTCGACATAGTAGTCGACGGGGATGTCGATGTCGGTGAAGACGTCGAGGTCGGGCAGCCAGCGCGTGCGCGTGCCGGTCTTCTTTCCGCGGTCCGTCGGCTCGATCTGAAGCTCCTGCCCCTTTTTGCCCGTCGGCTCGCCGCGCTCGAAGTGCAGGGAGTATTTGCTGCCGTCGCGCCAGACGGTCACGTCCATATAACGCGAGGAGTACTGCGTGGCGCAGGCGCCGAGACCGTTCAGGCCGAGGGAGTATTCATAGTTGTCGCCGTCGAGGTTATTGTACTTGCCGCCGGCGTAAAGCTCGCAGTAGACGAGCTCCCAGTTGAAGCGCTTTTCCTTGGGGTTGTAGTCCACGGGGCAGCCGCGGCCCATGTCCTCTACCTCGATGCTGTGGTCGAGATAGCGCGTGACGGTGATGAGCCTGCCGTGCCCCTCGCGCGCCTCGTCGATGGAGTTGGAGAGGATCTCGAATACGGCGTGCTCGCAGCCCTCCAGCCCGTCCGAGCCGAAGATGACGCCCGGGCGCTTGCGCACGCGGTCCGCCCCCTTGAGGGAGGAGATGCTTTCGTTGCCGTAATTCGCCTTTTTCGCTTCTGCCATTGCGCTGTCTCCATTTCGCCGAAATTTCGCGTTTCGCGGTCAAAACACAAGAGTTAGTACATTATACGATTTTTTGACCACAATAGCAAGTGGCGGCGCCGGATTTTTCCTTTTTGCAAGACCATGCGCCGTTTTGCGGTATTCCTACCGGTATCCGTTCCGGTAACGGAACGGCATAAATGCGCGTCAACCGGCGAAAAACGCCGTCGTCACAAAGTTATTCACAGTTTCCACAGGGTTTTCCACAGCTTTATGTCAACGCCGTGCGCTGCATAAAACACAACTTTACCCGCTTTGCGCGGATAGCGCCGCGCATCGGCGGCGAAAACGGCGGCGTGCGGATTCGTCGATCTGACGTTTTTTGCACGAGCGCAAAAAGACGCGGGCGGCGCGTTCCTGACGCGCCGCCATCTGTCCGCCGGCCGGAGCCGGTCTTCTGTTATACGCTGAGCCAGTCGTCGAGGACAAGGCCCTCGTTGTGCTTGGTGAGAAAGCCCACGCTCCACTCGCCGCCGAAGGCGATGAGCCGGCGGCCCTTGAAATCCTCGAGCACGCGCGAGCCGGAGCAGAGCAGCAGATCCTTCACGTCGCACGGGCACTCGCGGATGAGCCGCAGGTGCTCATAGGGCAGTCCGCTCATGCGCAGGTCGACGCCGTACTCGTTTTTCATGCGGTACTCGAACACGTCGAATTGCAGCGTGCCGACCACGCCGACGACCACATCCTCAAAGCCGCTGTCGGGGATCTTGAAGATCTGGATCGCGCCCTCCTGCGCGATCTGCTGCACGCCCTTGACGAACTGCTTGCGCTTCATCGTGTCCTTGGGCGAGACGAGCATAAAGTGCTCCGGCTCGAACGTCGGGATGCCGGAGAAACGGAACTTTTTGCCCGGCACGGTGATCGTGTCGCCGATGGAGAAGATGCCGGGGTCGAATACGCCGATGATGTCGCCCGCGTAGGCCTCGTCGACGATCTCGCGCTCAGCGGCCATCATCGTCTGCGGCTGGGAAAGGCGCATCTTGCGCCCCGACTGGACGTGGAAATACTCCGTGTCGCGCTCGAACCTGCCCGAGCAGATGCGCATGAAGGCGAGGCGGTCGCGGTGGGCCTTGTTCATGTTGGCCTGAATTTTGAAAACAAAGGCCGAGAATTCGGGGGAGTAGACGTCCACCTCGCCCGCGTCGCTCACGCGCGGCAGCGGCGGCGTGGTCATCTCTAAAAATGCGTTCAAAAACGGTTCGACGCCGAAATTCGTCAGCGCGCTGCCGAAGAACACGGGGGAAAGCTTGCCGGCGCGCACGGCGTCCAGATCAAAGTCGCGGCCCGCGCCGAGCAGCTCGACCTCGTCGGCGAGCGTGTCGCGGCGGGACTGGCCGATCAGCTCGACGAGCGCGGGGTCGTCCAGCTCGATCTCCGTAAGGCCCGCCTTTTTTGCGTGGCCTTCGTCGGTGAAGTGCAGGATGCAATGCTTGTCGCGGTCGTACACGCCGAAAAATTCCTTGCCGCAGCCGATGGGCCAGTTCACGGGATACGTGCCGATGCCGAGCTCGCGCTCGACCTCCTCGCAGAGCTCGAGCGGGTCGCGCGTTTCGCGGTCCATCTTGTTGATGAACGTGAAGATGGGGATATTGCGCAGGGCGCAGACCTTGAAGAGCTTGCGCGTCTGCGGCTCGACGCCCTTTGCGCCGTCGATGACCATGACGGCGCTGTCCGCGGCCATGAGCGTGCGGTACGTGTCCTCCGAGAAGTCCTGATGGCCAGGGGTGTCGAGGATGTTGATGCAGTAGCCGCCGTGCTGGAACTGCATGACCGACGACGTGACCGAAATGCCGCGCTGCTTTTCGATCTCCATCCAGTCGGAGGTCGCGGCGCGGGCGCGCTTGCCCTTGACCTCGCCCGCCTGCGCGATGGCGCCGCCGTAGAGCAGGAATTTTTCCGTCAGTGTGGTTTTACCGGCGTCGGGGTGCGAAATGATCGCAAACGTCCGGCGGCGGGCGATCTCGTCCTGAAGCGTTGGCATGGTTCGTGTCTCCTTGCAGATAGAATACAGATACGGATAGAAAGTTTATCATAGCTTTCCCCCATTTGCAAGGCGGCGCTTTCGGATTTTGGAGAAAATTTGGAATTCTGTCTTGACAAACGGGAAAGCATCTGGTAATATTCTTTTTGTTCCGCGGGCGTAGCTCATCTGGTAGAGCGCCACCTTGCCAAGGTGGAGGTAGCGAGTTCGAGCCTCGTCGCCCGCTCCATATCGAAACAGGACATCCGGTTTGGATGCCCTGTTTTTTCGTTAGCCGAAAAGAACTCGCTGCCTCCACCCGCGCCGAAGGCGCATTGGATCAGAGGTGAGGCAGGGTTCCCGCAAATCGCCGCAAGGCGGTTTGTGGGATGCCGGTAAGCGAGTTCGAGCCTCGTCGCCCGCTCCATATCGAAACAGGACATCCGGTTTGGATGCCCTGTTTTTTCGTTAGCCGAAAAGAACTCGCTGCCTCCACCCGCGCCGAAGGCGCATTGGATCAGAGGTGAGGCAGGGTTCCCGCAAATCGCCGCAAGGCGGTTTGTGGGATGCCGGTAAGCGAGTTCGAGCCTCGTCGCCCGCTCCAAAAAATAAAGGCATGACGTCAGTCATGCCTTTATTTTTTGGTTTCAGCGGGCCGAGGGTCGAACAGGGCGCGAGCGAAGCGAGAAAACGCCCCAGTGGGGCGTTTGGCGCCCGCTGTGCGTGTCGCGGCACGGCAGTGCCGCGAGCGAGCCTCGTCGCCCGCTCCAAAAAAAGAGGTCACAACGTGTGTTGTGACCTCTTTTTTTGGATTCCTGCGAGAAATCAAGATGCTCGGGCGAAGTGAATTCGCCCTGCGCCAAGGTTTTGCTGCGCAAAACGCTTGCACGGCGCAAAAGCGCCGAGTTTTGGCGTTCAGCGGGCCGAGGGTTAGCAGACGGTATTTCGGCCCTGCTCGGTGGCAATATCGTCAATCAAATGACTGAGAGGGCGGACATAGTCCCGCATCCCCTTGTGTGCGGCAGCGCTTTTATATCGTTCGCTGTTGTCAGATAGGTAGAATATTTGCCGTTGTTGACCGAGCATGGTGATTTTATCGTCGCTAAGATCACGGTCATAGGTCGTAATGTGCCAGATTTCTTTGATTTTAAACTTGGAAAGGGCGTTGGAATCTGCGGAAGACACCTGCTTCCAACGCTCGCGGAGCGTTCGCTTGCAGCTGATGCCAATGCTCCAGCCATCCGTGCAACGGAACCATTTGTCGACTTCAATATCGGTTTGAAAATGGTCGGGAGTTGGGTGAGAGGAGAAGTTGTAATAATTGAACAGAAAAGAGGTGACATCTTCAAGGCTGCCTCCTGCTCTGTTTTTGCGCTTCTGCCCGACGCGGCGCTCAAATTCCTGAACAAACGCAGTCAAAATGAGGTTGTCCTCTATTTTTGAGCGGGGAGTGGAGAGGATACTTAAGCTGTGCTGTAATGCGGTAAAAGCAGCGACAACCTCGATCCTTTCGGCATCAAGGCAACCATGCACCCCCAATTCGTCCCAGAGGGTGATGGCTTTTCCGACCTCTGCCTTGCCGAGCGTGTCAAGTACACTCCTTGCAGCATCTTTGCAGAATTGGACATCGCTGCTCGGAACACGAAGCAATGCCTCGTTTGCGGGAAGAACGACATGGCGGGCAGTAAAAAGAAATACCAGAATATCATCAAGGCTTTCAAACATGGGTTCTAACGCGGAGGCAAGATCAGCGGCGAGCAGATGGGTTTTGGCCGATTCTCTGCTTGCGTTTCGGATGGCATCAAGAAGGGTGCTCTTGCAGAGCAGAAACTTTTCATCATCGGAAAGGGAGGCGCAGCAGAGGAGAGCTTCCGCTTTTGCGGTTAAATTCAGAATAAAGTGCCCTCTCTTTCCTATGGCACCATATTGATCCGTATTCATCAGCATGCGGGCATACCAGTATACATTGCGCCAGGGACTGCCATAAACACTGGATTCAATTAGAGCTCTATTCATCGCCAAGGCCTCCCTTCAAGCCGTGCTTTGGCCATCTCACAATATTCACGGCTATTATCGATAAGGATATAATCGCGTCCATGAGAGGTTGCAGAAACACCGGTTGTACCGGAGCCGGAAAAGGGGTCAAGAATGGTGCGTGCGGTTGTGGACGATATAATCCGATCAGTCAATTCGGTGGGATAGGGGGCAGGATGTGGGTTGTTTAGTTCCTGTGTGATTTCCCATACATCGCCGAGGCTGTTAGCTCCTTTGGCAAGGCGAAAATCAGGCTTGGCGATGACGTAGATGACTTCATAGGTCGGGAGAAAATAGCCAGGGTTAAAGTTAATGCCGCCTTTTCTGCGCCAGATAATGATTTGACGCACAGGAAAGCCGCGCAGGATCTCGTGACGGTCTTGAAGAAGACCATTTTGCACGCGCCACTTATGATTGTAAAAAATTGCACCACTGTCTGAAAGGAGACGGTACATCTGCCGTAGGCAACGACGCTGCCATTGGCAGTATTCGTCATACGGCATATTATCGGAATGTTCGTTGTAGCCATTTATCAATGCGGCGCGTTCCCACTTTCCGCCGCGTCCGTCTTTCATGCCGTTCCCGCTGGAATTTTTCAGATTGTAGGGCGGAGAGGTAACAATAAGGTCGATCGAGCCTGCGGGCAGACGCCTCATAGTCGATAAACAATCTCCCCAGATGATGGAATTTTTACAGCGCTCTAATTGAACGCGCTTTGCCAGGCTTGTCTCTGGGATAATATCCGACATACCATTGGCCTCCGCAATTCTGAATTTTTTGTAGAATATCATAGAACAGAGAAAATTGCAATTCCCTTAGGGAGAAAAAGAGCGTATCCCATTGGATACGCTCTTTGCTTTGATGCACTTTACGCCAGAAAGCCCTTCAGGATCGTGTCCTCGGCTTCCTCCTCTGTCAGCCCCAGCGTCTGGAGCTTCAGGAGCTGGTCGCCCGCGATCTTGCCGATGGCGGCCTCGTGGATGAGCTGCGCCTCGGTCGAGTTCGCCGTCAGGGCGGGGACGGATTCGATCTTCGCCCTGCCCATGATGATCGAGTCGCACTGCACGTGGCCGAAGCACTGGTTGTTGCCCACGACGATGGGGTGGAAGATCTGCTGGGACTCATCCTGCGCCACGGAGCGGGAGATGACGCGCCCGCGGGAGTTCTCGCCGTCCAGCTCGATCTCCATGTCGCTCTCGGCGTGCTGCCGGCCGTGGGTCAGAAGACGCTCGGTGATGACGGCTTCGGCGTCCTTGCCGCAGACGACCTTCGTCTTGCGCACGGTGGAGTCGATGCCGCGGATCTGCACGGTCTCCATCTGGATGCTCGCGCCCTCGTCGAGATAGACGATCGTGGTGGGGTTCATCACGCGCGCGCCGTTGCCGTCGCCCTCGCCGTAGTGCTTTTCCACGTAGCGCACGTGGGCGTTCCGGCTGACGTAGAAGGTGTGGACGCCGTCGTGGCGGCTCTCGTTGCAGCCGGAGTTGTGGATGCCGCAGCCCGCGACGATCTCCACGTCGCAGTCCTCGCCGACATAGAAGTCGTTGTAGACCATCTCGGTGATGCCGCTTTTGCTGATGATGACGGGGATGTGGCACTGCTCGCCCTTTGTGCCGGGCTTGATGCGGATGTCGATGCCGCTCTTGCCGTCGGTCTTGGGGGTGATCTCGATGTGCTCGGTGGACTGGCGGGCCTCGCAGCCGCTGTCCTTGCGGATGTTGAACGCGCCCACGGGCTTGCCGGTCAGGTCGGCGATCTTTTCAAGCAGGGAAGCGTCGATTTCAGTGATCATGGTTCTTGTCCCTCCTTATCTGTTCAGCACCGGACAGGAGCCCAGCGTGTCCGCCATGATGAGCGGGAAGATCTCCTCGGTGCTGCCGCGGTGCTTCAGCTCGCCGCCGCCCACGACGACGATCTCGTCAGCCAGGCGGATGATGCGCTCCTGATGGGAGATGATGATCATGGTGGCCGTCTCCTGGCGGCGCAGCTGCTCGAAGGTCTCCGTCAGCCGCGCGAAGCTCCACAGGTCGATGCCAGCCTCCGGTTCGTCGAAGATCATCAGCTCGCTGCCGCGGGCAAGGAGCGTTGCGATCTCGATGCGCTTGACCTCGCCGCCGGAGAGGGAGACGTCGACCTCACGGTCGAGATAGTCGTTGGCACACAGTCCCACCTGCGTGAGATATTTGCAGCACTTGTCCTTGCTGAGCTTATCGTCGCCCGAGGCGATGGTCAGCAGGTTGCGCACCGTGATGCCCTTGAAGCGCGGCGGCTGCTGAAAGCCGTAGCTGATGCCGAGCCTCGCGCGCTCGGTGATGCCGAGGTGCGTGATGTCCTGTCCGTTGTAAAGGATCTGCCCGCCCGTCGGCGTGACGAGACCCATGATGACCTTGGCGAGCGTCGTCTTGCCGCCGCCGTTGGGGCCGGTGAAGACGATGAGCCTGCGGTCGGGAATGGTGATGGAAATGTCCTTGAGGATCGCCTGCTCGCCCTCGGGCGTGGAGACGGTATAGCTGATGTGCTTCAGCTCCAGCATAACACTGAGACCTCCTTACGGAATCGGTTGAATATAGGATAGCTTGTCCGCTTACAAAATGAAAGTTGCAAATGCAACGATTTGCGCAAAAATCCGGAAGCCCTGTTAGTTTACCAGAAATTTGCAGAAAAATCAACGCGCCGCGCGTATTTTTCGGGATATTCTCCCGCGCCGTGTGAAAAACGCCGCGCCGGCGGCGTATCGTTTCCGTGTCCCGCCGCATAGGATGGAGCCGAAGGCTTCCTTTGGAAAGGAGAGAGGGAACATGGACGAAACGAAAAATGACTGCGCCCGCGATTATGAACGCTGCCGCGCGATCTGGCAGCGCGTTGCACCGGAGCAGGAGCCGTACCCTGCCGCGGCGTCAGCGCCGGTCCCGGCGCCGCAGAGCGATACCGCCTCGGAGCTGACGCTTCCGGGCGCGCAGGCGGATCCCTGCTGCATGGGCAGCGACGCGACGCTTTCGGTGGAGGTGCTCAAGGGCTTTCTGCGCGAGGAACTGGGCGACGCGCAGGTCTACGCCTGCCTTGCCGCGCGCGTGCCGCGCCGCGAGATGGCGCGCACGCTGCGCGCGATGGCTGAGGATGAGAAGCGCCACGCCCGCGACCTTGCCGCCGCGATCTATCTCATCGACGGCACGGCCTACTGCCCGCGCGTGTGCGTGGAGCAGCCGGACACGTGCGACCTCTGCGTGCTGCTGCGAAAGCTCTATCACGCCGAGGCCTGCGGCGGCTACAATTACGCCCGTGCCGCCGATGAAACGCTCGACCTCTGCCTCGGCAAGCTGTTCGCCGCCATGAGCGAGGACGAATACCGCCACGCAGGGCTTCTGATGAAGCTGCTGGGACGGCGTCTCGACGCATAAGGAACATAGCGGAAGGAAAGCCGCCGGACGCTCATCGCGTCCGGCGGCTTTGCCGATTCATTCGATAGAAATAATATAGTAGTAGACCGGCTGGCCGCCGCGGATCAGGCTGATCTCCGCGTCGGGGCACTTGAGCGAAAAGACCTCGCTGGCCTTCTGCGCGTCCTCCTCGCTCACATCCTCGCCGTAGAAGAGCGTGACGAACTCCGCGCCGCGTGCCGCCGCCTCGTCGGAAAGATCCTCCAGAAGACAGGCGACGTCGCGGTCGGTGCCGAGCAGCTTTCCGTCCAGCAGCGCGAGATAGTCGCCCTCGCGGATATCGAAGCCGTCGAAATCCGAGCTGCGCGCGGCATAGGTGATCTGCGCGGTGGCGACGTTCTTCGCCGCGTCGGTCATCGCCTGCGCGATGCTGTCTGCGTCCTCCGCGTCGGGATCGACCGCCATCATCGCGCTCACGCCCTGCGGGATCGACGCCGTGGGGATCACGACCACGGTTTTCTCCGTCAGGCCGACGCACTGCTGCGCGGCCATGATGATATTCTTGTTGTTCGGCAGCACGAACACCGTGCGCGCGGGGACCTTTCTGATCTCCTTGAGAATGCTCTCGGTCGAGGGGTTCATCGTCTGCCCGCCGCTGATGATGCCGTCTACGCCGAGGTCGGTGAACACCTCGGCGATCCCGCTGCCCGCGCAGACCGCGAGAAAGCCGTATTCCTTCTCCGGTACGGCCTCGCCGCCGTTTTCGGCGGCCTCCAGCTCCCGCTCGACAGCCTCGAGGTCGTCGGTCGACTGCGCTGTGCCGCCGGCCGCCAGCTGCTGGGCCTGCGTGCGCATGTTCTCGATCTTGGCAAGCTCAAGCGTGCCGTACTTCTGCGCCTCGGTCAGCGCCTCGCCGGGAATGTCGGTGTGGACGTGGACCTTGAACGCCTCGTCGTCCTCGCCGATGACGAGCGAATCGCCGATGCCGTCGAGAAATCTCCGGAACGGCTCGATGCTGCGCCCGCTCTTGCGGACGATGAACACGGTGTCGAACGTGAAGGTGATGTCCTCCTCGTTCAGCGCGGCAAAGTCCGCCTTTTCCTGCGTATCGCTCTCTGTCAGCTCGGGGCGCTCCTCGCCGCGCAGCGCGCTGAGCATGCCGCCGAGGATGAGCAGAAAGCCCTTGCCGCCCGCGTCGACCACGCCGGCCTTTTTCAAAACGGGGTTCATGTCGGTCGTCTGCGCGAGCGTGACCTCGCCCTGGGCGATGGCCTGCTCGATGACGTACTCCACGCTGTTGCGCTCCGCGGCGGCGCTCACGGCGCGCTCGGCGGCAAGGCGGGAGACGGTCAGGATCGTGCCCTCGGCGGGCTTCATCACGGCGTTGTAGGCCGCGGAAACGCCCTCCTGCATCGCGCCGGCAAAGGCTGCGCCGTCGGCCTCCGCGCAGCCCTTGAGCCCCTTGGAGATGCCGCGGAAGAGAAGCGAGAGGATAACGCCGGAGTTGCCGCGCGCCCCGCGCAGCAGCGCGCTCGCGGTGACGGATGCGGCCTGCTCCACCGTCGCGGGCGTGAGCTTTTTAAGCTCCTGCGCCGCGGTCTGGATGGTCAGGCTCATGTTGGTGCCCGTGTCGCCGTCGGGGACGGGGAACACGTTGAGATCGTTGATGGCCTGTTGTGCCTGTGTGATCGAGACGGTGCCGAAGAGCAGCATCTCCTTGAACATGGCACCATTGATGGTATCGTGCATGGGATGATGTCCTCCTCGGTTTTTACATATTCATGCTGTCGACGCATACATCCACGCTGCGGATGCGCGCGCCGGTGTTTTCGCTGACCATATAGCGCACCTGGCTGATGATCGAGCGGCATACGGCGGCGATGTTCACGCCGTGCTCGACGATGATGTGCAGCTCGATGGAAATGTCGCCCTCGTCGTGGGGCAGGATGCGCACGCCCTTGCTCATCGCCTCGCGGCGCAGCAGGTGGACGATCCCGTCGGTCATGGAGCGGTAGGCCATGCCCTTGACGCCGAAGCAGCTCGTCGCCGCCGCGCCGGTGATGCTGGAGAGCGCCGCGTCGGAAATGCTGACCTCGCCCATTTCGGTCTGGAGTTTGATCATGGAGGATACTCCTTTCTCCGGATAATAGTCCATAATATATGACGATAGCATTATATACGAAGTATCGTGGAATAACAAGAGCAATTATTTTGCGTAATTTGGCGGCAAATGCCCAAAAGTCTATTGAAAATCGCTGAGGATTCAAGTATTATGGAAACCTGAGAGCGAACGCGCCCCCGTCTTGGGCGCTTTTTTTGGAGGGAAGACGCATGAGAGTCATCACCGGCTCGGCGCGCGGACGGCGCCTGGGCGAGCTGAAGGGCATGGAGACCCGTCCCACGACCGACAAGGTCAAGGAGAGCATTTTTAATTGTATCCAGTTCGACGTGGCCGATGCGCGCGTGCTCGATCTTTTTGCCGGCACGGGACAGCTCGGCATCGAGGCGCTCTCGCGCGGGGCAAGGAGCGCGCTCTTTGTCGACAGGCGCGCCGACGCGGTGAAGCTCATCCGCGAGAATCTCGCGCTGTGCCGGTTAGAAGAGAATGCGCAGGTCGTCTGCGGCGATTCCATCGCCGCGCTCGGCGCGCAGAGCGGCCGGTTCGACATCATCCTCCTCGACCCGCCCTACGGCAGCGGCCTTTTGCAGCAGGCGATGGAGAAGATCGTCTCGTTTGACATTTTATCGCCCCATGGTATAATGGTCGCGGAAAGCGCGGCGGACGAGGCGCTGCCGGAGCTGCCGCCGCCCTACGGCCTGTATCGGGAGTACCGCTACGGCAAGATCAAGGTGAGCATCTATCACCGCGCGGGGGAGGAAGAGGCATGACGATCGCGGTCTTTCCCGGCTCGTTCGACCCCGTGACGCTCGGGCATCTTGATATCATCGCGCGCGCATCGAAGCTTTTCGACCGCGTGTATGTCTCCATCGTGCCGAACGGCGAGAAAACGCACCCGATGTTCACCGACGAGCAGAAGCTCGCGCTCATGCGCGCGAGCGTCGGGGACTTTCCAAACGTGGAGGCGGAGCTCGGCGGCGGACTTTTGACGGACTACGCCTTGAAGCGGCACGCGCAGTTTCTGGTGCGCGGCGTGCGCAACAGCGTGGACTTTGACGCGGAGCAGCAGCTCTCGCTCATCTACCGCGACGTGTCCGGCGGCGCGCTCGAGACGGTGCTGCTCGTCGCCGAGCCGAAGTATCAGCACATCAGCTCCACGATGGTGCGCGAGATGATCAAATACGGCCAGGAGCTTGAAAAATACATGCCGCCGTGCGCGGCGGAGCTTGTGAAAGGATGGAGAGAAGAACATGGCGAATAACGATGTGCAGCATCTTCTGGATATGCTTTATGAAATGATCGACGGCGCGAAGAACGCCCCGCTCTCGAGCGACAAATGCCTGCTCAGCCGCGACGAGGCGCTCGACCTGCTCGATGAGATCCGCGCTCAGCTCCCCGTGGAGCTCTCCCGCGCGCAGGAGCTCATCCGTGCCAAGGAGGATTACGTCAAGGCCGCCAAGCGCGATGTCGAGCGCATGATGCAGCAGGCCGAGCAGGACGCGAAGAACAAGGTCTCCGAGACCGAGGTGCTCGGTATCGCCCGCGAGAAGAGCCACGAGATCATCAAAAAGGCCGAGGACCGCTCGCGCGAAATGTACCGCGTGGCCAACGAGTACACCGAGGATGCGCTGCGCCGCACCGAGGAGGCCATCCAGATGGCGCTCGAGGAGGTCAAGCAGTCCCGCGTGCGCTTCCGCGCCGCCTCTGCCGAGCAGATGCAGCGAAAGCGCGAGGAGCTGGCACAGAGCTCTGAAAAATGACCAATTTTTTCGACAAAATTTCGTAAGTTTCGACAGGGTTCGACACGGCAAGGTAGACATAATCTATATTTGGGCTACATAAAACAGCCCGCCACAACATGTTGTGGCGGGCTGTTTTTTTGTCCGGACAGGAATAAAACAAATGTTTCAAGAATGTGCCGGCCTTATGACTTTTTTTCTCGAAAAAGCGCCGAAATGCTTGAGATCACAGGAAAATTTCCCCTTGCAATTTCCATTGGGATTACGTATACTCAAAGCATGAAGTGGGGCAAAGTGGTGAACTATTTCAGGAAAATGGTTTATCTGCCCACAAAGAGACAGAGAGTAGAGCGCTTCGCGCCTCTCCCGAAAAAAGGGAGAGGCGGGCTTTGCCCTCTTTTTACCATCTTTTTTACCGCTTTTGAAGGGGGGCGAGCCGCCGTGACGGGTCAGTATCAGCACACGATCGACGCCAAGGGGCGCTTGTTCATCCCCGCGAAGCTCCGTGAGGAGCTGGGCGAGACGTTTTACGTCACCATGGGCGCCGACCCCTGCCTGAGCGTCTATTCCGACGCGTCGTGGGCGCGCTTCACCGAAAAATTCGAGAGCCTGCCCTACAGCCGGACGAAGGCCATGCGCCCGCTCTTTGCCAACGCCGCCAAGTGCGAGCCGGACGCGCAGGGGCGCATCCTGCTGCCGCAGAAGCTCCGCGCCTACGCGGGACTTGAAAAGGACGTGGTGGTCATCGGCGTATCGAACCGCGCCGAGATCTGGAACGCGGAGAAGTGGGCGGCGCTCGAGACCGAGGAGCTCAACCCCGAGAACATCGCCGCCGTGATGGAAGAGCTGGGGTTCTGATATGGAAGAGAACTACGGCCACAAGCCGGTGCTGCTGCAGGAGTGTCTCGACGCGCTCGCCATCCGGCCCGACGGCGTTTATGTCGACGGTACGCTCGGCCGCGCGGGCCACTCGCTCGAGATCGTGCGCCGCCTGACGACGGGACGGCTCATCGCGCTCGACCGCGACGAGACCGCGATCGAAGCGGCGAACCGCCGCCTTGGAGACTATCTGGACAGGGTCACGCTCGTCCACAGCAACTTCAGCGCGCTGGGGAGCGTTCTGCGCGAGCTGGGCGTTTCGGGCGTGGACGGGATGCTTTTCGACCTTGGCGTTTCCTCCCCGCAGCTCGACGAGGCGCGGCGCGGCTTTTCCTACAAGCAGGACGCGCCGCTTGATATGCGCATGGACGAGACCGCCGCGCTGACGGCGCGCGAGGTCGTGAACACATACTCTTACGAGGAGCTGCGCCGCATCCTGTTTGAATACGGCGAGGAGCGCTACGCTCCCGCCATCGCCAAAAGAATTTGTCAGCACCGCGCGCAGAAGCCCATCGAGACGACGCTTGAGCTTGCCGACATCATCCGCTCGGCCATGCCCGCGAGCGCGCTGCGCGAAAAGCAGCACCCCGCAAAGCGGAGCTTTCAGGCCATCCGTATCGCCGTGAACGACGAGCTGGGCGAGCTTCCGCCGATGCTCGACGCGGCGCAGGAAAACCTGAAAAGCGGCGGCCGGCTCGCCGTCATCACGTTCCACTCGCTTGAGGACCGCATCGTCAAGCGGAAGCTTCAGGAGCTGGCGCAGGGCTGCATCTGCCCGCCGGAATTTCCGGTGTGCGTGTGCGGCCGCAAGCCGAAGATGAAGCTCATCACGCGAAAGCCCATCGTCTCCGGCGAAACGGAGCTTGCAGAAAATCCCCGCGCCCGCAGCGCGAAGCTGCGCGTCGCGGAAAAATGCTGATCGCAGCAGAAAATACACCGAAGAAAGGAGATCGCCATGGCAAGCCGCAGAGAACAGAGCATGAGATACCGCCGTTACAGCGGCCGGGTCAATGGCAATCTCGCTTACGATCCCGCCTACGAGGAGCGCCAGCGCCGTCTGCGCCGCGAACGCGAGTACGAGCGCGAGCACGAGCGCCGCGAGGAGTTCATCCGCCCCCCGCAGCCCAAGGTCCAGCGCCGGAGCGCGCCCGTGCGCCGCAAGCGGGAAAAGGTCTCGCTCGGCGCGCTGTGCGGCTTTCTCGCCGTGGCCGCCATGGTCACGCTGCTGCTTTTGTGCCGCGCCCAGCTCACCGAGCTTTCTGCGGACGTCGTGTCCATGCAGCGCGAGCTTTCCGCGCTCGAGGACGAGCACGTTTCGCTCCTCACGCGCTATGAAAAGACCTTTGACCTCGCCACCATCAAGGAAGCCGCCGCGGCGGCGGGGATGAGCAAGCCCAGCGCCTCGCAGATCTACTATATCGATCTCTCCGAGGCTGACAGCGTGGTCGTGTACCAGCAGCAGAGCACCAGCGTTCTGAGCAGGGTCTTCACCTCGCTGGGGCAGGGCGTGTGCGCTGTGGTGGAATATTTCAAATAAGCGAAGCTATACATAAGGAGTAAGGAGCTTCCTTACTCCTTGTTTCCATCTCTAAGGAGGATGACAGATCGTGGCAGATACCCCCAGAAGACGGCCGGAATCCGCGCGCCGCGCCAACCGCATCATCCAGAGCAGGACGCTCCTGCTGCTGGTCGTGTTCGGGCTGTGCACGTTCGCGCTGCTGTTCGCAAAGCTCTACCACTGGCAGATCACCGAGCATGAGAGCCTGCAAAAGCTCGCCGTGCGCCAGCAGACGCTGCGCACCACCGTGGAGGCCGACCGCGGCGTCATCTACGACCGAAACGGCGCCATCCTCGCCATGTCCTACACGGCGGAAAATATTTTCCTCTCGCCCAAGGAGATCGCGGAGAACGAGCAGGATCAGACGGTGATCGCCGAGGGGCTTGCGGAGATCCTCGGCGTCAACGCGGACGATCTTCTCAAGAAAATGGAAAAGACGTGGTCGCAGTACGAGGAGGTCAAAAAGCGGGTCGACGAGGACGTGGCCGACGAGGTGCGCGCGTTCATCAACGACAATAACATCAAGGGCGTCTTCCTGCGGCCCACGAGCAAGCGCAGCTACCCCAAGGGCACGCTCGCTTCTCAGGTCATCGGCTTTACGAACGATGCCGGCGGCGCCTACGGCCTCGAGGCCGTCTATAACGACGCTTTGACCGGCGAGAGCGGCATGGTCGTCACCGCGCGCGACCGCGACGGCCGCGCCGTGCTCTATCAGTACGATCAGTATTTCGACGCGCAGGACGGCTGCGACCTCCACACCACGCTCGACACCACCATCCAGTACTATCTTGAAAAGGGTGTGGCGGAGCTTGAGGCGCGCTTCGGCTCCGGCAAGGGCGCGACCGGCATCGTCATGGACGTGAACTCCGGCGCGGTGCTCGCCATGGCTTCGCTGCCGACCTACGATCTCAATTCCCCCGCCGCGATCTACAACGACTTCCTCACCGCCGGCATGAGCGAGGAGGAGATCATCGAAAACGCCTCCGCCCTGCGCAACAAGCAGTGGCGCAGCAAGGCCATCAACGATACCTACGAGCCCGGCTCCACGTTCAAAACGCTCACGCTCGCCATGGCGCTCGAGGAGAACGTCGTCGACCTGAACTCGAGCTTTTCCTGCACCGGCAGCGTCAGGATCGAGGGCGAGACGATCAACTGCTCCAAGCGCGCCCCGGGCCACGGCCGGCAGGATCTCACGCAGGCGTTCGCCAACTCCTGCAACCCCGCGTTCATCAACATCGGCCTTCGCATCGGCAACGCCAAGTTCTATCAGTATATGCAGGACTTTGGCCTGACGGAGAAGACCGGCATCGACACCACGGGCGAAGAAAAGGGCTTCGTCAACGATGAGATCAAGTATTCCACCCTTGCCCTCGCGTGCTACGCCTTCGGCCAGAACTTCAACGTCACGCCCATCGCGCTGCTCGCCGCCCAGTGCGCCTGCGTCAACGGCGGCTACCTCTATCAGCCCTACCTCGTCTCCGAGGTCGTCGACCAGAACGGCAATACCGTCTCCCGCCACGACGCCACGCCCGTCCGTCAGGTCATCTCCGAGGAGACCTCTGCGCTCGTGCGTGACATCATGGAGTACGAGGTCACGAACGGCACGGGCAAAAACGGTCAGGTCGCGGGCTACCGCATCGGCGGCAAGACCGGCACGGCCGATAAGGTCGGCGGCAACGTCATCGTCTCCTTCGTGTGCTACGCCCCCGCCGACGATCCGCAGATCATGATGCTCCTCACGCTCGACGAGCCGCTGCGCGACACCGGCACCTACGTTTCCGGCGGCAACATGGTCGCGCCCGTGGCCAGCACCGTCATGGCGGAGATCCTGCCCTATCTTGGCATCGAGCCGAGCTACACCGCCGAGGAGCTCGTCGGCGCGGATAAGACCGTGCCGAACGTCGTCACGCTCGAGCGCGACGCGGCGATCGCCAAGCTCAAGGAAAGCGGCTTTTCCTGCCGCACGGTCGGCGACGGCGACACCGTCACCGACCAGACGCCCGCCGGCGGCGCGATCGTCCCCAACAACGCCGAGCTGATCCTCTACTTCGGCGCGGAGAAGTCCGCCGACAAATGCATCGTTCCCAACGTCGTCGGCGACAGCGCCGCGAGCGCCAATCAGAAGCTCGTCAACGCCGGACTCATCATGAGCATCTCCGGCGCGACGGATCGCAGCTCCTCGTCTGTGCGCGCCATCTCGCAGAGCATCGAGCCAGGCGCGGAGGTCGAGGCGGGCACCGTCGTGCGCGTGCAGTTCAGCGACAGCTCCGTGCGCGACTGACGCTCTCCCTGCGCGGCGCGGCCCGCGGGCCTGCGCCGCCCGAAAGACAGCAAGACCCAATTCCGAAAGGGATTTTGAAAACGCTTCTTCGAGACCTTGTCTCCACCCTCAGAGAAAAAGAGCTCCGCGCGCCGGAGGAGCTGCCGATCGCCGGCCTTTCCCTCGATTCCCGCGCCGCTGAGCCGGGCGACCTCTTTTTCGCCGTCCCCGGCGCGAAGGAGGACGGCGCGGCCTACATTGCCGAGGCAATGGCGCGCGGCGCGGTCTGCGCCGTGTGCGAGCATCCGCCGGAGGAGGACGTTCCCTGCGTTCTTGTGCCGGATGTGCACGAAGCGCTTGCACTTTGCGCGGCGGTATGGTATGGTACTCCGGCGGGAAAACTGAGCGTGATCGGCGTGACCGGCACCAACGGCAAGACGACCACGACATATCTCATCAAGCAGCTGCTTGAAAAAACGCGCTCGGCCAAAGTCGGCCTCATCGGCACGAACCAGAACCTGATCGGCGATGAGCCCCTTCCCGCCGACCGCACCACGCCCGACGCGCTGACCGTGCAGCGCCTGCTCGCCCGCATGGTCGAGGCGGGCTGTACGTATGCGGTGATGGAGGTTTCGTCCCACGCGCTCATCCAGAAGCGCACGGCGGGCATCCGCTTCCGCGTCGGAGTTTTCACCAATCTCACGCAGGACCACCTCGACTATCACGGCACGATGGAGGCCTACTGCGACGCGAAGGCGCTGCTGTTCGACCAGTGCGACGCCGCCTGTGTCAACGGCGACGATCCGTGGACGGAGCGGCTCCTCTCGCGATTCACCGGCGAAAGGATGACCTTCGGGCAGGATCTTACGGACGATCTTGTCGGCTGGCGCGCCCGCTACGAGAACGACCGCGTCCGCTTCACCGCCTGCACCGATCTCGACCATGAGGAGACCGCGCTGCGCATCCCCGGCGGCTTTTCGCTCTATAACGCGCTCGCGGCGCTTTCGGCCGTGCAGGCGCTCGGCGTGCCGCTCCATGGCGCGGCGCGCGCGCTCACGCAATGCGTCGGCGTCAAGGGCCGCTGCGAGGTCGTGCCGCTCCCCGCGCCCTACACGGTCATCATCGACTATGCGCACACGCCCGACGGGCTGAAAAATATCCTCTCCACGGTCTGCGGCTTTGCCGACGGGCGCGTGATCGCGCTCTTTGGCTGCGGCGGCGACCGCGATAAGACCAAGCGCCCCCGCATGGGGCGCATCGCCGCGGCGCTCGCGGACTTTCTAGTCCTCACGAGCGACAACCCCCGCACCGAGGACCCCTACGCGATACTGCGCGACGTGCTCCCCGCCATTCTGGAGAGCCGCACCCCCTTCGCCGTTGTGGAAAACCGCCGCGAAGCCGTGGGCCTCGCCATGCGCGAGGCGAAGGCGGGGGACGTGATCGTCCTGTGCGGCAAGGGGCACGAGACGTATCAGGAGATCGGAACGATAAAATACCACCTCGACGAGAGGGAGGTCGTGCGCGAGCTGTTCGCGCAAGAACAAAGGAAGGAAGCCGCTCCGGCGGCGAAGGACAACGAACATGAAGATCATCTTGGCAGCGATCCTGAGCTTCGCGGTATCCGCGGTCACGGGAAAATTCCTGATCCCTGAGCTGCGCAAGCTCAAGGCGGGACAGAGCATCCGCGAGGACGGCCCCACATGGCACGCCGGCAAGGCCGGCACGCCCACGATGGGGGGGCTGATGTTCATTCTCGGCATCCTTGTCGCCATCCTCGTCTGCGGCTTCAAGGGGATGCTTGCGGGCGACTTCAAGCATCTCTATATCTTCGGCTTTGCCCTCATCTTCGGCGGCATCGGCTTTCTCGATGACTTTGAGAAGGTGAAGCACCAGCAGAACCTCGGCCTCACGGCCATTCAGAAGTTTCTGCTCCAGCTTGCCGCCGCCGTCGCGTTTCTCTGCCTGATGCGTCTGGAGGGGATGCTGACGCCGAACCTCTACGTGCCGTTTTTCAACACGAGCCTTGTGCTCAGCTGGCCGGTCTACATGGTCTTCGCGGCCTTCGTCATCGTCGGCACGGTCAACGCCGTCAACATCACCGACGGCATCGACGGTCTGGCCGGCAGCGTGACGGTGCCGGTCGGCCTGTTCTTCGCGGTGCTTGCCGTGTGGTGGCAGGGCTATGAGCAGCTCGGCATCTATTCCGCGGCGCTCGTCGGCGGACTTCTCGGCTTCCTCATCTACAATTTCCATCCCGCCAAGGTCTTCATGGGCGATACCGGCTCGCTCTTTCTCGGCGGCACGGTGGCGGCGCTGGCCTTTGCCTACGATATGCCCCTCGTGCTCATCCCCGTCGGCTTCATCTACATCTGCGAGACCGCGTCCGACATCTTACAGGTCGCCTACTTCAAGGCGACGCACGGCAAGCGCCTTTTCAAGATGGCGCCGCTGCACCATCACTTCGAGCTGTGCGGCTGGAGCGAGGTGAAGCTCGTCGCCATCTTCACGACGGTGAGCGCGCTGTGCTGCATGGCGGCGCTGTTCGGCGTCATGGGGAGATATCATTTTTGAGAAACGGCACATAGCGTCGGAAGGGAGGCTGCCGCATGACCAAGGAAGAACGCCTGCTGCGGCAGGAGCAGCGCGAGCGCGCGAAGGCCATCGAGGCCGCCGCGCGCGAGGCGGGCCGCGGCCCGATCGACATGCCGTACCTCCTGCTGGTATTTGCGCTGCTGGGCGTGGGACTGCTGATGCTCTTTTCGGCAAGCTTTCCCTCGGCCTACTATGAAAAGGGCGACCCGTCCTATTACCTTGTCCGTCAGGGCGTGTTCGCCGTGATGGGCGTCACGGCGATGTTCGTCATCGGCAAGATCAACTATGAGCGCTACCGCGCCGTCGCCAAGCTCGCGCTGTTCTTTTCCATCGGGCTGCTGATCCTCGTTCTGATCCCCGGCATCGGCACAGGCAAGCTGACGCACGGCGCGCAGCGCTGGATCCGCGTCACCTCGTCGTTCCAGTTCCAGCCCTCGGAGTTTGCCAAGGTCGGCATCATCCTCTACTTTGCCGACAGCATCTCGAAAAAGAAGGACAAAATGGCCACGTTGCGCTACGGCATCATCCCCTACGCGGCGATCCTCGGCGTCATCGGCTTCCTCATGTACAAGGAGCCGCACTTTTCCGGCATGGTGCTGCTGCTGGGCATCGGCGCGGTGATGATGTACGTCGGCGGTATCCGCGGCTACTGGGTGTTTGCGGGCTTTGCGCTCGTCGCCTTCGTGGCCTACGCCTTTGCCACGGGACTCATTACCTACAACTCCGACCGTATCGCCATCTGGCTCGATCCGCTCAACGAGGAGTGGATGCAGGGCAACGGCTACCAGATCCGCCAGGCGCTGCTTGCCATCGGCTCGGGCGGGCTTTTCGGCGTGGGACTTGGCAAGAGCCGGCAGAAATTCCTGTTTTTGCCCGAGGAGCACAACGACTTCATCTTCGCCATCATCTGCGAGGAGCTCGGACTTGTCGGCGCGACGATCATCATGGTCATGTTCGCCCTGCTCATCATCCGCGGCTACTGGATCGCGCTCCACGCGCGCGACCGCTTCGGCAGCCTTCTTGCCGTCGGCGTGACGACGCAGATCGCGCTGCAGGTCTTCCTCAATATCGCGGTCGTCTCGAATCTCATCCCGAACACGGGTATTTCGCTGCCGTTTTTCAGCTACGGCGGCACGGCGCTCGCCGTGCAGCTCGCCGAGGTCGGCATCGTGCTGAGCGTTTCGCGCCAGATGCGCTGACGCGGAAAGGGGAGCAGCAGCCATGAAAGTGATCTTTACCTGCGGCGGCACGGCGGGGCACGTCAACCCCGCGCTCGCCCTCGCGGGCTACATGAAGCAAAAGGACGCAAACACGGATATCCTCTTTGTCGGCGCGGAGCGCGGGCTGGAGCGCGACCTCATCGCGCACACAGATTACCCCTTCCGCACGGTGAACATCTCGTCGTTCCACCGCTCGTTCAAGCCCGCGGAGATCCGTCATAACCTCGTCACGCTCAAAAATCTCGCCCACGCCGAGCGCGAGGCGAATGCGATCCTGAACGATTTCCGCCCCGATCTCATCGTCGGCACCGGCGGCTACGCGAGCTACCCGCTCGTGCGCTACGGCGCGAAGGCCGGCGTCCCGACGGCGGTGCACGAGTCGAACATCGTCCCGGGACTCACGACGCGCCAGCTCGAGCCGTACTGCGAGCGCATCATGGTCGGCTTTGAGGACTGCCGCGCCCACTACCGGCATCCCGACAAGGTGGTCGTGACCGGCACGCCCGTGCGCGGCGATTTTTTCGAGCTGACAAAGGAGCAGGCCAAGGAAAAGCTCGGCGTGAACGACGGGCGCAGGCTCATCGTCTCGTTCTGGGGCAGTCTCGGCTCGAGTGGCATGAACCGCGCAATGGCGGATTTCCTTGCTCTCGAGAGCGCGCACGAGCCGTTCTACCACATTCACGGCGTCGGCGGCCTCTGCTGGGAGCAGATGCAGCAGTGGCTGCGCGACGGCGGCGTTGACCTTGCGGCGCACCCCGCGCTCGATGTGCGCGAATATATCTACGACATGGCCGCCGTCATGCGCGCGGCCGATCTCGTTATCTGCCGCGCGGGTGCGTCCACGCTCAGCGAGCTGACGGCGCTCGGCGTTCCGGCGATCCTGGTGCCGTCGCCCAACGTGACGAACCATCATCAGGAGAAGAACGCGGCGCTGCTCGGCAGTCACGGCGCGGCGCTCGTGCTGCCCGAGGAGGGGCTGGACGGCAAAAAGCTCTTTGCCGCCGCCGCGGGACTGCTGAAGGACGACGCGCGCATGGTGCGGATGGCGGAGAGCATGGCTTCGCTCGGCATCCGCGACGCGACGCAGCGCATTTACGATACGGTCATGGCGCTTCTATAAAGGCGCGCGGTGCGCGGAATGTGAGACGCTTTGATGCAGCGGCGGCGGTGGAAAATTTTTCCGCCGCCGTTTTTTTGCCAGATGCCGCATACAAAAGCGCTTTTTACCGCGGTTTCCGTTTTTTCACCTTGCAAAAGGCGCGCGGGTTTGCTATGATACAAGCACGTATGATACGTTCCGCATATTTTGCGGAGACAGAGGATAAGAAAGGATGACAGCAATGATTTACACGACCGAAGTCCAGCATATGTGTCCGGTCGCCAAGGGCGCATATCACGGTCCGGCTCCCATTCCCGAGGAGGGCAAGTGGGTTCAGGCCAAGCAGATCGCCGATATTTCCGGCTTTACCCACGGCATCGGCTGGTGCGCGCCCCAGCAGGGCGCCTGCAAGCTGACGCTCAACGTCAAGGAGGGCGTCATTCAGGAGGCGCTCGTCGAGACCATCGGCTGCTCCGGCATGACCCACTCCGCCGCCATGGCGTCCGAGATCCTGATCGGCAAGACCATCCTCGAGGCGCTCAACACCGACCTCGTGTGCGACGCCATCAACACCGCCATGCGCGAGCTGTTCCTGCAGATCGTCTACGGCCGCACCCAGTCCGCCTTCTCTGAGGACGGCCTCGCCGTCGGTGCTTCTCTCGAGGATCTCGGCAAGGGCCTGCGTTCCCAGGTCGGCACGATGTTCGCCACCGCCGAGAAGGGCCCGCGCTACCTTGAGATGGCCGAGGGCTACTGCTCCCGCGTCGCGCTCAACGCGCAGGACGAGATCATCGGCTACGAGTTCATCAACCTCGGCAAGATGATGGACTTCATCAAAAAGGGCATCGATGCCAACGAAGCGCTCGAAAAGGCCAAGGGCCACTACGGCCAGTGGGACAACGCGGCGAAGTACATCGACCCGCGTCAGGAATAAGGAAGGGAGGACGAAACAATGGCTTTATTTGAAAACTACGAGAGAAGGATCGACAAGATCAACGGCGTCCTCGCTCAGTACGGCATCTCCTCTGTCGAGGAGTGCCGCGAGATCTGCAAGGCCAAGGGCTTTGACCCGTATGAGATCGTCAAGGGCATCCAGCCCATCTGCTTTGAAAACGCCTGCTGGGCGTACACCGTCGGCGCGGCTATCGCCCTCAAGTCCGGCGTGAAGTCCGCCGCCGAAGCCGCGAAGATGATCGGCGTGGGCCTTCAGTCCTTCTGCATTGACGGCTCCGTCGCCGAGGACCGCAAGGTCGGCCTTGGCCACGGCAACCTCGGCGCGATGCTGCTGTCCGACGAGTCGAAGTGCTTCGCCTTCCTCGCCGGTCACGAGTCCTTCGCCGCCGCTGAGGGCGCGATCGGCATCGTCCGCAACGCCAACAAGGCCCGCAAGGAGCCGCTGCGCGTCATTCTGAACGGTCTTGGCAAGGACGCCGCCCAGATCATCTCCCGCATCAACGGCTTCACCTACGTCCAGACCCAGTTCGACTACTTCACCGGCAAGCTGAACATCGTGCGCGAGATCCGCTACAGCGAGACCGAGCGCGCCGACGTCCGCTGCTACGGCGCTGACGACGTCCGCGAGGGCGTTGCCATCATGCATTCCGAGGGCGTGGACGTCTCCATCACCGGTAACTCCACCAACCCGACCCGCTTCCAGCACCCCGTCGCCGGCACCTACAAGAAAGAGTGCATCGAGCAGGGCAAGAAGTACTTCTCCGTCGCCTCCGGCGGCGGCACGGGCCGCACCCTGCA
>CAKTLG010000025.1 GCA_934572465.1 uncultured Oscillospiraceae bacterium
CAACAACTTGCCCATGAGGCCCCTCCACTGGCTTTCCCCCACCGAGTTCGCTGTCCAATATGTTTGACAAACCTACACTGCGCAAAAAAAGAAAGAGGCGTCCGCTATAGCGGACGCCTCTTGAACAGACATACAGGCAATTACTGCTCAGCGCGCATCTTGGCGAAGCACTCGCTGCAGTAGACCGGACGATCGGACTTGGGCTCGAAGGGAACCTTCGCCTCGCCGCCGCAAGCTGCGCAGACAGCGGTGAAATACTCGCGGGGACCGCGGGCGGCGTTCTTGCGAGCGTCGCGGCAGGCCTTGCAGCGCTGGGGCTCGTTCTGGAAGCCGCGCTCAGCGTAGAACTCCTGCTCACCGGCGGTAAACACGAACTCGTTGCCGCACTCTTTGCAAACTAAAGTCTTGTCTTCGTACATGATTTTACCCTCTCTTTGAATCAGAAAAAAATATATGCGTTCAGCGTTTGCTGATATCGCCGGATGAGATGTGCCGCGCGGCCTTGCGGCGTACACGCTGCACGGCGTTGTCCACCGATTTCGGAGACTTGCCGACGGCCTTTGCGATCTCGTGACAGGAAAGGCCTTCCAAATAGTACCCTAAGATCTTCGCCTCGAACTCGGACAACTGCTTGCGGGTGCTCTCCAGCAGACTGGCCACGTGATCCCTGTCGATAATGAGACGCTCGGGATCGGTGTGGCTGGGGTCCAACGCACCGGAGATGTAAGAAGTACTGTCAAAGAAAGGGGTATCAAGGGATATGGATTCGTTCAACGGATAATGCTTGCCGCGACCGGCGGCACGAAGGGCGGAATACAGACGGCTGCGGATACAGATATCCGCAAAGGTGCGAAAGGACGCCGCCTTGTCCGCGTGATACTCGCGGATCGCCTGAATGAGACCGAACATGCCCTCCTGGATCAGATCCTCCCCGTCGCCGCCGGCGAGGAAAAGCGGACGCGCACAGGCGCGCACCATGCCATAGTAGCGCGTGACGAGAAGCTCCTCCGCTTCCCTGTCTCCTGCCGCAGCCATGGCGCAGAGCGCTTCGTCCGTGCGGGCATCATATGCCGCATGGTCATTCTCATTCCGATGATACATCATGTATTATACCTGCCGAGTGCTTGACTTGTCAAGCATTTATGAAAATTTCATTAAAAAGAACAAGCGTTTTAGATGGATTTGATCACATTTACCAATTTCTCGGCAACGCTTGACGCGATCTCTCCGGTTTTTGCCTCGACCATCACACGGATCAGCGATTCCGTGCCGCTCGCGCGCACGAGCACGCGCCCCGCTCCGGCGAGAGCCGCTTCCTCTGCTCTCACGGCAGCGGCAAGGACCTCGGACGCCATGACGGCCTCCTTCACGCCGCGGTCATGCGAAACGGGAACGTTGAGCAGCACCTGCGGATACTGCGGACAGATAGACGCGAGCGCGGACGCTTTCTTTCCGCTGCGCGCAAGCACATCGAGGAATTGCAGCGCCGTGAGCTGGCCGTCGCCGGTGGTGGCAAAGTCTGTGAAGATGGTGTGGCCGGACTGCTCGCCGCCGAGCCTGTAGCCGCATTCGTTCATCTTCTCGAGCACGTTGCGGTCACCGACGCTCGTGCAGACGAGTCCCACGCCGTTTTCGCGGCAGAATTCGTGCAGGCCGAGATTCGACATGACCGTTGCAACGACCGTGTTGCCGTCAAGCTTCCCGCGGCGCTTCATATCCGCGCCGCAGACGGCAAGCACCTTGTCGCCGTCGATGGTGCCGCCGGTCTCATCGACCATCAGGCAGCGGTCGGCATCGCCGTCGAACGCGACGCCGATATCGTAGCCGCCGGCAACGACCTGCGCGGCAAGATCATCAAGATGCGTCGAGCCGCAGCGGTCGTTGATGTTCACGCCGTCCGGCTCGCGGTGGATAAAGTCGCAGAAGCAGCAGAAGCGGCCAAACAGCTCCGGCGCCGTCGCGGACGCCGCGCCGTTGGAGCAGTCCACCAGCACGCGCAGCCCCGCAAGGTTGCTCTCGATGCTGCCCGCGAGATGATCGATGTACGCCTCGCGCGACTGGCGCAGACCATGGCGCAGCACGCCGATCTCGCCGCGCGTCGCGGCGGGGAAAATGTCGGAGAGGATCTTCTCCTCCACCCATTCCTCCGTCTCATCCGGCAACTTGTAGCCCTTTTCGTTGAAGACCTTGATGCCGTTGTGCTCGTAGGGATTGTGAGACGCGGAGATCACGATGCCCGCGTCCGCGCCGCGCAGCACCGTGAGGTACGCCACGGCCGGCGTCGGCAGCACGCCGAGCGGCATCACATCGCCGCCGACGGAGCAGATCCCCGCGATCAGCGCGCTCTCCAGCATGTCCGAGGAAATGCGCGTGTCCTTGCCGATGGTGATAAGGGGCTTTTTCCCCTTCTTCTCTTTCAAAACGGCGGCGATCGCCTTGCCCGTGCGGAACGCGAGGTCGACCGTCAGATTTTCACCCACAACGCCGCGAATGCCGTCCGTGCCAAACAGTTTGCCCATAGTTTCCGTCCTCAAACTCTCATAAATGATTTAAATACCCGCAAGCGGATCCGCCTTACAGGCTGAGCTGCTCCGGCAGTTCCTCCATGCTCTTCGGCACAGACAGTCCGAGATGCTCATATGCCTTGCGTGTAACGCAGCGGCCGCGCGGCGTGCGCTTCAAGAAACCGAGCTGCATCAGATACGGCTCGTATACGTCCTCGAGCGTAACGGCCTCCTCGCCGATCGTCGCCGCAAGCGTGTCAAGGCCGACCGGCCCGCCGCCGTAATTCTCGATGATCGCGTGCAGCATCCGGTGGTCGATGGCGTCAAGGCCGAGCTGATCGATCTCCAGCGCACGGAGCGCCTCGTCCGCAAGGCGGCGCGTGATGACGCCGTCCGCCCTCACGTCCGCAAAGTCGCGCACGCGGCGCAGCATACGGTTGGCAATGCGCGGCGTGCCGCGCGAGCGGCGCGCGATCTCCAGCGCGCCGTCTGGGTCGATGGCCGCGCCGAGGATGCCCGCTGAGCGCGTGACGATCTTTGCAAGCTCCTGCGGCGTGTAAAGCTCCAACCGCAGCGTAACGCCGAAGCGGTCGCGCAGGGGCGCCGACAGCTGTCCGGCGCGCGTCGTCGCGCCAATGAGCGTAAAGTGCGGCAGGTCGAGACGGATGGAGTTCGCGCTCGGCCCCTTGCCGACGATGATGTCGATGGCGTAGTCCTCCATCGCGGGATACAGGATCTCCTCCACGCTGCGGTTCAGGCGGTGGATCTCGTCGACAAAGAGGATGTCCCCCGCGTTCAGGTTCGTCAGCAGCGCCGCAAGGTCGCCCGCCTTTTCGATGGCGGGGCCGGACGTGATGCGGATATTGACGCCCATTTCCTGGGCAATGATGCCCGCGAGCGTCGTCTTGCCAAGGCCCGGGGGGCCGTGCAGCAGCACGTGGTCGAGCGATTCGCCGCGCTTTTTCGCCGCCGCGATGAAGACGGCAAGATTTCCCTTTGCCTTCTCCTGCCCGATATACTCCGAGAGCGTCTTCGGGCGCAGAGAGCCCTCCTGCGCGTCCTCGCTCAGAAAGGTCGTGGCCACGATGGGCTCTTCATAAATGTCTGTCCCGAAATCAATGCTCAAGCGCTCACGCTCCTTTTCGTGCTTTGCAGAAGAATAATCAGCAGTACCTGATCACAAAATAAATCACATACAGCCAGCTCAAAAGACCGTGTACGATCGCCCAGCCCACGCTGTGCCATGTCGTATAGGAAATGACCATTGCAAGGCAGGTTCCAAAGGTAATGCCTTTTTTGGCGGCTTCTTTTGTATTCTCGTTCATTTACCGTTTCTCCTATTTCACCATCTTTTTCAGGCTCTGGCGCACGATCTCCTCCAGCGGCAGATTTTCCACGTCCACGCCCTTCATCGCCACCGCGATGTCCTGCTGCGTGTAGCCGAGCACCGCGAGCGCGGCGGCGGCTTCGCCCGCCTTGCTCCTCTCTCCCACGACGATCCCCGCTTCGTAGGGCAGGCCGATCTCCTTCTGCTCGCGCGCGAGCTTGTCTTTGAGCTCCAGAATGATGCGCTGGGCGATCTTCTTTCCGATGCCAGGTGCGGCGATGAGCGCCTTTTCGTCGCCCGTGATGACCGCCATCGCAAGAGCCTGCGGCGTGCAGACCGATAAAATGCCAAGCGCCGCCTTCGGCCCCACGCCAGAAACGCCGATGAGCTGCTTGAAGCTCCCGAGCTCTCCCTGCGTGGCAAACCCGTAGAGGTCGAAGATGCCGTCCCCTACGTGCAGATAAGTGTAAAGCTTACCGGCTTTACCCACTTGAAGCTGTGAGATCGTCGTGCTCGTCGTTTTGCAGGCATAGCCCACGCCGCTGCAGTCGATCACGGCAAGGTAAGGCTCTACGTATGCGACGGTTCCGCTGACATAATAAAACATATCGTCTCTCTCCTGTTCAGACGGTCTGCTTGACCTGATGCTCCACGCGGCTCAGCAGCGATGTCGCGCTGCGCGCATGGCAGATGGCAATGGCCAGCGCGTCGGCCGCGTCGTCCGGCCGCGGCACAGCCTTGAGCTTTAAGAGCCGCCTGACCATGTCCATGACCTGCTTCTTCTCGGCAAGGCCGTAGCCGACGACCGCCTGCTTGACCTGCATGGGCGTGTATTCGTAAAGCGGCACGCCGCTTTTCTCCGCCGTGCACAAAATGATGCCGCGCCCATGCGCCACAGCGATACCGGTGGTGATGTTGTTTGAGAAGAACAGCTCCTCGACGGCGATGGCATCGGGCTTCAGCTGTGCGATGAGCGCTTCCATATCCTGCTCGATCTGCACGAGGCGGCGCGCAAGCGGCAATCCCGCGGGCGTGGTGATCGCGCCGTAATTGAGCAGCTGCGTCCTGCCGCGATCGGCCTCGATCAGCCCGAAGCCGACAATGGCGATGCCCGGATCGATCCCGAGGATACGCATGCGCATCACCTCCCATATTATTCATCGTTAAATTATATCAAACATCTGTCCTAAATGCAACGGGAAATATGCCGCGGCAAAGAAAAGACCGCCTCCGGCGGAGACGGTCCTGACAGCGAGTATAGCGATCATGCGCGGGGGTGCGCCTTCTGGTAAACATCCTTGAGATGCTTTTTGACAACGTGCGTGTAGATCTGGGTCGAGGAGATGTCGGCATGGCCGAGCATTTCCTGAATGGAGCGCAGATCCGCGCCGTTTTCCAGCAGGTGCACGGCAAAGGAGTGGCGCAGCGTGTGCGGCGTGATGTCCTTGGAGATGCCGGCAGTCTCCTGATAGTGCTTGACGATCTTCCAGAAACCCTGACGGCTCATGCGCTCGCCGTTCATGTTGACGAACAACGCCTTCTCCTCCGGATCCGCCAGCAGCTGGGGACGGATATCCTTTATGTAGGCGGACAGCGCCTTGACCGCCGCGGGATAGAGCGGGATCACGCGCTCCTTGCCCTTGCTGCGCGCGCGAATGAAACCGGCGCTGATGCTCACATCATCCTCATTGAGCGAGATCAGCTCGGAAACGCGGATGCCCGTGGCGTAGAGCAGCTCGAGCATTGCGTGGTCGCGGTAGCCCTTGGCGTCCACGCAGCGGGGCTGGTCGAGGAACAGCTCGACCTCCTTGCCCGTCAGCACCTCGGGAAATTTGTGCTCCACCTTGACGGCGGCGACGCCCTTGGCTGGATTGAGGCGCACCGTCCCGTTCATTTGCAGGTAAGTGTAGAAGGACTTGATCGAGGCGATGGAGCGCGTGATGGTCGCGGCGGATTTACCCTTTCCGCCCATCCACGCAACATAGTCGTTGATGTCCTCCTGCGCCGCCGTTTCCAGCGTCGCGGCGCTGTGCTCGTCCAGATATGCGTCGAACTGATGCAGATCGCGCATATAGGAGCTGAGGGTATTCTGCGAGGCGTGCTTTTCCTCTGTAAGATATGCCTCGTACTGCGTTAAAAGCTGCGCCACAGAAGCCCCTCCCTTCACACCGGATCAGCCCGATGCCAGCAGCAAAAGCTGCGGCACGAGCCATAGCTCCAACAAAGAGCAGAAAAATAAACACACACAACAAACGCCGAATCGATACCAGTATCCGCTGCCGGCAGCGTCGGGACGCACCCGCCCGCCCGCGCCGAGCGCGAGCAGCAGAAGCGGCCGCGACCGTTCCACCGCCGCCGTGCCGAGCGCAAGCGTGCACGGCAGCACGGCGAGCAGCCGGAGACCGAACAGCGCCACCAGCAGCGCAAAGCTGCCGCGTCCCAGCGAAAGCGCGAAGCAGAACAGCGAAAACGAGAGCAGGAATCCCTGAAACGCGCACACGAGCGGCACGAGCAGCGCTCCGATGGACGCAAAGCCCAGCAGGAACACGATCAGCGGCGCACGAAAATAGCACGCAAGCGTATCCGCCAGCGCCTTCACGTCGAGCGAACGCTGCGCGCCAAGCGCGAGATAGGTCTCAAAATAGCGCCGCAGCTCGCCGTCGGCGCGCTGCATGGCGCGTACCGCCGCCGCATAACCGCAGAACACACCCAACACGATGCATAAAAAAAGAAGCAGAAGCGGCAGCGGGACCCGCGGCGGCAAAATGCCGCCGCCCCGTTTTCTGGTCGTCCGTCTGAGCAAATACGCCACCTCCCGATAAGTGAAAGCAACCGTACCTGCCGATGGATCGTAAGAATCGAACGCATTTATAAATATAGGACTTTTGCATCCGTTTCGCAAGCAGAATTGCCTATTTTTCCGAATTTTGGTAATTATGTCAAAATGTTATGTAAATTACTTTATGTTAACTATCGAAACGCAAAGAGGACGAGGGCAAGATTTAACAAGATATGGTGCAGAGCGGTAAGCAGCCTCACCACATCTGGAATGCTCCCACACCTCCACCACCAGCGCCGAAAAAAGTCGCTTTTTCGCGTCCGCACGCTCCCGTTTGTGCAATCTGCGACAGGATCTTGATACCGCCATCCCCCACCGCAGCGCTCTCCGCTCTCGGTGCCTTTATGTTCACCTGCGGCCGTGCCGCGTGCCGCGCCTTCCCTTGCCGCGCCGCTTTTTCCCCCTGCCGCACAGCAGCAGCGCACCCGCCGCGCCGGCCAGCACGGCGCACGCCAGCATGAGCGAGCGCGCGGGGATGAGCCCGTCGCACATGATAAAGCCCGCCACCTGAGCGATCAGCCAGCACAGCGCCGCGCAGAGCGCGACCAGCTCCTTTCTGCGGCTCGTGCCCGCCCCGGCAAAGACGCAGCCGGCAAACGTGCCGAGCGCCGCCGCGATCAGTGCAAGCGTGCCGATGCGCTCCTCCCCCACCGCGCCGTTGAGCAGCAGTCCCGCCGCAGCAGCAAGCAGCGCAAGCTCCACCGCAAAGGCGATCAGCGCGCCGAGCGCGCATTTTCTGGCATACCATCCCGTACTCACCGTCTGATTCACGCAAAAAACCTCCCCCGCATTCGCCTACAGGAGCGTATGCTGGGGGAGGTCTGCTTATGCTATGAAATTTGTCCGTGCGTTACTTGATCTCAGGATCGTAGCTGGGCTTTTCTTCCTTTTCAGCCGGAACAGCCTCTTCCGCCTTGGGCGCCTCGATCTGCTCGGGCTCCTCAGCCTTCTCTTCCTTCTTTTCGGCGGCAGCGGGCTTCTTGCCCTTCTGCGCGGCAGCCTCGATCGATTCGGTGGACTGGATGCCCCACTTGGCGATCTCGATGCGGACGCGATCCTCAGAGGTCTCGAACACGACGGTCGTGTCGTTCACCTGAACGATGCGGCCGACCATACCACCGATGGTGGTGATGCGCTCGCCTTTTTTGAGGCTGTTGCGCATATTCTCAGCCTGCTTTTTGCGCTTGTTTTCCGGACGAATGATGAGGAAGTAGAATACCGCGATCATTGCGACCAGTAAGATGATGCTATCCATAGTACAGTTCCTTTCAAAACAAAGATATGGGTATTATAACGGATATTTCCCCGTTGCGCAAGAGGTTTATTGGAAGAATCAGGCTCTTTCGGAGAGTCTGTTGCTGTATTCCGCGCGGAAAGCGGCAAATTCGCCCGCGTCAAGCGCGTCGCGGATGCGCTGCGTGAGCTTATTGTAAAAGTACAGGTTGTGCATCACCGCAAGGCGCAGGGCAAGGATCTCGTCAGCCTTGAAGAGATGGCGCAGATAGGCGCGTGAGAAATTACGGCACGTCGGACAGTTGCACTGCTCGTCGATAGGTTTTTCGTCCAGCCTGTACTTCTCGTTTTTCAGGTTGATCGTACCGCTCCACGTAAAGAGCTTGCCGTGGCGCGCGTTGCGCGCGGGCATCACACAGTCGAAAAAGTCCACGCCGCGCGCCACGCCCTCAATAATATTCGACGGCGTGCCGACGCCCATGAGATAGCGCGGCTTGTCCTGCGGCATATACGGCTCGACCGCGTCGATGATATCGTACATCACTTGCGTCGGCTCGCCGACCGCGAGACCGCCGATGGCATAGCCGTCACAGTCGAGCTTTGCGATCTCCTTCATGTGCCAGATGCGAAGATCGGCGAACGTCGCCCCTTGGTTGATGCCGAACAGCATCTGCTGCGGGTTGACCGTATCCGGCTTGGCGTTCAGCCTGTCGTGCTCCGCCTTGCAGCGCTCCAGCCAGCGCAGCGTGCGCTCACAGGAGTCCTTGGCGTATTCGTAGCGCGCGGGGTTCTCCACGCACTCATCGAAGGCCATCGCGATATCGCTGCCGAGGTTCGACTGGATACGCATGCTCTCCTCCGGCCCCATGAAGATGCGCCGGCCGTCGAGGTGAGAGGCAAACGTCACGCCCTCTTCCTTGATTTTACGCAGGCCCGCAAGGGAAAACACTTGAAACCCGCCGCTGTCGGTCAGGATGGGGCCGTCCCAGTGCATGAACTTGTGGAGACCGCCCATTTGACGCACCACATCGTCGCCCGGGCGCAGGTGCAGATGGTAGGTGTTGGACAGCTCGATCTGACAGCCAAGATCCTTCAGGTCGAGCGCGCTCACGCCGCCCTTGATGGCCGCCTGTGTGCCGACATTCATAAAGACGGGCGTCTGCACCTCTCCGCCGTGCGCGCACTGGAATCTGCCGCGCCGCGCCTTGCCCTCGTATTTGATGACCTTAAACATGAAACCCTCCTCAGGAAATGAACATCGCATCGCCGAAGCTGAAGAAGCGATATTTCTCTTTCACCGCCTCCTCGTAGGCGTGCAGCACGTGCTCGCGGCCTGCGAGCGCCGAGACCAGCATGATAAGCGTGGACTGCGGCAGATGGAAGTTCGTAATGAGCGCATCCATCACCTTGAAGCGGTAGCCGGGGTAGATGTAGATGCTCGTCCAGCCCGCGGACGGCTCCATATGTCCGTCCTCCTGCGCCCAGCTCTCGAGCGTGCGGCACGATGTCGTGCCGACACAGATAACACGTCCGCCGCGTGCTTTCGTCTCGTTGATAAGCGCCGCCGTCTCGGGCGGGATGACACAGTATTCGCTGTGCATATCGTGCTGCTCGATGTCGTCCTCCTTCACAGGGCGAAATGTGCCGAGGCCGACATGCAGCGTCACATAGCCGATGCCGACGCCCTTTGCCGCGATCGCAGCAAGCAGCTCGTTGGTAAAGTGCAGCCCCGCCGTCGGCGCGGCCGCGCTGCCCTCGACCTTGGAGTACACCGTCTGGTAGCGCTCCTGATCGGCAAGCTCCTCCTTGATGTACGGCGGCAGCGGCATCTTGCCGAGCCGCTCAAGCACCTCGAGGAAGATCCCCTCATAGTTGAATCTCACCATGCGATTGCCGTCCGGCAGAACGTCCACGACCTCGGCGGTCAGCTCGCCGCCGCCGAACTGCATCTTTGCGCCCCTGCGCAGATGCTTGCCCGGACGCACGATGCACTCCCACGTCTTATCGCCGCGGTCGATGAGCAGCAGCACCTCGCACGCACCGCCGCCAGGGAGACGCTGACCGAGCAGACGCGCCGGCAGCACGCGGGAATTGTTCAGGATCAGGCAGTCGCCGGGGCGCAGAAAGTCCGGCAGCTCGTAGAAGCGATGGTGCGCGATCGCGCCCGTCTCCTTGTCAAGACACATCAGGCGCGATCCGTCGCGCTTTTCAAGCGGCGTCTGCGCGATCAGTTCCTCCGGCAGATAGTAGTCAAAATCTTTCGTCTTCATATCGCTCTTTCCGCGTCACATGATCGTAACGCCCGTATAGTAGAATTGCAGGATCTCGCGGTAGGAATGGCCAAGATCCGCCATCGCGTATGCGCCCCACTGGCTCATGCCGACATTGTGCCCGTTTCCGCTGCCGGTGATCGTGAAGCCGCCGGATGCGGTCTGCTGGGTCTTCTGCTCCAGCGCCGCCGTACCGGAGGAGGTGATGACGTAAATGTCAGCCGCGCCGGAAACGGCGCTCACCTGCCCGCTGCCGTCGATCGCGCTCATGCCGCCGCGCAGGACGCTCCCGCCGTTTTCGTTGACCGAATAGCTCTCGCCGCTGCCGCCGCCGATCGTAAAGCGCTGGCTGCGGAGATTGAGCAGCGTCCGGCAGGTCTCGCGCGTAACGGTCCTGCTGCCGCTCGTGCCGACAAAGGTGACGGAATAGACGTTGCCGACGTCGGTAAGGGCCGAGACGTAGGCATTCTGCACCGTTCCGATCTGGTAGCCCTTACTGTTCAGAAGATTGGTCAGCTCAGAGACCGTGTAGGTCGTTGACCAGTTGTACTTTGGGATGCGCGAGGCGACACGCCCCTCGTATGGGTCGATCTTGCCCTTGAGGTATGGCTCGTCCGAGCCCCAGACATTCACGCTGTCCTCGCTCGCGCCGCCGTTGCTGGAATAGTAGAGCGCCTCCTTGACGATCTGGCCATTGTAATAGAGGTACTGCCCCGCCGTCTGGTCGACCGCCGCGTCGGAATGCCCGCTGCATTTGGCCGTTCCCTGATAGACCTGACAGTCCGTCGTCGCGCAGATATCAAAGCCGAGCGCACTGTGCTTGCGCTGGCAGGCAGCATAGGTGCGCGCGCAGACGGACTGCGCCTTGAGCGCTTCGATCGGCCAGTCGCTGTCCATTTCCCAGGGAATGACGCACTTGACGTAATCCTCGATATCCACCACGTTGATGACGTTCAAAAGCCCACCCTCCGTGCGGCGGTACTCAAAGCCGCCGTAGTAGCGGTAGCCGCGGAACCACGTCACGGTCTTCACCCCCGCGGCGATGGGCTGGATACCGAGGAAAGAATACCCGCCGCCGTCGAACTCAAAGAGCACCGTGCTCGTGCCGGTTACGATGACCGTTACGCCGGATGCGCTGCCGCCGGCGACCGTTCCTCCGCCCCCGAGGGCATAAAGCGCGCTCTGCGCGGAGGCATAGTCGCCGTAGCTGCCGACGCGCACGACGAACGCGCCGTTATCATACGCGGCAAACGCGCCGTAGAACTGCGCGGCGCGCGCCGCAGCCGAGGCGTAGTCGGGATAGGTCTCGCCAAGCTGCGGGTGGTACGTCCTGTCCGGCGTCATGGTGATCTTTTCATAGCTCGCCGGCAGCGCCGCAAGCTGCACGAAGCTGCGCTGCGCATCGTAATACCCCAGCGCATAGCCGCCAAAGGCGGAATAGTTTTGAAGGTTTGCTTCGCTCATGGCCTCGGCGCCGTATTTCAGGCCCACCTTGAGCATATTATTTTCTATAGCGCTCGCTCCCACGCACAGCGCGCAGCATAAAAGCGCTGAGAGCAGGAGCGTTCTGCATGGCTTTCTCATGGTATCCCATCCTCATATCAGGCGGAGCGGCATCGTTCCGCCGCAGTCGTCTAAAACTCAACAGCATACATTATACGACATATCCCGTACCGTTTCAAGCCAAACCGCGCAGCTTTTTCGGCGGGCTGCCGCCCGCCATGACCGAAAGGAGACTCGCATGAAAAAAACCGTTTTCACCGGCAGCGCCGTCGCCATCGTCACGCCCTTTGACGGCGGCGCTGTGGACTATGCCGCCTTTGAGCGCCTTGTGAACTGGCAGCTCGACCGCGGCACCGACGCTATCGTCGTCTGCGGCACAACGGGCGAAGCCGCGACGATGAGCTACGATGAGCGCACACGGCTCATCGACCTCTGCGTGCGCTCGGTCGACGGCCGTGTCCCCGTCATCGCGGGCAGCGGCACAAACAGCACCGCCTCCTCCGTCGCGCTCTCGCGCGCGGCGCAGAGCGCGGGCGTCGATGCGCTGCTCACCGTCACGCCCTACTACAACAAGGCCTCGCAGACCGGTCTTGTCCGCCACTTTTCCGCCATTGCCGACGCGGTGGATATCCCCGTGATCCTCTACAACGTTCCCTCTCGCACGGGCGTTAAATGCACGGCGCAGACCTATCAAAAGCTTGCGGCACATCCGAACATCGCGGGCGTCAAGGAGGCGAGCGACGATTTTGATCTCATTCAGGATACCTTCAACCTCTGCCCCGCGGACTTTTCAGTCTGGAGCGGCAACGACGGCTCCACGACCGCCATCATGGCGCTCGGCGGAAAGGGCGTCATCTCCGTCGCGGCCAACATTGTCCCGCGCGAGCTGCACGAGCTGACGCAGCTCTGCCTTGCCGACCGTTTCCGTGAGGCAGGCCAGCTCCAGCTGCGGCTGAACGCCCTGATCCGCGCGCTGTTCTGCGAGGTCAACCCCATCCCCGTCAAGGCGGCGATGGCGCAGCTTGGTCTGTGCGGCGGCGAGCTGCGGCTGCCGCTGTGCGGCATCTCCGCGCAGCATATGGAGCAGCTCGCCCATGCAATGGAGGACTTCGGCGTCACGGTATAAGCGGCGTTCCGGTTTATTCACTCGGCATTCACCGCATATCCATCGCAGCATTCGCAAAATATTCGCTGCATTCACGGTGTTGTTTTCGCTTTGTGCAACTGGTCAAAAAGCAGGCTGCGCGGCAAAAGCCGCGCAGCCTGCTCTGAATACGCTCTGTGATCGCTCTTGCTCACGCCTTGATGCGATGGAAGACCTTCTTGCCCTTGCGGACGATCACGCCCTCGCCCTCGAAGCGCTCGCGCGCAAGGCTCTCGTCAATGGACGCGACCTTCACATCGTCGATCGTCACGCCGCCCTGCTGGACAAGACGGCGCGCCTCGCCGCGCGACGGGCACAGGCCGGTCGTGACCAGCATCGTCAACACGTTGATCTGCCCGTTCTCATCGAAATCAGCGTCCGTAAGCGTGCTCGCCGGCATGTTGGCGGTGTCGCCGCCCGCGCCGAAGAGCGCCTTGGCGGCTTCCTCCGCCCTTCTGGCCTCCTCTTCCCCGTGGACGAGCGCGGTAAGCTCATAGGCAAGGATCTCCTTGGCACGGTTGAGCTGGCTGCCCTCCCACTTGTCCATCTCGTCGATCTGCTCGAGCGGCAGGAACGTAAGCATGCGGATGCACTTCAAAACATCGCCGTCGCCGACGTTGCGCCAGTACTGGTAGAAGTCGTAGGGCGGGGTCTTGTTCGGGTCGAGCCACACGGCGTTGCCGGCGGTCTTACCCATCTTGTGGCCCTGCGAGTCGGTCAGCAGCGTGATGGTCATGGCATGCGCATCCTTGCCCAGCTTGCGGCGGATAAGCTCCGTGCCGCCGAGCATATTGGACCACTGGTCGTCGCCGCCGAACTGCATGTTGCAGCCATAGTGCTGGAAGAGGTAGTAGAAGTCGTAGGACTGCATGATCATGTAGTTGAATTCAAGGAACGAAAGGCCCTTCTCCATGCGCTGCTCATAGCACTTGGCGCGCAGCATGTTGTTCACGGAGAAGCATGCGCCCACCTCGCGCAGCAGCTCGACGTAGTTGAGATCCAGCAGCCAGTCGGCGTTGTTGACCATGATAGCCTTGCCCTCGCCGAAGTCGATGAAACGCTCCATCTGACGCTTGAAGCACTCGGCGTTGTGGTCGATGTCCTCCTTGGTCAGCATCTTGCGCATATCCGTGCGGCCGGAGGGGTCTCCGATCATCGTCGTGCCGCCGCCGATCAGCGCGACGGGCTGATTGCCCGCCATCTGAAGGCGCTTCATCAGCGTCAGCGCCATGAAATGGCCCGCCGTCAGGCTGTCCGCCGTGCAGTCAAAGCCGATGTAAAACTTGGCCTTGCCCGCGTTGATCATTTCGCGGATCTCTTCCTCGTTCGTGACCTGTGCAAGCAGTCCGCGCGCCTGCAGTTCTTCATAAATGCCCATGGTTTGCTTCCTCCTATATCCTCATTATGTTTGATTTTCGGACATTCCAGACGTCTCCGGAGCAATAGAAACGCCCTCTGTCCTTTTCCGGACAGAGGGCGAAAAACTTCGCGGTACCACCTCTGGTTCGCCGCCTTTTCGCAAAGACGGCCTCATGGAGTGCCGACACACTCCCGCGCGGTAACGGGCGCTCCCGGGGCGCGCCTACTGGACGGACAGATCCATCGTTCGGGCGCCGGCTCCGCGGTGTATTTCAGTGGTCTCCCTCTCCTTCTCGCACCGTCCGAAGGTTCTCTTTGCAGGGTCGATCCGCTTACTTCTCCGCTTCATCGCCGTAAACGCAGTTATTGTAGCGAATGTTTGCCGTCTTGTCAAGTCTTTTCCGGCTGGTAATACATCACAAGCCTTGAAAGCCCGTCGCGCAGGATGGCAAGATTCTCATCGTCGATCTCCCGCGTTCCGCGCGGCGTGATGCAGCGGCCGAAGCCGCGCACTCTGCGGCATGCGCAGATGGCCGTGCCATGCGCAAAAACGCGGTTGTCGGACGGAAACGAGATCAGCCCGTCCGTTTTGAGGAAGCATGTCTTCTTTTCGCTGTTGCGGAACTGGTCGTTCACCGCGTCGAGCAGCGCGCCGTCCCAGCGCGCGGACCTGCCGGGCAGGATCAGAAGCTCGTCCCCCTCGCCCACGCAGTCGACCACGATCACCGTCTTTTCCTTGAGGCACGGGTGCGCGCGGCGCAGGCCCTTTGCGCCTTTCGACGCCTGCGTGCCGCCGTCGAGAAAGAGGAAGCACACCTCGCCGCGGTAGCGCGGCGTCAGCGTTTTCGCCACCTCCAGCAGCGTCACGATGCCGGAGTCGTTCGCATTGCGGTTGTTCTTCTCATCGGGGCCGTACTTCGGATAAAAGAGCGCGGCCGCAAGAAAAATGAGAAACAGCGGGAGCGTCAGGTTCGGCAGACTGAACGGGAACGTCAGCGCCAGCGAGAGCGCAAAGCTGCCCAGCAGCGCCAGCAGCGGCGTGAGCGCCTGATACAAAAGGAAGCTCACCGGCCGCGTGGGGCTCAGCATCGGCGGCAGCGGGTCGCGCGCGGCGGTGTCGTAATGCGCGGCCAGCACAAGCTTTGCCTTTTCGATGTCGCCCACGACTACGTTTGTCATATTGCCGCCCAGCGTGAGCGCATACTCCCCGCCCTCAAGGCGCGGCGAATAGCCCAGCTCCCTGAGCGTATGGACGAGCCACGCACGGAACTCGGTCTTCTGTTTTTCCTTGCGCCGCACCGGAAAATCGCGTTCTATGCGCGCGGCAAATTCGTTCATGGCGTTATCCCTCTCCCGTCCGTTTTGATTCTATGCGGAGCATTATCTGTAAAGTGTTTTTATTTTACTGTTCATTCTTTTTAAAGCATTCCGCCGCGGCAAGCAGTTCCTCCGCGCCGGAGAGCAGCGTCTCGCTCAAAAGCTCTCCTCCGCTCAGCCGCGCGATCTCGCGGCGGCGTGCGGCGCGGTCGAGCACGGTCACGCGCGTGAGCGTGCGCCCGTTCTCCTCACCCTTTTCCACGCCGAAATGCGTGTCCGCCATCGCCGCGAGCTGCGGCAGATGCGTCACGCACAGCACCTGACGGGTGCGCGAGAGCCGCGCGAGCTTTTCTGCCACGCGCTGGGCGGCACGGCCCGAAACGCCGGTATCGACCTCGTCGAACACCATGGTCATTACGCTGTCCTGCTCGGCCAGCACGTTTTTGAGCGCCAGCATGATGCGCGACAGCTCGCCGCCGGACGCGATCTTGTGGATCGGACGCAGCGCCTCGCCCACATTGGCCGACATCAAAAACTCCACCGCGTCGATACCGTCCTCCGCAAGCTCCTTTTCCTGAAAGTCGATGGAAAAGCGAAGCTTCGGCATATCAAGCTCGGATAATTCCCGGGAAATACGCGCCTCAAGCTCCTTTGCCGCGGCCTTGCGCTGATCGGACAGCGCGCGCGCCGCCTCCATCGCAGCCGCTTCCTGCTTGTTCATCGTCTGCCGCAGCTGCGCGATGCGGTCGTCCGCATACTCGATGCGCTCAAGCTCCTCGCGCGAGCGGTCGAGAAACGCGAGCATATCCTCCACGCTGGAGCCATACTTCTTTTTCAGCCGGTACAGCTGGTCGCAGCGGGACTCCACCGCGTCCAGCTCCTGCGGGGAAAAATCGTATTCTCCGCGCTTGTCGCGGATCGTCTCGGCAAGGTCATACGCTTCACAGCGCAGGCTTTCCAATCGGTCAGAGAGCGCAACGAATTCATCGCCGAGGCTGCGCAGACCGCGCAGCGCATCCTCCGCCTCCTTGATGGCGGACACTGCGCCAAGGCCCTCGTCCCCGCCGCTCAGGCAGGCGTCCGCTTCGGAGATCGCAGCAAGGAACTTTTCGCCGTTGCGCAGGATGCTGCGCCGTGCCAGCAGCTCCTCTTCCTCACCCTCGCGCAGATCGGCGCGCTCGAGCTCGCCGATCTGGTGACGCAGCATATCGACGCGGCGTGCCTTTTCCGCCTCGTCCATCTCAAGCGTCCGGATCTCCCGCTGCGTTTCGCGGAGAGCGGCGCAGCGCGCCGCGCACAGCGCGAGCGCCTCGTCCACGCGGCCAAAGCGGTCGAGGTAGATGAGATGCTGCTCCTCGTCGAGCAGCTGCTGCCCGTCGTGCTGGCCGTGGATGTTGAGCAGGCTCGCGCCGATGCCTCGCAGCTGGGCGACCGTCACCGGCCGACCGTTCACGCGGCATACGTTCTTTCCGTCGCCATGCACCTCGCGCTGCAAAAGAAGCGTTCCATCCTCCTCGGGAGCAAGGCCGTTGTCCGCAAGCGCGGGAAGCGCGGCGGAAACGCCGCTGAATTCCGCGCTGACAAAGGCTTTATCCGCGCCCGTGCGGATCAGCTCGCGCGATGTGCGCTGTCCCAGCACCGCGCCGAGCGCGTCGATCACGATGGATTTGCCCGCGCCGGTCTCGCCGGTGAGCGCATTGAAGCCGCGCGCGAACGAAATGTCCGCGCGCTCAATGATCGCGATATTCTCGATGTGCAGCAGCTCGAGCATGGCTTAGCGATGCTGGCGCTGACGGCGCATCTCCTCGATCTCGCTGCACAGCTCAAGCGCGGACTCCCCCTCACGCATCACGACGAGCACCGTATCGTCGCCCGCCACGGTGCCGACCTTGGAGGGGATGTCCATCCCATCAAACGCCGCGCCGGCCGCGGGGCCAAGGCCCGGCATCGTCTTGATGAGCACCAGGTTCTGCGCGCAGTCCACCGACACGATGCTCTCGCGCAGGATGGTCTGTAAGCGGTCGGCCAGATTGAGCTTCACCTTCTGCGCAGACACGGCGTAGCGGTAGGTGCCGCTACCGGTCGGCTCTTTGATAAGGTGGAGCTGCTTGATATCGCGCGAGATCGTTGCCTGCGTGCAGGAGATGCCCTCCTCGCGCAGCCGCGCGATCAGCTGCTCCTGCGTTTCGATCGCCTCAGCGGCGATGATCGCAAGGATCTTGTCCTGTCTCTCATTCTTCATCGCTGTATCCTCCCATCAGCATTTTCTTTTGTAATATTTCGCAAAAGCTCCGCTTGCTCAGCCGCACGAGCCTTGTGTCATATTTGGAGCGCCGGATCTCTACGCAGTCGCCGCTGCGCAGGGAGAACGCCCGTCCCCCGTCCACGCTCAAAAGCACCGGCTTGTAGCCGTTTTTCTCCGTCTGTACAGTGATCTCGCGCTCAGGCGAGAGCACATAGGAATTGGCGTGTACGCTGTGCGCGCAGATCGGCGAGATGATGAAATTACGCGCCGTCGGCTCGACGACCGGCCCGCCCGCGGAGAGCGAATACGCCGTAGACCCCGTGGGGCTTGCGACGATCACGCCGTCGCCCGCGATATCCACGAGCTTGCCCTGCTCAGTGTCGATGCGCAGACGGATCACGCGCGAGACGTTGCCGCGCGCGATCAGCGCCTCGTTGAGCGCAAGATTCGAGTAGATCGTGCGGCCCTCGCGGCGCACGCTGACATCGAGCATCATGCGGCTTTCGATGTCATATTTCCCCTCGCACAGACCGCGCAGCTGTGAAAGCTCCTGACTTTCCAGCTCCGCCATGAAGCCAAGGCTGCCAAGGTTTACGCCAAGCACCGGAATATCCTTGTGCGCGGCGGTCTTGGAAAGGTGCAGGATCGTCCCGTCGCCGCCGAAGGCGATGATCATATCCGCTCCGCGCAGCTCCTGCTGCAGCGGCTCGATTGTCAGCCCGTAGCCCTCGGGCCGCTCCTGATTCTTAAACGGCAGGCATACAACGTTGGGACACCCCGCATCGTCAAGCACCCGCTTTGCCTCCTTGGCCACGCAAAGCTGCGCGTCGCGGTAGGGATTGGGACACAGGATCACCTTTTTGAGCATCAGCTTCCCTCCCTTCCGTGGTCGAGCGCCTGATGGGACTGCTCGACGAGCGCCTTGAGATCAACTTCCCGTCCGGCGCCCTCTCCGCTTTCAAGGTAGCCGAGGTATTCAATATTTCCCTCCGGTCCGCGGATAGGAGAAAATGTAATATCAAGCACTGTAAAGCCGGATTGCTTTGCATGGATCAGGAAATGCTCCAGCACCTCAAGGTGTACGGCCGGGTCGCGGACGACGCCTTTCTTTCCGACCTTTTCCCGCCCCGCCTCAAACTGGGGCTTGACGAGACAGGCGACATGCCCGCTGGGCTTCAAAATGCGCTTGACCGCCGGCAGGATCATTGCGAGCGAAATGAACGACACGTCGATGCTGGCAAAATCCAGCTCATCGGGGATCTGGTCATGGTCGAGATACCGCGCGTTCGTGCGCTCCATGCTCACAACGCGCGCATCCGAGCGCAGCTTCCAGTCGAGCTGGCCGTAGCCGACATCGACCGCGTAGACCTTTCTTGCGCCGTTCTGCAGCATACAGTCAGTAAAGCCGCCGGTGGATGCGCCGATATCAGCGCAGATGCAGCCGTCGAGCGTCAGGCCAAAGGCTGTCATCGCCTTTTCGAGCTTCAGCCCCCCGCGGCTCACATAGCGCAGCGCGCTGCCGCGCACCTCGATCTCCGCGTCGTTCGGGACGGCAGTGCCCGCCTTGTCGACGCGCTGACCGTTCACGAATACCTCGCCGCTCATGATGACGGCCTGCGCGCGCTGGCGGCTCTGTTCCAGCCCGCGCTCCAGCAGCAGCACATCAAGCCTTGTCTTGTTGCTCATTGCAGCACCTCCACCGCCTTGTCAGCGAGCGACTGCGCATCCAGTCCGAATTCGCGGTAAAGCGCTTCGACCGGCCCCTGCGCGGGAAATTTCCTGCTGAGGTTGCACAGCTCCAGCCGCTCCGGCGCGATCCTGTTCCACGCCAGGATCGCCGCCATGCGCTGACCCACGCAGCCCACGCTCGCGCATTCCTCCGCCACGAGCAGCGCCCGCGTTTTGCCGACGACCGTGCGCATATCGCTGTCGTAGAGCGGCGAGATCGCGTTGATCTTCACGACGCGCGCCGAAACGCCCCGTTTTTCAAGGATCTCCGCCGCATCCAGCACATTGTTGATCATCGTGCCGTAAGCGCAGAGGGTGATGTCCTCTCCCGCGCGCAGCGCGACGATGTTTTCCCGCCCGCTGTCCTCACGATACGTACCCTCGCCGCCGCGCGGGTAGCGGATCGCAACGGGGCCGTCAAGCTCAAGCACGGCCCTGCGCAGCATCGCGCGCAGCTCCGCATAGTTCGAGGGGCAGAGCACCGTCATGTTGGGGATATCGGAGAGGAACGTCGCGTCGAAAATGCCGTGATGCGTCTCTCCGTCCGCACCGACCATGCCCGCGCGGTCTACCGCAAAGACCACATGCAGCCCCTGAAGCGCCGTATCGTGAATGAGCTGATCGTAGGCGCGCTGCAAAAAGCTCGAATAGATCGCCACGACCGGCGTAAGTCCCTGCTTGGCCATGCCAGCGGCCATCGCCGCGGCATGCCCCTCGGCGATGCCAACGTCAAAAAACCGATCGGGATACTGCGCCGCAAAATCGTGCAGCCCCGTCCCGTCGCGCATGGCGGCGGTAACGGCGCACACGCGCACGTCCTCCCGTGCGAGCGCGCAGAGCGTATCGCCGAACACAGCGGAAAAGTCCTGCTTCTGCGTGCGCGGCACGCCGCGCTTCGGATCAAACGGCCCGACGCCGTGATAGCGCTCCGGCTCGCGCTCGGCAGGACCGTAGCCCTTGCCCTTCTTCGTGCGCACGTGCACCAGGACCGGAGATCTCAGCTCCTTGGCCCAGCGCAGCGTATTTGTCAGCTCGTCCACATCGTGCCCGTCCACAGGGCCGAGGTAGGTAAACCCCATGTCTTCAAACATGGTGGAATTTGGCAGCAGCGCCTTTTTGAGATCGGTCTTCAGGCGATGGTTGAAGTCGTATACCGCGCGGCCGAGCGCATTACGCTCCAGTGCGCTGCGGTAAGCCTTTTTGAATTCATAGTAAGCCGGTCGCGTCCGCAGCGTGCCGAGGTGCTGGCTCATGGCGCCGACGTTGCTGCTGATGGACATGCCGTTGTCGTTCAGAATGACGATCAACGGCTCGCCGCTGTCGCCCGCGTTGTTCAGCCCCTCATAGGCAAGGCCGCCGGAAAGCGCGCCGTCGCCAATGAGCGCGAGCACGGAATAATCCTCGTGCAGCAGCGTGCGCGCACGCGCCATGCCGAGCGCAACGGAGACGGAGTTGGACGCATGGCCCGCGATAAACGCATCATGCACACTCTCGCGCGGCTTGGGAAAGCCCGATATGCCGCCGTACTGCCGCAGCGTGGGAAACGCGTCTCTGCGCCCCGTCAGGATCTTATGCGTGTAGCACTGGTGCCCCACATCGAACACGAGCCGGTCGCGCGAGGTATCGAACACACGATGGATGGCGACCGTCAGCTCCACCGCGCCGAGATTCGAGGCAAGGTGTCCGCCGGTCGCGGAAACATTCTTCAGTAAAAATTCACGCAGCTCTGTGCAAAGAAGCTGCGTCTGCGTATCGTCGAGCGACCTGACATCGCAGGGATCGTGGATGGTCTCAAGAATCAATGGTCTTTTCCTTCTTTATCTGCCAAGATGCAGCACCGACAGCACCTTCGCCGCCAGATAGATGACATCCTTGCTCTTTTTCATGGCGACCTTCTTGCCGATGGCCTTGCCGCCGATCGTCAGCCCCGAGATGAGCGCCGTGACCACCGTGGAGACCACGATGCTGCGCCAGCCGAAGCTTCTTTGCAGCAGCACGACGATGACCGTCGCGGTCGATCCGCTGACGATGCCGCAGATGTCGCCGACCACGTCGTTGCAGAACGAGGCGACCTTCTCCGCGTTGCGGATGAGGTACAGCGCCTCCTTCGCGCCCTTGACGCGGTGCGCCGCCATGGAGTTGAACGGACGCGGATTCGCCGCCGTCACGGCGACGCCGATGATATCGAACACAATGCCGAGCAGGATGAAAAGCGCGAGGATCAGCGTTGCGCTCACATAGCCCGCATCCTCGAGCACTGCGCCGGAGCACAGGCTCATCGCAGCCGAGAGCGCCACGGCGATCAGGAACACGCGGACGACCCAGCGGGCATGGCTCGGCGTCTTTTCCGCCTTCTTCGCGCTCCTTCGGTCCGCTTCGTTTTCTTCGTTTTCCAAAATTTGAACTCTCCAGCATCAAAATTTTTTAAGCTTGCTAATGCAGCGGCAACAGCAGAAGGTAATCCTGCGGCATAGGTCGGGTTGGCTTTCCCCGCAGCGCACCTCTCGTTGCCGATGGAGGCGGTTCCCCCTTAGGCGCCGCGCCCCGTTGTCTCCATACGGGGTACCCGATTGCCACTCAGTCCGCACTGTAACCCTTCCGCTGCCCTTACGACAGCCTAGGTGATTTCCACCCCGGAGTCACGCCGTCTCTTATCCTCTTTTGCAGGAAAGATTTCAAGGAGCGATCGTGCCTCGCCCTTGGCCAGAGTCTGCACGTTGTTCTCCTATCCGAATTTCCCACGCAAGGCAGGCTACACTGCACACAGCGTTCGCGGCACAAAGGCCGGGTAGCACCGCAATGCAGGTTCATATCCTGTTCCGTACCGAAGTCGATACCCGAAACGGGAGTCCGCTCCGGCACAGCGACAGGTCTCCGCAGAAACAGGGTCGGCTCCCCTATGCCATTAGGGGACGCCCGGGATCCGCAGGCGCAGCTTTCGCTTTTGCCTCCCTTCAGCACCCACCCCAAACTGGGCGTAAGAAGCAGGCACCAAAGGCTTCACAGTTGTGCCCTTTAAAGGATTTTTAGGCCCTTCTTAGGAGACGGCAGATCCGACTAGGATACTGCACCGCTGCTTAGCAGGATTTATTATACACCCGTCGAAATGAATATGCAAGGTATTCATATTATTATTCACCTCAGAAAATTGTTAATTTTTTGTTTCCGCCGGATATTTGTCCGCGCGCAGCGCACAAGTCGGAGACACAAAAAGAGGTCTGACAGTGTCAGACCTCTTTTCAGCTTATCAAATGGGACCGAACGGCTTACTTGCTGCCGCCGACCATGGAAGCGATCTCAGCCGCGAAGTTCTCCTGCTTCTTCTCGATGCCCTCGCCCTTTTCAAAGCGAACGGCGGTGTTGAAGCTGACCTTGCCGCCCAGCGCCTTAGCGGCGTTGTTCATATACTGCTCGACAGAGACGTCGCCGTCCTTGACGAAGGCCTGCTGGAGCAGGCAGTTCTCGGCATAGAACTTGTTGAGCTTGCCCATGACGATCTTTTCCTTGACCTGATCGGGCTTGCCGGCCATCTTCGGATCGTTGGCCATCTGGCCGAGCATGACTTCCTTCTCCTCGTCCAGAACGTCCTGCGTGACCTGGCTCTTATCCCAGAAGCGGGGGTTGAGCGCGGCGATCTGCATGGCGATGTCCTTGCCGATCTCGGTAGCGTCGCAGCCCTCGACGGTCAGGTTGACGATAACGCCGATCTTGCCCTTCATGTGGACATAGGGGACGGAGAAGCCGTTGGCGATGCGGGCAAAGCGGCGGATGCTCATATTCTCGCGGATGGCGAGGAAGAGCTCGTCCTTGGCGTCCTTAACGGTGCCCTTGCCGGTGATCCACGCGCAGTCCATCAGCGCATCGACGTCGGCAGGATCCTGCTTGGCGACGACCTCGGCCACGCCCTTGACAAAGTTGGTGAACGGCTCGCCGTTGGCGACGAAGTCGGTCTCGCAGTTGACCTCGACCACAACGCCGACACCGTCGATGACGGCGGCGTAAGCCATGCCCTCAGCGGCAACGCGGCTGGCCTTCTTCGCCTGAGAGGCGAGGCCCTTCTCGCGCAGGTACATGATCGCCTTTTCCATGTCGCCCTCGCACTCGATGAGGGCCTTCTTGCAGTCCATCAGGCCGCAGCCAGTGGCCTGGCGCAGCTCGTTAACAACAGCAGCAGTGATCGCCATGATGATATCCTCCTGTAAAAGTAAGTTAGTGTAAATGAGACGGGGCGAGGCTTTGCCTCGCCCCGTAAGGTGTTTCGTATCGTTCAGGGATGCTCCGGCTTACGCCTCGGCTTCGCCCTCGGCCTTTTCGGCGATGGCTTCCTCGTTGGTCTCGCCCTGCTTGCCCTCGATCATGGCGTTGGCCATCACGGAGGAGATGAGCTTGATGGCGCGGATGGCATCATCGTTGCCGGGGATGGGGTAATCGATCTCGTCGGGATCGCAGTTGGTATCAGCGATGGCAACAACGGGAATACCGAGCTTGTGGGCCTCGGCGATGGCGTTGCGCTCCTTGCGGGTGTCGACGATGAACAGCGCGCCGGGAAGCTTCTTCATGTCCTTGACGCCGCCGAGATACTTCTCGAGCTTCTCGATCTCGCCGAGGTGCTTCATGACTTCCTTCTTCGGCAGCATATCGAACGTACCGTCAGCCTGCATGGTCTTGAGCTGGTTGAGACGGTCAACGCGGGTGCGCATGGTCTTGAAGTTGGTCATCATGCCGCCGAGCCAGCGGGCGTTGACATAGTAACCGCCGCAGCGGGCAGCCTCTTCCTTGATGGCCTCCTGCGCCTGCTTCTTGGTGCCGACGAACAGGATGTTCTGACCGCTCTCGGACACAGAGCGCACGAAGTTATATGCCTCTTCGAGCTTCTTGACGGTCTTCTGCAGGTCGATGATATAGATGCCGTTGCGCTCCGTGTAGATGTAGGGAGCCATTTTGGGGTTCCAGCGGCGGGTCTGATGGCCGAAGTGGACGCCTGCCTCGAGCAGAGCTTTCATGGATACGACGTTTGCCATTGCTTGTAGTTTCTCCTTCAAGTTTAGTTTTTACCTCTGGAGCCGTCATCCTTCCTGCCAACCGGATGGCACAGGCAAGTCGTCCGACTCCATGCGGAATACCCGAGTATTATACCGCGCCGATGCGCAAATTGCAAGTAGTTTTTCAAATTTTCATAAGGGTTTTTCAAAAATCGCGCTTGCAAAACCGGCAGATTTTCTTATAATGTGGTCTATCCGCTCTTTGCGGCGCCCGCACACCGGACGGCTCAAAGCCGCCGCGCGCGCTTTTCGCGTCTTGGCGGCTCCTGGCGCGGGAAGGGCCTGTCGATCAGGATGATATCATCGCCGACCTGCTTGATGCTCTCCCACGGGATGTAGTATTCCTCGCCGCGGCCGAACAGGCCGAAAAAGCGAAAGCGCCCGGGGACGATCAGCCCGCTCAGCTCCCCCTCCGGCAGCCGGCACTCCACGTCGCCGACATAGCCGAGGCGGCAGCCGTCGTGGATGTTGATGACCTCCTTGCACCGTAGATCCGTAAAGCGGCAGTTCATCGCGCTCCCCCTCCTTTTTCCCTATCCTATTGCGGAAATGGGAAGTCCTATTCCCGCTGTCGGCGGGAAACCGAAAATCGACAAATCAGAGGTTTTGCACATGACTCAGATCCAGCTCAATATGTATCACGCCCTCGCGCTCGGCGCGGCGATGTACGCCCTCGGCCTGATCCTGACAAAAAGGATCCCCGTGCTCAGCCGCTTCTGCATTCCCGCGCCGCTGGTCGGCGGGCTGTGCTTTGCGATCGTCAACACCATCCTGTACGCTACGGGCACGGCGGTCATCACGTTTGACGACACGCTGCAGACGGTCTTCATGATCATGTTCTTCACGACCGTCGGCTTCACGGTGAGCATCCCGATGCTGCTCAAAAGCGGCAAGGCGGTGCTGCTCCTGCTCGCGCTGAGCATTGCGATCATTATTTTGCAGAACGCGGTCGGCAGCGGCGTGATGGCGCTGATGGGAAAGAACCCGCTGTTTGGCCTTGGCTGCGGCTCCATCGCCATGATCGGCGGCCCCGGCACCGCCGCCGCCATCGGGCCGGATCTTGACGCCGCCGGAGCCGTTGGCGGAACGACGGTCGCTGTCGCCGCGGCGACGTTCGGGCTGATCTTCGGCTCGCTGCTCGGCGGGCCGATCGCACAGCGGCTGATCGTCAAGAACCATCTGCGCGACGAGCTTGCCGAGCAGAACGAGACCGAGGACGCCGACGATGCGCATTTTACCACCCATTCCGGCAGCTTTGTGCGCGGCTTCCTGCTGCTGGTGTTCTGCGTGGGCATCGGCAGCTTCATTACCGCGTGGCTGACAAAGCTCTGCGGCTTCAATTTTCCTGCCTACATCGGCCCCATGCTCGCAGCCGTTATCGTGCGCAACGTCATCGACCGCACGAAGGTCATGGAGTTCCCCCGCGAGGAGATCTCGACGATGGGCAGCATGTTCCTCGCCATCTTTCTCTCCATGGCGCTCTCGGGGCTCAAGCTCTGGCAGCTCGTCGATCTGGCGCTGCCGATGCTCGTCTGCCTTGCCGCCGAGGTGCTGCTGATGGTCGCCTTCTCGCTGTTCGTCGTCTTCCCGCTCATGGGCCGCGACTACGACGCCGCCATGATAACCGCGGGCTTCATCGGCTTCGGCATGGGCGCAACGTCCAACGCCATGGCGAATATGCAGGCCGTCTCCCGCCGCTACGGCCCCTCACCCTCGGCCTACTTCGTTATCCCCATGGTCGGCGGACTGTTCAACGACTTTTTCAACGCCGCGATCATCGCCTTCAGCATCGGGCTTTTGTCCTGAGAACCGTTTGATGGCGCGAAGTCCATCGCAAACCGCCGAACGATAAAAAATATCCCCGTCTCCCCTGCGGTATGTTTCCGCCGTGCGCGGAAATACTGAATGCAGTTAGCTGCAAGGGAGGCGGGGATCGTTTATGCTGGGCAAGGTGGAGATCTGCGGCGTGAACACAGCGCATCTGCCGACGCTGAGCGCCGCGCAGACGGACGCGCTGCTCAGGCGCGCAAAGCAGGGCGACGCACAGGCGCGCGAGGCGCTCGTCGAGGGCAACCTGCGGCTGGTGCTGTCGGTCATCCAGCGCTTTTCCGGGCGCGGCGAAAACGCGGACGATCTCTTTCAGGTCGGCTGCGTGGGACTGCTAAAGGCCATCGACAACTTCGACATTTCGCAGAACGTCCGCTTTTCCACCTACGGCGTACCCATGATCATCGGCGAGATCCGCCGGTATCTGCGCGACAACAGCGCCATCCGCGTCAGCCGCTCGATGCGCGACACCGCTTACCGCGTCCTGCAGGCGCGCGAAAAGCTGCAGCGCGAGCAGCAGCGTGAGCCGACGGTCGAGCAGATCGCGCGTGAGCTGGATATCCCGCGCGAGGAGGTCGTCTTTGCGATGGATGCGGTCTGCGATCCCGTCTCGCTCTTCGAGCCGGTCTATTCCGACGGCGGCGACGCCGTATGTGTGATGGATCAGGTGCGCGACGACAGGAACACCGACGAGGACTGGCTCGAGCAGATCGCGCTCAAGGATGCCATGGGGCAGCTCACCGCGCGCGAGCGCACGATCCTCGCTCTGCGCTTTTGCAATGGCAAGACGCAGATGGAGGTCTCCAGTGAGATCGGCATTTCACAGGCGCAGGTCTCGCGCCTTGAAAAGAACGCCATCAAGAGCATCAAGAAGAATATGTAAACAAAAGGGCGGGGAAAATCCCCGTCCTTTTGTCGCTTCGGCGGCTTGACTTTCCGCGTCCGGTTTCTATACAATGGGAAAGCACTCTGTCTATCGGAGACATTTTGAACGTTCAGGGAGGGTCCTTCCATGCATTATGACGTGATCATCATTGGCGCCGGCCCCGGCGGCATCTTCTCCGCCTACGAGCTAACAAAGGCGCGCAGCGGCCTGCGCGTGGCCGTGTTCGAGGCGGGCCACAGCCTCGAAAAGCGCCGCTGTCCCATCGACGGCGATAAGGTCAAATCCTGCATCCGCTGCAAGAGCTGCTCGATCATGAGCGGCTTCGGCGGCGCAGGCGCGTTTTCCGACGGCAAATACAACATCACCAACGACTTCGGCGGCACGCTGCACGAGTACATCGGCAAAAAGCAGGCGCT
>CAKTLG010000026.1 GCA_934572465.1 uncultured Oscillospiraceae bacterium
ATGGCCATCATCAAGAACGCCCTTGAGATCACCTATGACGCGCGCGTGCAGATCCTCGACCAGATCATGCTGCCCTGCATCTCCGAGCCCCGCGCCGAGGTCAGCGAGTACGCGCCCAAGATGATCACCATGCACATCGATCCCGACCGTATCCGCGAGGTCATCGGCAAGGGCGGCAGCGTCATCCAGAAGATCGTGGCCGACACCGGCGCCAAGATCGACATTGACGACGACGGCACCATCCACATCGCCTCCGCCAACGCCGCTGCGTGCGACGCCGCGAAGAAGTGCATCGACGATATCGTCTTCGTGCCCGAGGTCGGCAAGCTCTACTACGGCCGCGTCGTGCGCCTGATGCAGTTCGGCGCGTTCGTTGAGATCGCCCCGGGCAAGGACGGTCTCGTCCATATCTCCAAGCTTGATAAGAAGCGCGTGGAGAAGGTCGAGGATGTCGTCACCGTCGGCGACATGATCTGGGTCAAGTTCATGGAGATCGACGAAAAGGGCCGCTGGAACCTCTCCCGCAAGGACGCCCTCATCGAGATCGAAGCCCAGCAGAACGCCGCCAAGGAGCAGCAGTAATTTCTGAGTTTTCATAAAAAGCGGCGCCGCAAGGCGCCGCTTTTTTGCGCTTGCGGGAAAGCTGGACGGTATGGTATGCTGAAAGAGGAGAATTGGAGTCGACACAGGGAGGACTATTCTTGTGGAAAACGATAAACTGTTTACAAATGCGGCCAAAGAGGACGTACCGGCTATTATTGCCCTGCGCCATAGAATTTGGGGGACGACATACAGAGGGATCTACCCCGATGCGATGATCGATGACTTCGATTGGGCTTGGCACAGGGAAAAGGAGCTCTCGAGGATCAATGATCCGGCGTATTCTGTGTATTTGATCCGAAAAGACGATCAGAATATCGGTTATCTGACGATAAGCGGAGCCGACGGGATCATTTTGCAGTCACTGTACATCGCCGCTGAATATCAAAGGCAGGGGATCGGTCGGGCTGCATTTGATTTGATCAAAGCGTATTGCAGAAAACGCGGTGCGAAGTCCTTTATCTGCCGTTGCGTTCCCGAGAATTTGAACGCCAGAGCATTTTACGAGAAAATGGGCGGCAGAGTGATCGGGGCGGATCTGGCGAGCGAAGAACAGTGGCAGAACTCGGTCACCTATCAGTTTGCGCTGCCGTAAGCACATCTGCATGCTTGACGGCTTCCGGTCTGCTGAGCAAAATAGAGGGGACGCGGCAATGCCGCGCCCCTTTTCAAATTCGTCCATTTGTGGTATACTTTCTTTGAATCATCAAAAAACGAAAGGGGGGCGCGCCATGGATGTGATCGCCGCCATCGCCACGGCGCAGAGCCCGTCGGCCATCGGCATCGTGCGCCTGAGCGGCGCGGAGACGCGGCGCGTGCTCGCGGCGCTGTTTACACCGACGGGCGGCGCGGCGGTCTGCGATCTGCCGTACCGGCGCATGGTCTACGGCGATGTGCGCGACGAAAACGGCGCGCTGCTCGACCGCGGCATGGCGGTCTGCTTCTCCGCGGGCCACAGCTACACGGGCGAGGAGAGCGCGGAGCTGCACTGTCACGGTTCGCCCATTGTTTTGCAGGAGGTGCTGCACGCGGCATTCTGCGCGGGCGCGCGGCAGGCGCGGCCCGGCGAATTTACGCAGCGCGCCTTTCTGAACGGAAAACTCGACCTCACCGAAGCCGAAGCCGTCATCGACCTCATCGACGCTGAGACCGCCGAAGGCGTGCGCAACGCCGCGTCCCAGCTCTCCGGCGCGCTGCGCCGCCCGATCGAGGCGGTCTACGACGCGCTGCTCGATATCTCCAGCCGCTTTTACGCCATCGTCGACTATCCCGACGAGGACATTGAGGACATCCCGCTCGCAGAGACCGTCCGCGCGCTCGCTGAGAGCGAGAAGACGCTCTCCGATCTGCTCGGCACGTTCACGCGGGGAAAGGTGCTGAAAAGCGGCGTGAAGACCGCGATCATCGGCGCGCCGAACGCGGGCAAAAGCTCGCTTTTGAACGCCCTCGTCGGCTTCGACCGCGCGATCGTCACCGACATCGCCGGTACGACGCGGGACACCGTGGAGGAAAAGGCCGTGGTCGGCGGCATCCTCCTGCGGCTCATCGACACGGCGGGCCTGCACGAGACGGACGATACGGTCGAACGGCTCGGCGTCGAGCGGTCGAAACGGGCCGTCGCGGACGCCGACCTCATCCTCGCGCTGCTCGACGGCAGCGCAGGACTGCCGCCGCCGGAGCGTGCGGAGGAAATGCTCGCGCCGCTGGCGCTTGCCGCGCAAAGCGGCAAGCCGTGGCTGCTGCTGCAGACCAAATCCGACCTCGGCGGCGGGCTGATGGGCGTTGTGCCCGATGAAGACTGGCGCGCGCCCGAGGCGTCGATCCCGCTCTCGAGCGTGACGCATGAGGGCTTCGATGCGCTCGAAGCCGCCGTCCGCGCGCTCTATCCCGTGCCGCCTGCGGGCGGTACGCTCCTGACGAATGCGCGGCAGGCTTCCGCCGTGGAGCGGGCGCTTGTGAGCGTCCGTGCGGCGAAGGAGGCGCTCACCGGCGGCATGACGCCGGACGCCGCGCTCACGGAGATCGAGCGGGCGCAGACCGCGCTCGGCGAGCTGACGGGGCGCACGGCGCGTGAGGACATGGTCGCGCGCATCTTCGAGCGCTTCTGCGTCGGGAAATAATTCACAGAGTCTTTACACATCCTGCCAGGATCTGGTATAATATATAACCTCAAAACGGAAAATGAAGCGATCCATCCCCGAAAGGAGAAACAAATTATGCGCGATTACATCATCATGACCGACAGCTGCTGCAGCCTGAACCAGCAGGAGGTCGACGAGCTTGGCATCACCGTTCTGCCGCTTTCGTTTACGATGGAGGGCAAGACCTATCTGGACACGCCCGACCATGCGGACATGTCGCCCGAAACCTTCTTCCAGAAGATCGCCGACGGCGTAGACTGCACGACCGCCGCGGTCAACGTCGGCCAGTTCACCGACGCGATGACCGAGGTGCTGAACGCCGGCAAGGACATCCTGTGCATCTGCTTTTCCAGCGCCCTTTCCACGACCTATCAGTCCGCGTGCATCGCGGCGGACGATCTGCGCGGCGAGCACCCCGAGGCAAAGATCATCGTGATCGACTCGCTCTCCGCCTGCCGCGGTCAGGGGATGCTCATTTACCGCACGGTGCGCGAGCGCCGCGAGAAGGATCTTGACATTGACGCGCTGGCCGAGTTTGTGCGCGGCACCATCCAGCATCAGGACCACTGGTTCATCGTCGACGATCTCAACCACCTCAAGCGCGGCGGCCGCGTCAGCGCCGCGGCGGCGCTGGTCGGCACGGTGCTCGGCATCAAGCCCGTTATGCACACCGACAGCGAGGGCCGGCTCACGCCCGTGAGCAAGGCGCGCGGGAGCAAGGGCGCGCTGCGCGCGCTCGTGGACAAGATGGAGGAGCTCGGCATCGAGCCGGAGAAGAACCAGCCCGTGTTCATCTGCCACGCCAACTGCCCAGACTATGTCGAGTACGTCAAGGGGCTGCTCAAGGAGCGCTTCAACGTCACCGACGTGCGCGCGGACTTCATCGGCCCCGTCATCGGCGCGCATACCGGCTGCGGCACGCTGGGCCTGTTCTTTGTCGGGACTGAGCGATGAAATGGCTGGAACTGCACCTCGACACACGGCCTGAGGGCATCGAGCCGGTGACAGAGCTTTTGAGCGAATACGGCATCGACAGTCTGATGATCGACGAGGAGGGCGACTTCAGGGATTTCCTTGAAAATAACCGCCAGTACTGGGACTATGTGGACGAGGATCTGATGAAGTCCATGCGCGGCAAGAGCCGCATCACCTTCTATCTGGAGGACAGCACCGAGGGGATGAACACCCTAGCGCAGCTGCGCATCGGGCTGTCCGCGTTCAAAAAGCAGCATCCTGAGTATGCGCCGCTGATCCTCAGCATGGAGAACGTGCAGGACGCCGACTGGGAGAACAACTGGAAGCAGTTCTACAAGCCCATGGAGATCGGCGAGCGGCTGCTCGTTGTGCCCGAGTGGGAGCAGGCGAAGGACGACGGCCGCGTAAAGCTCATCCTGAATCCGGGGCTGACCTTCGGCACCGGCAGCCACGCCACAACGCGCCTTTGCCTCACGGCGCTGGAGCGGCATATCCACGGCGGGGAAAAGGTGCTCGACCTTGGCTGCGGCAGCGGCATCCTCTCCATCGCCGCGCTGCTGCTGGGCGCGAAGGACGCCTTTGCCTGCGATATCGACGATAAGTGCGTCGGCGTCGCCTACGAGAACGCCGCGCTCAACGGCATCGGCAGGGAGCACTACACCGTCCGCGCGGGCGATGTGCTCAGCGACAAGGCGCTGCAAAGGGAATTCGGCGGCGACTACGACCTGATCGTCGCCAACATCGTCGCGGACGTGATCATCGCGCTCGCGTCGCAGGTGGGCAAGCTTCTCAAAAAGGGCGGGATCTTCCTCTGCTCCGGCATCATCGACGACCGCGCCGATGAGGTGCGCGATAAGCTCGTCGCGGCGGGCTGGCAGATCGCCGAGACCCGCAGCAGCGAGGGCTGGTTTTCCTATCTCTGCCGGTAACGAAATGCAAAAAGGGGACATTCTTTCAGAAGAATGTCCCCTTTGACACGCCGTCGGCGTGTCATTCTTTGTTCGGCTCGGGATCGCCTGCGAGCGAATCGAGGTAGAGATACAGCGGCATCAGCTCGCGGAAGCCCGCGAGCACCTCGTCCTTGAGTGCCGGCGTGAACAGCACGCCCTCGGGATTGTCCTCATACCCGACGGCGATGTTTTTCGCGTTGTACCACGGATCCAGCAGCCTGCCCACGTCGCCCTTCGGGCGCTTGAACTGCTCGCCCGAGAGCGTGAAGCGCGATCGGTTCACCTTGCGCACGAGCTTCTCAAACGGTTTCGGGTCTGTCTCGATGCGGCGGCGCAGCTTTGCCATCGTGGCGGGCGAAGCGTCCCAGTACCCGCAGCCGTAGCTGAAGTAGTTCGGCGCGAGCTCGAAGTACAGCGCGGGCACGCCCTCAAAGCGTTCGTGCGGCCGCTCGATCGTGAACCACAGATGGTCCTTGTACGGTCCGCGCCCGAACAGCCGCCGCGCGTCGCGGTAAATGCGGCACACGTGCAGACGCAGCGAAAGCTTCGGATACTCCGCGGAAAGCGCATCGAACACCTCTCCGCCCAGCGCCCGCATCGGCCGGTCCACCAGCGTCAGAAATTCCTCCTTGCGCGGCAGGAACCACTCGCGGCTGTTGTTGAATTTGATGCCCCAGAGGAACGCGACGGCCTCCGGTGTAAAGCCCTGAAACATAGCTCACCTCTATAGATCCCGCCGCCCTCCGGCGGCGTGCTGCTCCCCGCAGTATACCACACCGCCGCGAAAGAAAACAAGAGGGACTCGCAGCGAGTCCCTCCCGTTTCAAGAGGAGCACCGCCCCCGCCTGAAAAGCGGAGGACATGAAAAAAGCGTTTTCTTACTTCGCCGCGTGGTCGACGGAGTACATGTGCGCGATCAGGTCGAGCACCTTGTTGGAATAGCCGATCTCGTTGTCGTACCAGCTCACGACCTTCACGAACGTGTCGGTCAGCGCGATGCCGGCCTTGGCGTCGAAGATGGACGTGCGCGGATCACCGAGGAAGTCGGAGGAAACGACCTGCTCGTCGGTGTAGCCCAGAATGCCCTTGAGCTCGCCCTCGCTGGCGGCCTTCATCGCCGCGCAGATCTCATCGTAGGTGGCGGGCTTTTCCAGGTTGACCGTCAGGTCGACGACGGAAACGTCCAGCGTGGGCACGCGCATCGACATGCCGGTCAGCTTGCCGTTGAGCGCGGGGATGACCTTGCCGACGGCCTTGGCGGCGCCGGTGGAGGAGGGGATGATGTTGCCCGTGGCCGCGCGGCCGCCGCGCCAGTCCTTCAGGGACGGGCCGTCCACGGTCTTCTGCGTGGCGGTGACGGAGTGCACGGTGGTCATCAGGCCGTCCTTGATGCCGAAGCTGTCGTTCAGGACCTTGGCGATGGGGGCCAGGCAGTTGGTCGTGCAGGAGGCGTTGGAAACGAACTGCATATCGCTCGTGTAGGAATCCAGATTGACGCCGCAGACGAACATCGGCGTGTCGTCCTTGGACGGCGCGGACATGACGACCTTTTTCGCGCCCGCGTCAATGTGCGCCTGCGCCTTTTCTTTCGTCAGGAACAGGCCCGTGGATTCGACGATATACTCCGCGCCGATCTTGCCCCAGGGCAGGTCGGCGGGGTTGCGCTCGGCAAACACGGGGATCTCGCGGCCGTTGACGATGATGCCGTGGTCGTTGCTCTTGACATCGGCGGCGAACTTGCCGTGCATGGTATCGTATTTCAGCATATAGGCGAGATAGTCGGCGGGGCAGAGGTCATTGATGCCAACGATCTCGATCTCGGGGTGGTCCAGGCTCGCGCGGAAGACCATGCGGCCGATGCGGCCGAAGCCGTTGATGCCAACTTTAATGCTCATAAAACTTACTTCCTTTCAGTTTTTAGGAATATATCAAATGTATGGTACGTTTGATATTATACAACGCCTCTGGGAAATTGCAAGCGTTTTTTTAAAAAAACGACACAATTTCATAAACTTCTTGCTTTTTCAACAAGACTCTGATATCCTTGCTGCATTACTTACAGCACTGTGAAATATCATACACTTCTTTCCTAGATAGAAATCTCCGCTGAGGTGAATGCTATGAACAATACCGTTTAGATAAGGAGTCGCCATGCGGGATTACACAGAAGAAGAATTAAAAATGCTCTCTGAGCTGCTGCCGAACATCGCCCAGCAGCTCCGCGTCGGTATGTCCACCATGTACACCGCGGTGGACCGTCTCATCCCGCCCGAAACGCGGGAGAACGATCCGGAGGCCGACCGCACCGCCGCCGTTTTCTGCCAGAGCTACTACAGCCTTTATCGCACGGCCAGCAATCTGACCGAGGCGGGCCGCTTTTTTGCCGACCGCCGCCTTGAGCTGTACGACGACGATATCGTCGGCCTTTGCCGTCATGTTTGCCGTGAGGCCGAGTTTCTTTTCGAACTGTGCGGCGTCACGCTCGATTTTGCCGCCGACCGCGACAGCCGCATCATCGGCATGGACGCCGACGCGCTGCGCCGCCTTTTGATGAATCTGCTCTCCAACGCGCTCAAGTTCACGCCCTCCGGCGGGACGGTGCGCGTCCGCGTGAGGGCGGAGGGGCGCGTCGTCAAGCTCATCGTCTCCGACAATGGCTGCGGCATCAGCCCCGACCGGCTCGACCACATTTTCGACCGCTTCCTTCAGCCGAACGGCTGCGATCCCGCTCCGCACGGGCTCGGGCTCGGTCTGCCGATCTGCCAGCGCATCGCGCAGGGACACGGCGGGCTGCTGTTCGTCGACTCTGAGGAGGGCGAGGGCAGCACATTCACCGTCTCGCTCCCCGCCGTGTGCAGCGGCCGCGTGCGGATGCGCGACAGCGGCAGCGACTATGCCGGCGGCTTCAACCGCACGCTCGTCGAGCTGGCCGACGCGCTTCCGGCGGAGGCGTTCTTGCAAAAATATCTGGATTGATAAGGCGTATTTTCCATGAAGAAAAAGGTTTTGATCGCCATGAGCGGCGGCGTGGATTCCTCCGCCGCCGCGCTTTTGCTGCTGCGGCGGGGGTACGACTGCGCGGGCGCGACGCTCTCGCTGTGCGAAAACGACGCGTCCGGCGCGCGGCGGATCGCTGAGGGGCTCGGCATCCCCTTTTATGTTTTCGACGAGCGCGAGCGCTTTGCGCGCGACGTGATGGACCGCTTCGTCAGCGAATACTGCGCGGGCCGCACGCCGAACCCCTGCATCGACTGCAACCGCTGCCTCAAGTTCGGCGCGTTTCTGGATCGTGCGCTCGCCATGGGCTTTGACTATATCGCCACGGGACACTACGCCCGCGTCGACTATGACGAAGCGCGCGGGCTTTACCGCCTGCTGCGCGGCGAGAGCCGCGCCAAGGACCAGAGCTACGTGCTCTACCAGCTCACGCAGTCCCAGCTCTCGCGCCTTCTTCTGCCCGTGGGCAGCTTTGAAAAGCCGGAGATCCGCGAGCAGGCGGCGCAGGCGGGACTTGCCAACGCCGATCAGGCCGACTCGCAGGACATCTGCTTCATCCCCGACGGGGACTATGTGCGTTTTCTGCATGACTACGGCGGCGTGACGCCGCAGCCCGGCAACTTTGTCGACGGCGCGGGGCGCGTCCTCGGCCGCCACCGCGGCCTTGTGTGCTATACGGCGGGCCAGCGCAAGGGCCTTGGCGTCAGCGCCGGCCGCCCGCTCTATGTGATATCCAAAAACGCCGAAAATAATACCGTCCTCCTCGGCGACAACGGGGAATTGTTTACCTCGGCGCTGCTGGCCTCGCGCGTGAACTGGATCATGGGCACGCCGGATGGCGAGGTGCGCTGCACGGCCAAAACGCGCTACAGCCAGAAGGAGTGCGAGGCGATCGTCACGCCGCTGGAAAACGGCTGCGCGCACGTCGAGCTCCTCACGCCCCAGCGCGCGGTCACGGCGGGGCAGGCCGTCGTCTTCTACGATGGCGACGAGGTGCTCGGCGGCGGCACGATCGAGCGCGCGCTGTAAAAGGAAAAAGAAAAGGCCAAAGCGGCTCCGCACATCATGCGGAGCCGCTTTTTATCATTTCTTCTGCGCGCCGCCGTCAGACGCTGCCGAACGAAACGGCGTTGCCCATCGGGATGGGGGAGAGGATCGAGCTGACCACAAGGGCCTTCAGGTTGGCGATCTTTCCGTCGCTGTTGTCCACCGGCAGTGTGACCTTCAGCGCCATATCGAGCGGCATTTCGTCCAGCGTCAGCCACAAAAGCCCCTGATAGCGCCCTTCGGCGTCATACTGCGCCAGCATGACGACCGCGCCGGAGTCTCCCTGCATATGCCGGACCGCAATAGAAACCAGCAGCTCGCCGGCGCACAGCTCCTGAACCGTTTCACCCGCCGCCGTCACCGTAATGCCCTCGAGCCGGTACTCCTCCGTGCCGCCGTAAGCGCAATTATAACGGATATCCGCGCCGGTCAGCGCGTCATTTCCGGAACCGATCGTGATGCTCTGCCATTTGCTTTGGCTTCCGGTGTAGTACACGGTCTCGATATTGCTGCAGCCGGAGAACGCGTTTTCGCCAATGTCTGCAACGCTGTCCGGTATCGTAACGCTCGTCAGACCGGTGCAGCCATTGAACATATCTTCACTGATGCTCGCCACACTGTCCGGTATCGTGATGCTCGTCAGGCCGGTGCAGCCATAGAACGCACAGATACCGATGTTCGTCACGCTGTCCGGTATCGTGATGCTCGTCAGGCCGGTGCAGCGGCCGAATGCAAATTCACCGATGCTCGTCACACTGCTCGGTATCGTGACACTTGTCAGGCCAGCGCAGGAGATGAAAGCATAGCTGCCGATGCTCGTCACGCTGTCCGGTATTGTAACGCTCGTCAGACCGGTGCAGCCATAGAACGCACCGTCGCCGATGCTCGTCACGCTGTCCGGTATCGTAACACTCGTCAGGCCGGTGCAGCCCGCAAAAACGTGGCTACCGATGCTCGTCATGCTATTTGGGATCGTAATGCTCGTCAGACTGGTACAGCCGTTAAACGCACCGTTGCCGATGCTTGTCACGCTGTTCGGTATCTCGATGCTTTTCAGTTTGCTGCACTTATTGAACACAGCACTTCCGATGCTTGTCACACTGTCCGGAATTGTGATGCTCGTCAGGCCGGTACAGCCATAGAGCGCATCATTGCCGATGCTCGTCACACCACTGTCAATGCAGACGGTCTTAATGCTATCCATTTTACTATACCACGGAAGCGAGTAATAGTAGGAATCCGGCATCTTCCCCTGTCCGCTGATGGTTAGCGTGCCCTCGCTGTCCAGCGTCCACGTGAGGTTTCTTCCGTAGGTGCCGGAATCCACGATGTTCGCGTCCGCGGCGAGCGCCGCGCCCGACAGCAGAACTGCCGCAAGGCAGCAGACCGCAAGGGTCAGCAGATTGCGAATTCGCATCGTTTTCATAGGTTCTCCTCCAAAAATCTCTCTGGATTCCGGCGTGCGGAATCATATGCATCCTTTATTATATGCTTTCGCGCCCGCGTTTGCAAGGATGAAAAGGCTCCGCACATCGTGCGGAGCCTTTTATCGTCTCAGCGCTCGCTGGCGAACCATTCGTCCACAAAGATCATGTCGTCCACATCCCCGCGCCGAATATCCAATTCTTTCTCCTTCATCGTATCCTTCCTTTCCAAACATGCCTACCCAGCCAGTATATGCGGCCCGCCCCGCAGAAGTTGCACGAATCGGGACAACAAAAACAGAAAAATTTATCCCCCATGGGGGCTTGTGCGGCCGCGCGCTCTTTTGTATACTGCTCTCATAGGAAAAAAGAAAGGGAGCTGTGCCGATGGACAAGGAGACCGTGCGCGCGTTTTTTGATGCCTGCGCCCCTACGTGGGACGCGGATATGGTGCGCAGCGAGCGCATCATCGCCAGGATCCTTGACGGCGCGCGCGTCGGCGCAGACAGGACTGTGCTCGACGTGGCCTGCGGCACAGGCGTTCTGTTTCCCGACTATCTCGCGCGCGGCGTGCGCCACGTCACGGCCATCGACCTCTCGCCCGCCATGGCGGCCATCGCCGGCGAAAAGGCGGCGGGGCAGCCCATCACCGTCCTCTGCGGCGATGTGGAGCGCTATGCCTTTGGCACGCAGTTCGACTGCGTGATGGTCTACAATGCCTTTCCGCACTTTCCCGACCCTGCCCGCGCGATCGCGGCGCTCGAGCGGCTCGTCGCCCCGGGCGGCACGCTGACCGTCGCCCACGGCATGAGCCGCGAAAGGCTCGTGCATCATCATTCCGGCGCGGCCAGCGCCGTTTCCATCGACCTTTTGGAGCTCGACGCGCTCGCGTCCCTGCTCTCTCAGGATTTTTCCCCTGTCGTCAAAATTTCGGACGATGAGATGTATCAGCTCACCGCCCTGAAAAAGCAATAACAAAAGCAAAGGAAGAAGAAAACCATGTCCATGTCACAGAAGACCAGAGGGATCCTCCACGATCTCACCTATGCCGCCGTCTGCCTTGCGCTGTGCATCGTCCTCCCGTTCCTCACGGGACAGATCCCGCAGATCGGCTCCATGCTCTGCCCCATGCACATCCCCGTGCTGCTCGCGGGCTTTCTCTGCGGCCCCGTCTGGGCCGGCGCGGTCGGCCTCGTCGCCCCGCTGCTGCGCCATGCGATGTTTGCTATGCCGCCGTTTCCCATGGCCTTCGCCATGAGCGCGGAGCTTTTGGCCTACGGTGTGCTCACGGGCGTTTTTTACCGCCTGCTGCCGAAGAAAAAGAGCAATATCTATCTCTCCCTCATTCTTGCCATGCTGCTCGGCCGCGTGGTCTGGGGCGCTGCCATGGTCTTCATCATGAGCGCGAACGGCGGCGCCTTCACATGGGCGGCATTCCTCGCCGGCGGCTTCACCTCGGCCCTGCCCGGCATCGTCCTGCATATCGTGCTCATCCCGATCCTCGTCATGGCGCTCGAAAACGCGAAGATCATCCGGCGCTGAGCGCGGCGTCCGGCCGGAATACGAAAAAGGGACTCCCCGTATGTGCGGGGAGTCCCTTTGCGCTTTGTTCGTCATACGATCGGATCGTCGATGTCGCGCGTGGCATAGGCGTTGAGCGACCAGTCCGCCCGCGCACCGGCAAGGTATTCGTAATACCCCTGTGCGCCGATCATCGCGCCGTTGTCGCCGCAGAGCTTCAGCGGCGGGAGGTAGAGCGTGCAGCCGCGCTTCCTGCATTCCTGCTCAAGCGCCGCGCGGATGAACGAGTTTGCGGCCACGCCGCCCGCGGCGACGATCGTTTTCCGTCCGCTCTGCTCCATGGCGAGCATCGCGCGCGGCACAAGCTCGTCGACGACCGCCTGCGTGAAGTCGCGCGCGAGCGCCGCGCGGTCAAGCTGCTTTCCTGTTTGCTCTGCGTTGTGCGCAAGGTTCACAACAGCGGTCTTGAGCCCCGAAAAGCTCATGTCGAGCGGGCAGCCGTCGATCTTCGCGCGCGGCAGATCGTAGACGCCGCCCGCGCTCTCGTGCGCGAGCTTATCCATTGCCGCGCCGCCGGGGTAGGGAAGCCCGAGCACGCGCGCGGCCTTGTCAAAGCACTCGCCCGCCGCGTCGTCGCGCGTCGCGCCGAGCAGCGCAAAGTCCGTATAGCCGCGCACGTCGACGAGAAGTGTGTTGCCGCCGGACATACACAGCGCGAGAAACGGCGGCTCCAGCTCCGGAAAAGCCAGATAGTTCGCCGCGATGTGCCCGCGGATGTGGTGCACGGGGATGAGCGGCACGCCGAGCGCGTAAGCCGCGCTCTTGGCAAAGTTCAGCCCCACGAGCACCGCGCCGATGAGGCCCGGCGCGTAGGTCGCGGCCACCGCGTCGATGTCGCTTTTGGCAACGCCCGCCTCCTTGAGCGCCTGATCGGTCAGCGCGGCGATGGCCTCGATGTGCTTGCGCGATGCGATCTCCGGCACGACGCCGCCGTAGAGCGCGTGCAGGTCGGCCTGCGACGCGATCGCGTCGGAGAGCACCCGCCGTCCGTCCTCGACGACGGCGACGGCCGTCTCGTCGCACGAGGATTCAAAAGCAAGGATCTTCATTGCCGCGCCTCCGTCCCCTCGTCCGCGCCGAATTCCTTCGTCATGATGATGGCGTCCTCCTTCGGGTGGTCGTAGTAGTTTTTGCGCCGTCCCACGCCGCGAAAGCCCCGGCTGCCGTAGAGCGCGATGGCGGGATAGTTCCCCGCGCGCACCTCAAGGGTCAGAAAGGCAAGCGAATTTCCCTCAGCAAAACGGACGAATACATCAAGAAGCTGCCCCGCCACGCCGCCGCGCCGGCTCTCGGGCCGGACGGCCATTCTGGTGATGCAGCCCTCGTCGGCGACGGCGAGCAGTCCCGCATAGCCGGCGACGCTCCCATCCGACGCGTCCAGCGCAACGAGAAGGGCCGAGCACGCGTTCTCCAGCTCCTCCGAGAGCATATTGCGCGACCAGGGGCTCGAGAAGCACTCGCGCTCGAGCGCGGCCACGTCGTCAAGGTGCTCCGTCGTCATCGGGACGATGCGCACCTGCTTTTTCAAATGTTCCATAGCGATCCTCCGCGCTTACTTGGCTTCCAGCCAGCTTTTGCCCCAGTGGGCCTCCGCCGTCAGCGGAACCGAAAGCGGCATCGCGCCCTCCATCTCCTCGGTGAGAAGCTGCGCGACCGTCTCCTTTTCCCCCTCCGGACACTCAACGATCAGCTCGTCATGCACCTGCAGAATGAGCCTTGCCCGCAGACCCTCGCTGCGCAGCCGCGCGTCCACGCGCACCATCGCGAGCTTGATCACGTCCGCAGCCGTGCCCTGGATGGGCATATTGCGCGCCACGCGCTCGCCGAAGGAGCGGGTGTTGAAGTTGCTGGCCGTCAGCTCCGGCAGCGCGCGGCGGCGGTGCAGCAGCGTCTCGACGTAGCCGCGCTCCTTCGCCTGCTCGACGACCTCGTCCATATAGCGCCGGATGCCGGGGAAGCGCTCAAAATAGGTCTCGATATATTCCTTTGCCTCGGCCACGCTCACGCCGATGTCCTGCGCGAGCGAAAAGGCCGAGATGCCGTACACGATGCCGAAGTTCACGGCCTTCGCGTGCGAGCGCATCTGCTTTGTCACCTGATCGGCCGGCACGCCGAAGACCTGTGCGGCCGTGACGGTGTGGATGTCCTCGCCGGTCAAAAACGCCTGCTTCATCGCTTCATCGTCCGCGATGTGGGCAAGCAGCCGCAGCTCGATCTGGCTGTAGTCCGCGTCGACGAGCACGCAGCCGTCCGCGGGAATGAACATGCGCCGGAACTCGCTGCCGAGCTGCGTGCGCGTGGGGATGTTCTGCAAGTTCGGCTCGGTCGAGCTCAGCCGGCCCGTCGCCGTAACGGTCATCTGGAAGCTCGTGTGGATGCGCCCGTCGGGCGCGATGACCTTCAGCAGCCCGTCGCAGTACGTCGAGCGGAACTTCGCGTACTGGCGGTACTGCAAAACCTCTTCCACGATGGGATTTTCCCACCGCAGCTTTTCGAGCACGTCCGCGTTTGTCGACCAGCCGGTCTTCGTCTTCCTGCCGTGCGGGAGCTGCAATCTCTCAAAGAGCACCTCGCCGAGCTGCTTGGGGGAGTTGATGTTGAACGGCCCGCCCGCCTCCTCGTAGATGTGCTGCTCGAGCGCTTGGAGCTGCGTCTCCATCTCGCTGCCGAACGCCGCAAGGGCGCCCGCGTCCACGCGCATGCCCGCGTGCTCCATGCGCGCGAGCACCGCGCACAGCGGCAGCTCAACGTCATAATAGAGCTCGTGCAGCTCGCGCTTTTCAATTTCGGGGGCAAAGGTCTCATACAGCGCGCCGGCGGCGCTGGTGTAAATGTGGAACGCCGTCTCGGCCTCGGCTGTGTCGCCGAGCATCGAAAAGGCGTCGGGGACGAGATGCTTCGGCTCGGCGAGCGTCTGGTGGAAGCAGGCGGCAAAAAGCGACGCAATATCGTATTTGCCCGCCGTCGCGTCGAGCAGATACCCCGCAAGCGCTGTGTCGAAGACGAAGCCCTCGATGGGAAGACCGTTTTCCAGCAGCGTGCGCTGGAGATCCTTGACGTTGTGGCTGACTTTCCTGATATCGTCTGAGAACAGCGCGCGCAACAGCGCGTTCCAGTCGCCCTCGTAGCGGCTGAAGTAAAATTCAGCGGAAACGGTGGTATTTTCGCCCGTATCGCAGTCCACGATCACGCCCGAAAGGTCGGGCAGCGTTAAGAGCGTCACGTGCTCCGCCTTGCGGAAGAGGGCAAGATATTCCCCAGCCTTTTCCGCGGTGGTCACGGCCTCGGCGGTCACGGTAAGGTCGGCCGGAGCTTCGGCGGCGGGAACGTCGGCGGGCGGCTTGAGGCCGTATTTTTCGATGAGCTTCGTAAATTCCAGCTTCATAAAGAGCGGATAGAGCGCGTCGGACGGCGCTTTGCGCAGATTGTCCTGCGGGGAAAACGCCAGCGGCGCGTCCGTCACGATGGTCGCAAGGCGATAGCTCTGGCGCGCGCCCTCCTCGCCCTCGGCAAGCTTTTTGATAACGTTGGGCTTTGCCTCGATGTCGGGCAGCAGACGGTAGATCTCGTCGATGCTCTGATACTTCTGAATGAGAGCCATCGCCGTCTTTTCGCCGATGCCCGCGACACCGGGGATGTTGTCGCTCGCGTCGCCCATGAGCGCCTTGAGATCGACGATGTGCGCGGGCGCGAAGCCGTAGGCCTCCTGAAAGCTCTCGGGCGTCATATCCTTCGTCGTGGTCTGGCCCATGCGCGTCGAGATGAGCTTGACGGTCGTGTGCCCGGTCACGAGCTGGAGCGAGTCCTTGTCTCCCGTGGCGACGACGCAGTCCCAGCCCGACGCCTCGCACTTACGCGAGATCGTGCCGATGAGGTCGTCGGCCTCAAAGCCCGCGAGCTCATAGCGCGGGATGTTCATTGCGTCGAGCACGTCCTTGAGCACGGGGAGCTGCATGGCAAGCTCCTCCGGCATGGCGTGGCGCGTGGCCTTGTAGCCCTCGTATTCCAAATGCCGGAACGTCGGCTCGCGCCGGTCGAAGGCGACGCACAGCGCCTCGGGCTTTTCCTCGTCGAGCAGGCGCCCGAGCATCGTCAAAAAGCCGAAGATCGCGTGGGTGAAAAACCCGTCGCGCGTCGTCAGCGGGCGAACGCCGTAATAGGCGCGGTTGACGATGGAGTTGCCGTCCAGTACCATCAGCTTCACGCGGTATCCCTCCTGCAATGCAAAATCTTCCTGTATACAGTATACCGCAATGCGCGGCAAAACACAACAGCAAGTACGCTCCGGAGCAGGGGAGAGGGAAAGAAATTGCGGCAAAGCTCGACACAATGCTTGCTTTTTTTTGGCAGAACCATTATAATGATAGTTGCAAAATTTGTTTTGCGTCCTGAAAATCTTTCAGGAGAACATGTCGAAACATAAGAAAGGGAGAAATTATGGAAAAACTGTTCAAGCTCAAGGCCAACGGTACGACCGTAAGGACGGAGATCCTTGCCGGTCTTACCACGTTTATGACCATGGCCTACATCATCGCGCTCAACCCCAACCTGCTCACCGGCTTCGCCGTCGGCACCCCGCTGTGGAACGGCGTCTTCCTCGCCACCTGCATCGCCTCCGCCATCGGCACGATCTGCATGGCCTTCATGGCCAACAAGCCCTTCGTCATGGCGCCGGGCATGGGCCTCAACAGCTTCTTTGCCGTCGTCGTGGCGAACATCGCCGTCATCAACGATTGCTCCTATGAGAATGCTTTCCAGGCCGGTCTTGTCATCATTCTCGTCGAGGGCATCGTCTTCCTGATCCTCACGCTCCTCAAGATCCGTGAGAAGATCGTCGAGGCCATTCCTCTCGGCGTGCGCTACGGCATCGCCCCCGCCATCGGCCTGATGCTCATGAACATCGGCCTTGGCTCCAACGTCGGCATCTATGCCGAGGGCAACGGCTTCGCCAGCCCCTTCTACATCATGCGCGACTTCTTCGGCGCGCTGACGCCCAGCATCATCAAGGGCAGCATGGGCGACGTCGGCTACCACACCATGGTGCTCACCGCCGTCACCGCCTTCCTCGGCGTTTTCGTGATGGTCGTTCTTGCCAAGAAGGGCGTCAAGGCTGCCGTTCTGCTCGGCATGCTCTTCTCCTCCGTCCTCTATTGGATCGGCAGCTTCGCGTTCCTCGGCGTCAATCCCTTTGCCAGCCTTGCCACCGCGAGCTTTGTCCCGCCCTTCGCCGACATGGTCTCCACCACGCTCTTCAAGTTTGACTTTGCCGGCTTTGTGAACATTGGCTGGTTCACCGCCATCACGCTGATCATCACCTTCTGCATGATCGATATGTTCGACACCATCGGCACCCTCGTCGGCACGGCCTCCCGCGCCGGCATGGTCGACGAGGAGGGCAACATGCCCAAGATGAAGGAAGCCCTGCTGTCCGACGCCATCGGCACGGTCGCGGGCGCCTGCACCGGCACCTCCACCGTCACCACGTTCATCGAGTCCGCCTCCGGCGTGGAGGCCGGCGGCCGCACGGGCCTGACCGCGCTGACCACCGCTGTCCTCTTCCTTGCCTGCATGTTCCTCGCCCCCATCGCCGCCGTCATTCCGGGCGCTGCGACCTCCGCGGCCCTCATCTATGTCGGCGTCCTGATGCTTCAGGGCCTCAAGAACGTCAACTTCGACGATATGGATCAGATGCTGCCGGTGTCCATCATGCTCATCGGTATGCCGATCTCCGGCTCCATCGGTCACGCCATCGGTCTCGGCCTCATCTCCTACACCTTCGTCAAGGTCTTCTCCGGCAAGGCCAAGGACGTGAGCGTGCTGACCTACGTGATCTCCGCGCTGTTCCTCGTCAAGTTCTTTGCTGTTGTATAAGCGATCTCTTATCTGCATCAGGAGAGCGGCTTCGGCCGCTCTCTTTTTTTGCGCGTTCCGGTTGACAAAGCGAAAAAAGCTGTTATAATAACAACGCTTGTTGCAAAACAAGCGTTTTCAATTAAAGAGGAAAAAGGTGATCGTATGCCGCCGAGACCGAAGTTTACCAGAGAAGAAGTGACCGCCGCCGCATATGTGCTGGTGCGCGAGCAGGGCGCTGGCGCGCTGACCGCCCGCGAGCTCGGCGCGCGGCTGGGCAGCTCCGCGCGCCCCATCTTCACCGTCTTTGCCGACATGGCGGAGCTGAAGGCTGCCGTCTGCGAGAAGGCGCGCGCCTGCTTTGCCTCCTACATGGCCGTGGCCGAGGATTTCGACCCCGCCTACAAGATGCGCGGGATGCAGTGGGTAAAGTTCGCGCAGGAGCAGCCGCGGCTCTTTCAGCTTCTGTTCATGCAGGGCGCGGGCGGCGCGCCGGACTTTGACGAGGCCATGCGCGCGAGCGCGTTCGACGCCGAGCGGGACATCGCCATCATCCAGCGCGACTATCACGCGAGCGCCGAGCAGGCGGGGCACCTGTTCCGTCAGATGTGGATCTACACCTACGGACTGTGCGTGCTGTGCGCCACGGGCATCTGTTCGTTCACCGAGCAGGAGCTGGCGCAGCGCCTGGGCGAGATCTTCCGCGGCATGATCTATGTTCTCATGAGCGACACCGTGCTTTTTACGGGGGTGCGTCCGGCGAAGCACGGCTCCGCCGAGAGCGACTTCGTGCGCCGGAACCATCCCGATCTCGGCGGCGCGCGGTGAGCGCGTTCTGCGCCGAAAACGCCGAGAAATGCCGGAAAATCCGGCATTGCAACCGCCGGTTGACAGATTTCCTGCCCCGCTTTCTTGCGCGCAACCGGGGAAATCGGTATGATGCCGCCATCTTCATTTCATGCGCCGTCGGCGCATACCAGACAGGGAGGAACATACCATGATCTTGGCAGACAAAATCATTTCGCTCCGCAAGAAGGCGGGCTGGTCGCAGGAGGAGCTGGCGAGCCAGCTCGGCGTGACGCGCCAGTCGGTATCCAAGTGGGAGGGCGCGCAGTCCGTGCCCGATATGGATAAGGTGGTGCAGATGAGCCGCCTTTTCGGCGTAAGCACCGATTATCTTCTGAAGGATGAGCTGGAGGAGGCGGGGATCGCTTCCGTGCCGTCCGACGACCGCGCGCCGCTGCGCCGCGTGACGATGGAGCAGGCCGCGCGCTACCTTGCGCTGCGGCGCGAGGCCGCGCCGAGGCTGGCGCTGGCAACGTTCCTGTGCGTCGTTTCGCCCATCTGCCTGCTGATGCTTGCGGCGATGAGCGAGCTGCAGCGCTTCGGCATCTCCGAAAACGCGGCGGCGGGCATCGGCCTGTCCGTGCTGCTGGCGCTGGTCGCGGCGGGCGTGTCGATCTTTCTTGCGCAGGCGGCGAAGGTGAAGGAATTTGAGTTTCTGGAAAAGGAGCCGTTTGAGACAGAGTACGGCGTGAGCGGCATGGTGCGCGAGTGCCGCCGCGGCTATCAGGATACCCACACGCGCCGCAGCATCATCGCAACGGTGCTGTGCATCCTTTCGGCGGTGCCGCTGTTCGTCGTGGGCAGCTTTGACACGGCGGACGTCTGCTATGTGGCGGCGGTCTGCGCGCTGCTGCTGATCGCGGGCGTCGGCGCGGCCATCTTCGTGCTGACGGGGACCCTTACCGGCGCGATGGATCAGCTGCTCGAGGAGGGCGACTACACGCGCTGCAGCAAGGCGCGCAGCGGCGTGCGCGGCACGATCAGCGTGATCTACTGGCTGGTGGTGACGGCGATCTTCCTCTTTTACACCTTCGGCCCCATGGGCAACGGGCAGGCAAAGTACAGCTGGTTCATCTGGGCCATCGGCGGCGTTTTATACGCGGCGGTGATGGGCGTGGTATCGCTCCTCCAGCGCGGCAGGAGCGGCAGATAAAGCAGCCCGCCTGAAAAATCGGAAGACGCACTTGACAAAATCAGGAAGTCTGATATTATGATGATATCATAAAGATATGACTGGAAGTGAACGTATGGAACACATCATTGAGATCGAGCATCTCTGCAAGAGCTTTGGCGAGGTCAGGGCGGTGCAGGACCTGTCCTTTCACGTGCAGCGCGGCGAGCTGTTCGCCTTTCTCGGCGTAAACGGCGCGGGCAAATCCACCACCATCTCCATCCTCTGCGGGCAGCTCGAGAAGGACGGCGGCAGCGTGAAGGTCTGCGGCGAGGACATTGACAGCGCACTTGCGCATATCTCGAGCAGGCTCGGCGTGGTATTTCAGTATTCGGCGCTGGACAGCGTGCTCACCGTGCGCGAGAATCTGCGCTCCCGCGCCGCGCTCTACGGCATCACCGGCGAGCGCTTCCGCGCGCGCCTTGCAGAGCTCTCGGCGCTGCTGGAGCTTGAGCCGCTGCTCGACCGCACGCTCGGCAAGCTCTCCGGCGGCCAGCGCCGCCGCATCGACATTGCCCGCGCGCTGCTGCACCGGCCGGAGATTCTCATTCTGGATGAGCCGACCACGGGGCTCGACCCGCAGACGCGCCGGCTCCTGTGGGACGTGGTGCAGCGGCTGCGCCGCGAGGAGGAGCTGACGGTCTTCCTCACCACGCACTACATGGAGGAGGCCGCGGACGCGGACTATGTCATCATCCTCGACAGCGGACGCATCGCGGCCGAGGGCACGCCGCTGACACTGAAAAACACCTGGACGGGCGATTTTCTCACGCTCTACGGCGTGACGAAGGAGCAGGCGGCGGCGCTGGGCTGCCCCTGCGAGACGATCCGTGACGCGGTGCGCGTTTCCGTGCCGGACCCCGCCGCGGCGACAAAGCTGATCATGGCGCATCCGGCGCTGTTCACGGACTATGAGCTGACCAAGGGCAGGATGGACGATGTGTTCCTTGCCGTTACGGGCAAAAAGCTGACGGGAGGTGCCGAAAAATGACGGGACTCGGTGCGCTGATCCGGCGCAATGTCAAGCTCTTTTTCCACGATAAGGGCATGTTCTTCACCTCGCTTATCACGCCGGTGATCCTTCTGGTGCTCTACGGCACGTTTCTGGCCGGCATTTACCGCGACAGCTTTACCTCCGCGCTGCCTGGATACTTCAGCGTGGACAAGAGCCTGATCGACGCGACGGTCGGCGGGCAGCTCGCCTCGTCGCTGCTGGCGGTCAGCTGCGTGACGGTGGCGTTCTGCTCGAACCTGCTGATGGTGCAGGATAAGGTGAGCGGCGCGCGGCGCGACCTGACGGTCTCGCCTGTCAGGCGCTCCACGCTCGCGGTCGCCTACTTCGGCGCCTCGGCGATCACAACGCTGATCGTGAGCGTCACGGCCTACGCCGTCTGCCTTGTCTACCTTTGGCGCATGGGCTGGTACTTATCCGTCGGGGACGTGTTCGCGCTGCTGCTCGACGTGGTGCTGCTGACGCTTTTCGGCGTGGCGCTCTCGTCGTGCGTGAACGTGTTTCTTTCCACGAGCGGGCAGGCCTCGGCGGTCGGAACGATCGTCAGCGCGGGCTACGGCTTCCTCTGCGGGGCGTATATGCCGATCTCAAACTTCTCCGAGGGCCTGCAAAGAACGCTTTCGTTCCTGCCAGGCACCTACGGCACGAGCCTTCTGCGCAACCACGTGCTGCGCGGCGTGTACGAGGAGATGCGCGCGACCGGCTTTCCGGACGAGGTGATCGAGATGATCCGCGACTCGATCGACTGCAACCTCTATTTTTACGGCGACAAGGTGCCGCTTTCGGCAATGTATCTCATCCTTGCCGGCGCGGTGCTTGTGCTGACGGCGCTCTATGTGCTGCTGAACGTGCTGGCCGCGCGCAAGCGCCGCTGAGCGCGGCAAAAAATCGATCAAGAGAGAGAAAGGGAGAAAATTATGCTTTATATCGACCATCTGAGCAAGTCCTTCGGCGAAAAAAAGGCCGTGGACGACCTGACGCTGCACATCGCCCCGGGCGAGATCTACGGCTTCATCGGCCACAACGGCGCGGGCAAGACCACGACGCTCAAGTCCGTCGTCGGCATCCAGCAGTTTGACGCGGGCGAGATCCGCATCGGCGGACACTCGATCAAGAACGAGCCGCTGGCGTGCAAGAAGATGCTGGCCTACATTCCGGACAATCCGGACCTCTACGAGTTCATGACCGGCATCAAGTACCTGAACTTCATCGCCGACATCTTCGGCGTGGGTGCGCAGGAGCGGCAGACGCGCATCCGCCGCTATGCCGACCTCTTTGAGCTGACGAATGACCTCGCCCAGCCCATCGCGGCCTATTCCCACGGCATGAAGCAGAAGCTTGCCATCATCTCGGCCTGGCTGCACGAGCCGAAGCTCATTTTGATGGATGAACCCTTCGTCGGGCTCGACCCCAAGGCCGCGCATATCCTCAAGGGCATGATGCGCGAGGTGTGCGACGAGGGCGGCGCGATCTTCTTCTCGACGCACGTGCTCGAGGTCGCGGAGAAGCTCTGCGACAAGGTCGCCATCATCAAGGGCGGCAGGCTCATCCGCTCGGGCACGATGGAGGAGGTCAAGGGCGACGATTCGCTCGAGGAGGTCTTCCTTGAGCTGGAGGGCGAGCAATGCTGAAAGTGCTGGTGAACAAGCAGCTGACGGAGATCTTCCGCAGCTACTTCTATGACGCAAAAAAGAATAAAAAGCGCTCCAGAGGTGCGGTCATCGGCTATATCGCGCTCTTTGTCCTGCTGATGGTCGGCCTGCTCGGCGGCATATTCACGTTCCTGTCCGTCACGCTCTGCGGCACGCTGGCCAGCATGGGCGTGGGCTGGCTCTACTTTGCGCTGATGGGGCTGGTGGCGGTGTTTCTGGGCGCGTTCGGCAGCGTGTTCAACACGTTTTCCGGCCTGTATCTCGCCAAGGACAACGACCTGCTGCTCTCCATGCCCATTCCCGTGCGCACGCTGATGGCTGCGCGGCTGCTGACGGTCTACCTCATGGGCCTGATGTACTCCGCGGTCGTCATCGTCCCCGCGGTCATCGTCTACTGGGTCACGGTGTCCTTTTCCGCGGCAACGATCCTCGGCGGCGTGCTGCTGACGTTTCTGATCTCCGTTTTCGTGCTGGTGCTCTCCTGCGCGCTCGGCTGGGTCATCGCGCAGCTCAGCCTCAAGCTTCGCCATAAGGGCATCATCACGGTGATCGTTTCGCTCGTGGGCATCGGGATCTATTACTTTGTCTGCTTCCGCGCAAGCGACCTGATCAGCGAGCTGCTGCTCAACGCCGTCCTGCTCGGCGAGCAGGTCGAGACGAACGCCTATCCTATCTACCTCTTCGGCCGCGTCGCCGAGGGCGACGGCATGGCGATGCTGCTTGTCACGCTTGCGGTGCTGGCGCTGTTCGCGCTGATGTGGTACCTGCTCTCAAGGAGCTTTTTGAAGGTCGTGACCTCCACAGGCCGCACGTCTCACGCCGTCTACCATGAAAAGCGCGCCGAGCGCCGCAGCGTTTCCGCGGCAATGCTCGGCAAGGAGCTCGCGCGCTTCACCGCAAGCCCGAACTATATGCTCAACTGCGGACTCGGCATCCTGCTGCTGCCGCTGGCGGGAGTGGTGCTGATCTGGAAGGGCGGGGAGGCCGTGTCGGTGCTGAACACGGTGTTCGCGTCCCGCGCGGGCTGCGCGGAGGTGCTGCTGTGCACCGGCGTATGCACCATCGCGTCGATGAACGACATGGCGACGCCGTCCGTCTCGCTCGAGGGGAAGTCCCTCTGGCTCGCACAGTCGCTGCCTGTTGCGCCCTGGCAGGTGCTGCACGCCAAGCTCCGTATGCAGCTCCTGCTGACCGCGATCCCCGCGCTCGTGCCGCTCATCTGCATGGCGGCCATCCTGCCCGCAACGGCGGCGCTGGCGCTCGCAATGCTCACGGCGCTTGCGTACATCGCCTTCTCCGCCTGCCTTGGTCTGGCGCTCGGCGTCCTGCGGGCCAACTTTGCATGGACGAGCGAGCTTGTTCCCATCAAGCAGAGCATGGCGGTGATGATCGCGATGCTCGGCGGCTGGGCCTATGCGCTCGTGCTCGCGGGGCTGTATTTCTGGCAGGGCTGGAAGCTCGGCGCGGGCGTCTACCTTGCGATCTTCGCAGCCGTGACGCTGCTCGCCGCGGCGCTGCTGTACCGCTGGCTCAAGACGAAGGGCGCGCAGCGCTTCGCGTCGCTGTAAGAAAAAGTGGACGGGCCGTTCCCGCAGATGCGGGAACGGCCCGTATTTTGTTTATCCGTTCAGCCGCGCTCAAAGCGCACGGCGTAAGCGCCGAGCACCTGCTCGCAGGGAATGCGCGCGGCGTTCTCCGCGGTCAGCGCCTCGCGCGGATAGACGGTCTTTGCCTCGCTCGGGATGGCGGGCAGCGTTTTGCCGAGGCTGACGCCGTGCGCCCCGCCGTCAAGGAGCCAGGCAAATGTGCAGTCGCAGAACTCCTTGTTCGCCGTGCTGCGCTCGCTCGCGCGCAGCATGGGCGTCCGGTCGGGGAAGAAGCAGCCCGCGTTGTCCTTTTCGGCGGGGCAGGAGCCCTCAAGCCCCACGCCGGTGAAGGAGATGCGCAGCAGCTCCGTCGTGAAGACGACAGTTTTCCCCTCGCGCGTAAAAGGAACGCTTTCCCAGTGCGCGATGTTCAGCCAGCCGCGCAGCCCATCGTGCTCCGCGGCAGTGTTGAGCTCCAGATAACCCTCCTGTCCGCCGCGGATCTCCGCGTTGATGCGCAGCACGGGCCGCAGCGAGGAAAAGCCCTCCGGCAGCATGGCGCGCAGCCGGTCCTGCTCCGCGCCGTAGGCCATGACGAATTGCTCGATATGCATAGCGATGTCCCTCCGTCGTTCGTTTTTTCCATGATACCACAGTCCGCGTGCATTTGCCAGCGCTTTGTCCGCTTGAGCGCCGCGGCAAAAACGGGTATACTGAAGACAGCAAAACGGAAGATCGGAGGAGAAACGATGGAATATCGCGTGCTGCCCCACGGGGGCGAGAGGATCGGCGTGATCGGCATGGGCGCGTCGGTCATCGGCGAGCGGCCGGAGCAGGAGATCATCGACACCGTCCGCGCGGCCTATGCGCTGGGCGTGAACTATTTTGATCTGGCCGCGGGACACGCCGCAGTGTTTGGCGCCTACGGTAAGGCGTTCGAGGGCATTCGCGACAGAGTATATCTGCAGATCCACTTCGGCGCGGACTATACCACCGGCGAATACGGCTGGACGACGGAGCTCGACAAGATCAAGCGCTCCGTCGCGTGGCAGCTCGAGCAGCTGCGCACGGACTACATCGACTTTGGCTTCATCCACTGCATCGACGAGGAGCACGATCTGCGCGCCTATGAGGAAAACGGCGTGCTCGACTATGTCAAGAGCCTCAAGGCACAGGGCGTCATCCGCCATCTGGGTCTGTCGTCCCATACGCCAGCGCTCGTGAACAAGGTGCTCGACATGGGCATCGTCGACGTGGTGATGTTCAGCATCAACCCCATCTATGATTACGGCAAGGGCGATTTCGGCATCGGCGAAAATGCCGAGCGCTATGCGCTCTATGCCCGCTGCCAGCGCGAGGGCGTGGGCATCACGGTGATGAAGCCTTTCTGCGGCGGCCAGCTGCTCGATGCGGCACAGTCGCCGTTCGGCACGGCGCTGAGCAGGCACCAGTGCATCCAGTACGCGCTCGATAAGCCGGGCGTGCTCACGGTGCTGCCGGGCTATGGCAGCGAGCGGGAGCTGCGCGAGGTGCTGAGCTACTTCGACGCGGACGAGGCCGAGCGCGACTATTCCTGCATCAGCGGCTTTGCACCCGCCGAAACGATGGGCAAATGCGTTTACTGCAAGCACTGCCATCCCTGTCCCGCGGGGCTGGATATCGCGCTGATCAACAAGTATTACGATCTTGCGCGGCAGGGCGACGCGCTGGCGCGTGAGCACTATCTGACGCTTGAAAAGCGCGCGGGGGACTGCGTTGGCTGCGGCCACTGCGACCGCCGCTGCCCGTTTCACGTGCATCAGAGCGCGCGGATGCAGGAGATCCGCGCATACTTCGGCGCGTAAAAGCGCGCGGAAAGAGCATAAAAGGAAGCGGCCCGCAGGCCGCTTCCTTTTTTGTCGGGCGCTTTGATCCGGATGACTCCGCTTCCAGCGCCCCGCTTGCACCGGAAGTCCGAACCGGCGCAGGCGATCGCGCTTTTGAAAGGAGGAGAGGGAAGCGTGCGGCCGGTGTTTTCTGAAAGAATAAAAGAACGCTGCAGCATTATTCTATTTTTTCTCCACAATGAGGGCAGTACTCATCTGGCAGTATTCCTTTTAAATGCAGCTGCCTATGGCAAAAGGGGCAGCGAGCGAAGACGATCCCAAAGATCAGCGCACCCAAAGAAATCAGTAAGCCCATCACAAAAAGCGGATGTACAGGCTCTACTCCAAAAACAGCTCCGGCAATTCCGGCAATAAGCCAGCCAATAGTGATCAATACGTACATGATATACCTGCATATATTAGGATTTTTCATTTGCCCGACCTCCAACAAGCCATGATGGCTTGATCGTATCATTACACGAACACGCTCGCTATCTTGGCATCGTAAAATTCAGGTAAATTGTATGTGTGTACGGATTTCCGGATCTCATCGACTCCCGATTTGCCGGACACGGTATCACCTGCCAATATGAAAAAGGCTCACCGCAATTCTATCAGAATTACGGTGAGCTTTGGTGCCGGTGACCGGACTCGAACCGGTACGCTGTCGCCAGCGGCGGATTTTGAGTGCTTGGCCCACGTATTTCCACCGCAGCACTCCGCAGTCCTCCGTCGCCCCAAAGCATTGCAATTACAAG
>CAKTLG010000027.1 GCA_934572465.1 uncultured Oscillospiraceae bacterium
GGCATCGGCGGCGGCAGCTGGACGACGAAACAGGACATGGACGGAATCAACGCGGCGAGCGATATCGTCATCTCCGGCGGACGGGTAAGCGCCCGCGGCCAATACAACTGCGCGGGTATCGGCGGTGGGCAGTATGTCCCCGCCCGTAATATCACGGTGACGGGCGGCGTTGTGTCGGCGACAGGACACTACGGCGCGGCGATAGGCGGCGGTCGCTGGTGCCACGGAATGGACATAACCCTTACCGACGCCACTCTGAATCTGTCGACCAATTACCGCAGCAACGGCTCGGACGCGGCGGCTGTCGGCTACGGCGACATTGTTTACAAACCGGAGCAGCTCGTGGCGGATCCGTCAATCGCGACGAACGATCAGATCAGGATCGGCTCATACAAGGGAAAGCTGGTGAAGCTGAAGCTGGAGGCGCGCGCCCTCAGCCGCGATGACGAATATTCTTACTTCTGGAACCTTTATGAGACCCTGATCCCTGATGAGAATGGGCTCATCGACATGCAGCTGCTGACACTTCCGTATGTACAGAACTACGGCTGGGCGATCAATGTGCTGGAAATGACAGTGATCGACGACCCCTGCAATGGAAATCACGATTTCGGCTGGGTAAACCGGCAGTCATGCCACGTCTGGGCGTGTACGAAATGTCAGGCGCGCGATCCGGTAGCCCCGATGTCCGCGCAGAACGCCAGACACAGCTCGTCCGCGGGCTGGAACACGGAAACGCACACCATCGTCTGCGACGTGTGCGGCACGGTGATGGCGCGCGATCATCTCGCGCCGAGATTTACCGGCATTCAGGACGGCGAGATCTACTATCTCACGGACAGCGATGTGCTGAAGTTCAAAGCGGAGGATGTGCCGCTGGGGACCGTCTCCGGCATCAGATCCGTCAGCATCGACGAGCAGGAGCAGGACGTCGGCAGCACGGAATTTGAACTTCCCGCGGACGGACAGTCCCATACCGTGACCGCCAGCGACAACGCCGGCAACACCACCTCGGCAACGGTCACGGTGATACGGCAGTATAAGGTCGAGGTCGTAGATCAATACGCTTCCGACAAAATCTATCTCTCCAAGCTGGTAAACAAGGGCGAATACCTCCGCCTGACGCTGAACATGCCGGAGGATGCCAACGCAACGCTGTATGCGCCGGATGGAGCGGTCATCCCGCCCAACGAATACGGCTATGATATCGGCTTTGTAGAGTCCGACATAACGCTCAAGCTGTCGGTGACGCGCACAGGCGATGTGTGGGCATCGATTTTCTGCCTTGGCTTCCGCAATTTCCAGAGCTATGAAGCGCTCAGCGAGCCGATCTATGTGCCGGTATTGTCAAACGGACAGTACGGCTACTACAACGGTCTTGCCGGCGACAATGTTCCGTTCCTGATCGACGGCCCCAAGAATGTCGGCCTGCACGCTTTTGTGAGCAATACTCCATATACGGAAAATGATCTGGATACGAACACCGAGCTGCCGTGGAAGTGGTGCGCTGCCTCCGGCGAATCTATCGTTCTAAACCATGGCCATTTCGGCGACAGCGACGGCACATATTACGTCTATGCCAAAGCCGAAAGAGACAGGCAGCGAACGTACGCTTCCACGCCGCCTCTGATCTTTGACCGCACCATTCCCGCAGCAAAGATCGGTAATACGGAGCTTGCGGCCGGCAGCACCCACTACGGCGCGCTGGCGTTCACCGTGGAGGACGCCGTGCCCGTCACCGTGACCGACAACGGCGTGGTGCTGACCGCGGAGAACGGCGTCTACACCGTGCAGCCCGACGGCGCGCCCCATAACATCGTACTTCGGGACGCCTGCGGCAACACGGCGCGCTATGATGTCTCCGTCATGCAGAACACGCTCATAAGCGTGACGCAGCCGGCCGACATCGCGCTGCAGCACGGCGAGGAGCTGACGCTGCCCGCCATGGCCGCCGTGACGACCAGCGGCATGACCGTGACGCAGCTTCCCGTGCAGTGGAACTTCGATTCGGCGAAGGACTATGACAGAACCGCCAAGCAGGCACAGTCCTTCACCGTTACCGGCACGCTCGACCTGTCCCGCACGGACGTGGTTGTTCCCTCCGGCAGCGAGGCGCTGCTGACCGTCGAGGTCAGGGTGACGGTCTCAAGCGCGCCGCGCTACACGGTGACGGTCAACGACAGCGAAAACGGCACTGTCAGCGTGGACAACGCTTCGGAGACCGCGCCGGACGGCACGCCCAGCTTCTTTGAAGACGAGCTGGTGCTGCTCTCCGTCTCCCCCGCCGAGGGCTATGTCCTCAGCGCCCTGTCCGTCAGCGGCGGCTTCGGCGACGTTCCCTGCGCGGGCGACGGCGACACCTATTCCTTTACGCAGCCTGCGTCCAACGTCACCGTTACCGCCACGTTCACGGTACGTCCCGAATACACCGTCACCTTCGACGGCAACGGCGGCACGCCGTCCGACAGCGAGCGGACCACGACCAGCCAGCGCCTCGCGTCCCTGCCGAGCGCCTACCTCTACGAGCACCTCTTTGACGGCTGGTACACCGAGAAGACCGACGGCGACAAGATCGACACCGACTACGTTTTCTCCGACGACACCACCGTGTACGCGCATTGGACGTACGTCGGCACCGGCGACACCGGCGGAAATACCGGCGACAATACCGGCGGAAATACCGACGACGGCACCGGCGGCAATACCGGCGGCGGCTTCGTCGACGTGCCGGACGGCAGCTACTTCGAGGACGCCGTGGACTGGTCGGTGGAAAACGGCATCACCACCGGCACGGACGCTTCCCACTTCTCCCCGAACGGCATCTGCACCCGCGCGCAGGCCGTGACCTTCCTGTGGCGCGCGGCGGGCAGCCCCGCGCCGCAGAGCACGGCGATGCCGTTCGTCGACGTGCCTGCGGACAGCTACTTCTACAGCGCGGTGCTCTGGGCCGTGGAAAACGGCATCACCACCGGCACGAGCGCCGCGACGTTCAGCCCCGCGGCCAACTGCACGAGAGCGCAGATCGTCACGTTCCTGTGGCGCGCGGCAGGCTCTCCCGCGGCGGAGGGCGGCAGCCCGTTCGCCGACGTGCCCGCGGACGCCTACTATGCCGACGCGGTGCGCTGGGCCGTGAAGAAGGGCATCACCACCGGCACGAGCGCCGCGACGTTCAGCCCCGACGCCCACTGCACGAGAGCGCAGATCGTCACGTTCATCTGGCGCGGCGCAAAGTGAGCCCCGCGGCTCCCGCACCGCAAGCCCAATAAGCGCTTTCCATAGGAGGCGGCCCGCAAGGGCCGTCTCCTCCTTATTTCCCGCGCGGAGAAAAAAGCGTTTCATACTTCAGAATGATTTACATTTTTGGAAAGGTATGCTATACTGTATTAAAATAGGCGTTAAAGGGCTTATGACAAGGGGGCGCGTCCCCTTGTCCCGCGGGGTCCCCCGCGGCGCGAGACCCGTTCCGCTCCGTCAGGGAGCGGCCGCGCCGGAAAACGACGCTCACATACAGCTGGGCTGAAAATAGATCGCAAGCACGTATTATAGGGAGGAATCACATGAAAAAACGAGTATTGAGCTTATTCATGGCGCTGGTGCTCTGCCTGACGCTGCTGCCGACGGCGGCGCTGGCGGAGGAAACGGCGGAGTATGGCGCCGTGAACGAGCCCGCCGTGCAGGCTGGCGGCAGCCAGATCGCGACGCAGGCAGGCTCTGCAACAGGCATCTGGGTCGACGGGGTCAACCAGAACGGCGAACTCGAGAAAGGTAATCAAGCTTGGAATGGAATCTGCGTTGACGGCACCATGGACACGTGGGGCAACGACATCTACCCATTCTACATCGTTCAAAAAGATCAAAATGTGACCATTCAGAATCTGACCATTAATGGGGACATTTATCTTATTCTTTGCGATAATGCAACGCTGACGGTGGAAGGTTCCTTGATACTCAATTGCCAAAACTTTACCATTTACGGGCAGACGGAAAGCTTGGATCCGGAAGACAGCGGGGTGCTGTCCATCAAGTCCGCCTCCACTGCAATCAAATCGAACTATTCGGATGGCAATGGCAGCGGTACGACCATTTCTCTTCGTGGCGGCAAGCTGACCGCCACAAGCGCGTCCGGCGTTCTTGCTGAGAATGTTTATCTGACGACCGGCAACAGCAGTATCCAGAAATGCTCGATCGACGGCGAAAACAAGCTGCCCGAGGATTGGGTCAGGCACACATTTACCAAGTTGGAGGGGCGCAGTCTCACCATCGAGTACTGCGAGCATGATCATGCTACTTATGTAAGCGCCAGCGAAAGTACGCATAAAACGCACTGCACGGACTGCGGCTTCGTTGGGGCTGCAAAGGCTTGCGGAAGCGACGGTACTGCTGGCTTTGTGTCGGCTGGCAAAGATGGGCACTATAAGAAATGCCACTGCGGAAACCCGTTTGGCGATTTACTCACGCATGACACTGCGACCGTACCAACGGACAACGGTCAGAAGCACACCTCCGGCTGCGGTTTCTGCGGCTGGACATCGGACGGCAACGGCGATGAGCACGATTTTAGCGAAGGAAATGGCTCCTGCAAGGATTGCGGCATTACGCCCATTATGCGTGACAGTGACGGCGATCTGTACGACAAAGAGAATTACGAAAAAGCCTTTGAAAAGGCTGCCAACAGCAATGGTACGGTCACGCTGACGCTGGTGTCCAAAGTGACCGGCGAAGGTGCGAATATCTGGACAAAATCCATTGAATTCAACTATCCGGGCAAATCTGTTACGCTGGACATGGGCGGCATCACGCTGAGCAGCACCGGTGAAGCGGCGCTGACGGTCAACGGCGGCACGCTGATCATTGAGAATGCTGCAACGCTGGAAGGTGTGAATGGCATTGCCGGCATTTCCTCCACCCCGGCCATCAAGGTCACGGGCGGCAGCCTGACCTTTAAGAGCACAGTCAACGCCACGGGCGGCAACGGCAGCAGCAGCGCCGCACCGGCTATTGAAGTCACCGGCGGCACGGTGACCTTCGAGGGCGATTTGATCGCCACCGGCGGCAGCAGCGACAACGAAGCTGCCTCGGCGATCGAGGTCTCCGGCGGCGCGGCGACGTTTAAGGGCACCGTAACCGCGAAAGCCCAGATCATCAATACCACGGTCGAAGTCGTGCTCTCTCCCGCGATCAATGTTTCGGGCGGCACGGTGACCTTTGAGAAGAAGCTGACCGCCACGGGCGGCGGAAACAACGCCGGCGGAAACAAACCGGAGCAGCAGCCCGCGGTTTATGCCACGAACGGCACGCTGGATTTTCAGGACGATCTGGATCTGAACGGCGGCTTGACGATCACTGGGTACGCAACCCTGCGCCCCAAGCTGTCAAAGGGCACGTTCACGGCGATGCCTAGTTCGGACGCAAAGCGGGTATCCGTCGTCGGCTCGAAGAACTACACATATCTGAGGGATCTGCTGGAAGACGGCTATGTCTTTTTTGCCGAGGGCAGCAACCGGTATCTGGTTTTCAGCGATACGGACTGGTCCGGTGATACTACCATCAAAGCGCATACGCATATATGGGAGAAACCCGCATCGGGCGATATCTATGAGTGCTCAATCTGCAAGCAATCCTGCGCGCATGAGGGTGGTTACAAGACCGGCAAGTGCGAGGTTTGCGGCAAGCCCTGCCCGCACGACATGGCGGATGCGGTCAACAACTATCGCTGCAATGAGTGCGGAAAGCAGATGGTCGCAAGAATCCAGACTGACACATGGAAATGGGCGCACTACCCTGACCTCGTCACAGCGCTGAACGCGGCAACAGATGGTCAGACGGTGACGCTGCTGACCGATGCCCCTCTGACGGATGATGTCTATCTCTATAGCACTACCGTAACCACTGCCGAGGATATGGTCGTTACGCTGGATTTGAACAGGCATAATGTCACAGCGTCTGGCTGGGCCTCTTTTATCTTAGGCGAAGGTGCGTACGATTGGAACAATCCATCGGCTCAAGAAAGAGGTCCCTTCAAACTGGCCATTTGCGGCACCGGCAATGTTGAACCTGGTATTCGTGTAAATGTGTGGGCCTCTCTGGACCTAAGCGGCTGGACAGGCGGCACGATCAGCATGATAAGCATGCAGGACAACTCGAATTATGACCCAGCAACTCGGGAACCTGCTCTCGTCGTTGGTAAAAATGCTGGTACGATCGCTTATCTAGGCTATGGAAACAACCAGTTAGACGAATTAAAGAAAAATAAGCTGAGCGGCGGCAAATACAGTGAACTTTGGATTGCCGATCACGGAGGGGTCCGTCTCGGTGACTTGCTTGCAGACGGCTTTGCATTCCAAAAAGCAGATGGGTCGTATGTGAATTACGCGGAAAAGTTCCAAAACACGACACTCACCAATCTCACCGTCGTGGAGTGCCCCCATGATGACGCGGAAAACGGCAGATGCCTGTACTGCAATGAGGACGGCATCGCGGCGACGGTGGACGGCATTTTCTACGACCTCAAGCACATTAATGACGCCATCGACATATGGCTCGCCACAAACGGCAGCACGCTGAAGCTGTTTACTGACGCCAGCACAGATGAACTTGATCTCAGCAGCGCCGATGCCGAATCCCTTACCATCGACCTGAACGGCCATAGCTTCACCAAAAACGGCGATGCCGTCAAGCTGAATGGCGGCAAAAGGCTGACCATCAAGGATTCCAAAGGCGAGAACAAGGGTGTCTTCGGCCCCGTGCTCGCTGACAGCGGCAGGCTGACTCTGGAGAGCGGCTGCCTTAAGGGCTTGAACATACCCAGCAGCTCGACGGCTCAAATCATCCTGAATGGCGGCAAGGTAAGCGCCATTTCCTGCCCCATCCCCATCTACAACCTTCTGCCGAACGGATACGCCCTCATGAAAGACGACGTTCCGGTAAACCCCGCAGAGATATTGACCGACAATACTGCGACCTATACCGTCAAATATTCGGATATCACGCTCACGCAGCCCGGCGATCCCATCACGATCTCCTACGGGCAGAACACCCTGCCTTTCGCGTTCGCCCTGGAGACATACGATCAAAACGTTGCTAAGGTGAAGTTCACATGGTATCTGGTCAATGAGGACAGCACCACGACGGAGCTGACAAGCACCGGCAATGTGGCTGCGGCCGAAAACGGCGTCTACACCTACGACACCACGACGACCGGCACCGACACGCTGAGCAGCCTGACGCCTGGTGAATACAAGGCGATCTGCGTGGTCAGCGGACTGGACGTCGACGGCAACTGCCTCTGGATGGCTCCCTTTACCAACCGCAAATTCACGGTGGAAAAAGCGGGTCTGGCAGACGCGGTGATCACGTTCAACAACCGCAGCAACCGCATCACCTTCAATCCCTTTGGCGATACGACCGCAACGCCTGACGTTGATTTCACCGTGACCTGCTATGGCAAGACGCTGAAATATGGCGAGGACTACACGGTGTCCGGCAACGCAACCAAAAACGGCGTCGGGTACTACGACCTGACCATCAGCGCTGTACCCACCAACAGCAACTATACCGGCACGAAGAAGGTAAGGTGGGAAGTTGAGGAATATATCCTGTCCCATCTGGCACTTTCCTCCGCCACGATCACGAAGAAGTATGACGGCACGGCCGATCTTCCCGCAGGCTCTGTGACATCCAACTTTATAAGTCGTGATGAGAGCGTGACGGCTCGGATCCCCTTACGGTTTGGCACGGATTACACGTTGGGCGAAACAAGCTACAAGGTCTTCGATGAGACCGCAAACAACTATGTTGACTCCCCGAACGCAGGCAGCGGCAAGACCGTTTATTGCGAGGTCACACTGCTGAGCAAAGACTATCGTGCCGGCTATGGCGGAAAGCAGCTGGATTGGTACTTCTATGCGAGCGAAGTGAACGCCTCCATCACGAAGGCCGACGCGCCCGCATTCAACAAGGTGGTCACGTTTGACCAGATCGTCAACGATCTGGAAGCCACCTACACCATCGACCTCCCCACTCTGCCGGAGCTGCAAAGCCCCAAGACCTACGGCGACATCGCATATACAGTGGCTTCCTTGAGTCTAGACCACGACTACGCCGCGCTTGGCGAGCCAAAGATCGTCCAGGTTAACGGCAAGTACCAGCTGCATCTGACGGTCCCCGCTGTCAAGTATGACAAGGAGACCCCCATCGGCACCATCATGGTCAAGGTCAAGACCACCAACTACGAGGACGTCATCCTCACTGTGAACCTCGAGTCTGTCAACAAGCTCCAGCCGACCGTGATCGTCACCGCCGAGCCGGACACCATCACCTACGGCACGACGCTCGCGGACATCACGCTCACAGCCACGGCGACGCACGAAGGCAGCAGCGTTTCCGGCACCATCGCGTGGAATGCCCCCGACACCATGCCGAACGCGGGCGATCACGAGGTCGAATGGACGTTCATGCCCGCTGATACCGAACACTACCGCGCTGTTTCCGGCATGGTAAGCATCCACGTGGACAAGGCCACGCCCACCGGCGAGCCGAACTACACGGCCATCAAGACGAGCGGCAAGAAGCTCGCCGACGCGGGGCTGGCGGCCAACGAAAGCTGGCCCGCCGGCACGCTCCAGTGGGTAGACAAGGATGGCAGGGTGCTGGACCCTGCCGCCACCGAGGTCAAGGCGAACACTGCTTATCACTGGAAGTTTACACCTGACGGCAACAACTATAACGCCATCGAGGGCAGCATCACGCTGTATCATTATTCCGCCGACATCCCCGCCGCGCCGACCTATCCCGTGAACACGCCGGACGGCACGGCCAACGGCAGCGTGAGCATCAGCCCGAAGAACGCCTCCAAGGGCAGCACCGTGACCATCACGGTCAAGCCGGACAGCGGCTATCAGCTGGGCGATCTCACCGTGACCGACAAGGACGGCAACGTGCTTGAGATCACCGACAAGGGCAACGGCAAGTATACCTTTGTCATGCCTGACGGCAAGGCGGATATCCGCGTCAGCTTCACCGAGCAGACCGAGGAGAGCCCGTTCCGCGATGTTTCCACGGGTGCGTACTACTACGACGCGGTCAAGTGGGCGGTCGGCAAGGACATCACCTCCGGCATCGGCGGCGGCCTGTTCGGGCCCAACCAGTCCTGCACGCGTGCGCAGATCGTGACGTTCCTGTGGCGTGCGGCCGGTTCTCCCGAGCCGACGGCGCTGAGCAGCTTCACCGACGTTGCGCCCACGGCGTACTACGCCAAGGCCGTGGCGTGGGCTGTTGAAAACGGCGTCACGACCGGCACGAGCGAGACGGAATTCTCCCCGAACGAGCCCTGCACGAGAGCGCAGGCGGTCACGTTCCTCTATCGCGCGCTCAAGGCTGCGGCCTCCGGCAGCAGCACCGCGTTCAGCGATGTGGCGGCGGATGCGTACTACGCAAGCGCCGTGGCGTGGGCCGTTGAAAACGGCGTGACCACGGGCGTCGGCGACGGCCTGTTCGCCCCGAAGGACACCTGCACGCGCGCGCAGATCGTGACGTTCCTCTACCGCGCGTATCAGGGCAAGTAAGCGTTTCTATCCTCCCCATTGATAAAAGGAAGCCCCCGACCGATCCGGTCGGGGGCTTCCGCTTTTGCTTTATCGGGTGGGGGCTTTACCTTTTTATCGCGCGCGGGCCGTCGGAACGGTCAGGCGCATGGTGCGGATATCCGCACTTGTAAAGCCGTTTGAATTGGTATAAGATACAGGAAAAAACTGTATGAGGAGGCCGGTCGATGAACTTTGACTCGCTGGAATACTTCTCCGTCCTTGCGCGCGAGCGCAGCTTTACCCGCGCTTCGGAGATCCTGCATATCACGCAGCAATCGCTCTCGTCGCATATCGCGGGGCTTGAAAAGGAGCTGAACTGCCAGCTCGTCGTGCGGCGTATCCCGCTGGAGCTGACGTTTGCGGGGCAAACCTTTCTGCGCTATGCCGACGAGCTGCGCCGGACACAGCACGCCATGCAGCAGGAGTTTTGCGACATCTCCCGAAATCAGAAGGGCGAGCTGCGCGTCGGCATTGCGTTCACGCGCGGGCGCGCCGTCATGCCGCGTCTGATCCCCGCGTTCCAGAGGGAATATCCGAATGTGGAGATCACGCTCATCGAGGACTCGAACGACGCGCTGCAAAAGCTGCTCGCAGACGGCGACATCGACCTCGCCATCGCGGAATTTTCCAAGGCGCCGCAGGAGGTCGAGCTGCGGGACTTTTATGAGGAAACGATCGTCCTGTGCCTTTCCGGCGCGCTGCTGGCCCGCTGCGATATCGACCTTGCCGCGCATGAAGCGGCGCTGCGCGCGGGCGATCTGCGTTGTCTGCGGGACTGTCCGTTCGTTCTCGGTCCGGTCGAGGACATCGGCGGGCGCATGGGGCGCGAAATGCTGCGGCACTCCGGCGTGAAGCCGATCGTCAAGGCGACCTCGGCCAACATTGAAACGCTGCTCGCCCTGTGCGAGCGGGGCGTCGGCGCGTGCTTCAGTCCGGAAAATCTCGTCCGCACCGCGCTGTCCGGTGCGCAGGTCAAGCATCTGCATCTTCTGCGCTTTGACGGCGGCGCATCGTATCCCATCCGCTTCGGCTTTCTCAAGCGCTCGTATCAGTGGAGCGTTATTGAGGAATTCATCCGCATCGCGCAGGAGAGCATTTAGCGGCGCTTTTGCCGGTACGAAGGCCCCGTCAGTGCGGCTGATGCGCCTCGCCGCGCAATACGTCGTGTATCCGCTCGACCAGCGCCTTTGTCGTGAAGGGCTTCGGGAGCACAAAGTTTGCGCCCAGCCGATACGCCTCATCTATGACCCAGCGCGTCGGCATGGCTGTCATGAGGATCGTCGAGAGCTTGTGCCCGCCCTCGCGCAGCTGCTCCATAACATGAAAGCCGCCCTTTTGCGGCAGCAGGAGATCCAGCAAAAGGATATGCGGCCGGTGCTGGTGGAGCGCCTTCGCCGTCTCGTCCTCGTCCTTTGCGTGAAACACATGGAAATCTCCGTGTTCATGCAGGGAATCCTTCAGCAGCATACTGAAGGATTCGTTGCTGTCAGAGAGTAAAATCTTTTTCCGGTGCGGCATTTTTATCCGCCTCCCCCTTCGTTTTTTGATTTTACACACTCACCTCGTATAAAATAGTCCTGTTTTTCTCTTTTTTCAATCCATTGCGCATCATCTTAACGGTTTTTTAACGCGGCAGAAGGATGCTTTGCGTATCCCGTCCTGCGGCGGCGCTGCATTCCGGCGGCAAGGTCAGCTTTTTGGTCTCACGCGGCGCTCGCTTCCGCGGCGCTGGCAAAGCCCTCCTCCGAAAAGCGGTCCGCCGCCAGCGCCTGCGCCGCCGCGCCGAGCCGCTCGCGGAGTCCGGCGCTTTGAAGCGCGCCAATCGCCGATAAAAATTCCGTCTCCGTCGTGTACGCAAAGCCATTCTCGTTCGGAGACAGAACGCCGTTCAGGCAGTCATCCCGACGGCACAGCAGCGGCAGGCCGGCGGCCATGGCCTCGATATAGGTAAGACCCTGCGTCTCGCTCTGAGACGCGCTGACGAACACATCGCCCGCCTTGTAATAGTCCGCGACCTGCGCAGGCTCGACCATGCCCGCGAAGATGACGCGGTCCGCAAGGCCGCGCGTCCGCACCTCGTTCTCCAGCTCGCTCCGGTACGGCCCGTCGCCCACCAGCAGGAGCTTTACCTCCCGCGGCGCAGCGGGCAGGAAAGCCAGCAGCTCGCTGATGTTCTTCTCCCTGGCAAGCCGCCCGATGTAGATGAGCGTGAGGTCGCTCTCCGCAAGGCCCAGCTTTTTTCGCAGGGCGGCGCGGTCAGAGCGCGGCATCGGCGCGAGGAAGGGAGCGAGTTTTAATCCCGTCGGCACAGTCGAGATCGGCTGCGTCACGCCGTAGCCGCGCAGCATCGCGCGGATCTTTTCGGTCGGGACGATGACCGCGTCGGTCTGCGCGAGAACGTGCCGCGAAAACGCGGCGGCGAGGAAGCGGCCGAAGCGGACGTTCGGCGAAAAGTAATGGGTGAAGTCCTCGTAGACCGTGTGGTAGGTATGCACCAGCGGACATCCGCAGGCATTGGCGATGCGCCGCGCAAAGGCAAAGGTCGAAAATTCGCATTGGCTGTGTACCACGTCAGGCCTCCAGTCAATGAGCTCGCGCACCAGCGCTTCGCCCCGCGCGGTCCGCAGCCGCGCGTTGGGATAGACCATGCCGACGCTGACGGAGCCGATGAAGGTCACGCTGCCCTCCCGATAGGAATGGATGCTGCCGGAGAGCGTCAGGATGCGGACCTCATGCCCCATCGCGGTCAGCCCCTCCGACAGATCAAGGACGGAGGTGACGACGCCGTTAATGACCGGCCGGTACCAGTCGGTCGTGATCAAAACCTTCATAGCAGGCTCCTTTCTCTTCCGCCGCGGGAAGCAGGTATTTTTCCAGCAGAGAGGCGCAGGCCGTCAGGATATACCGGAAGTCGGTCTCCATGCCAGGCGTCTCCGCGCAGTAATCCTCGTGCAGCGGCGCGTACTCTCGGTACGCCAGTCGGTCGGGCCGCGCACTCTCCAGCATCGCCGCAAACCTCCGGTGCAGCGCCGCTTCGTAGGCACGGTGCTCCAGCAGGCTCCCCGTCCAGAAGCGGTTGTGCGGCGCGGTGAAGGCGTCCGCCGCATAGTGAAGCATCGTGCCGAGGCGGAAATAGTCCCACGCGGAGGAAAGTCCGTTTTCCTCGAAGTCCGCCATGCAGCGGGCGAGAAAGGCGGACGAGTTTTCCGCGTTGTGCCCGCGCAGCTTCTCGCCGTGCCGTATCCCTCGCAGGTAGCTGAGCACGTTGTAGTCCGGCTCTACGCAGCCGAGCAAAAACGCATGGCAATGGCGGTGCAGCGCGGGCGAAGCGGACCGCGCGAGCAGGTACCGCCCCAAAAGCAGATGGTCAATGGTCCTCATGGCGATGCTCCCGTCTTACTCCCGCGCGGTCTGCGGCTTTGCGCGGCGGGGATCATCGCGCACGATGAGGAATACAAGGACCGCCAGCAGGTTGGTGAGCAGGCCCAAAATCGGCCAGAGGGACTTGTTCATGCCCTCGTTCACCGCGCTCTTGTAGAGCCGCGCGACGACCAGCAGCCAGTAATACTGCCCCAGCGCCAGCCAGAGGACCGCCGCCCCGCCGATGACCGCGTAGTTGACGGCAGAGAGCGGCGTGATTTGGCTCTTCCACGCTTCCTCGCGGTCGTCGCGGCGCTCACTGCGCTCGCCGTCGATCGGCTGCTGTACCATCTGTTCCTGTTTTGTCTGCTTCAGCGCCGAAATATCGCTGATCTGCTGCGACAGGCTCAGCGGGATGGCGACGGCGGTCACGACCGCCAGCACCACCGCCAGAAGAATGACTGTTTTGAACGCCTTGGCATAGTTCTTTTTCATAATGGCTTCACGCATGATGGATACCTCCGAATCTGATATAAAAAATGGGTTCCCTTACATTGAACACCGTCATTGTAAGGGAACCCATAAAACTCCGCATAAACGCTTATTAAACAAAGGTTAAATTCCGCCATCCACGCTGGAAAGCCATACGGATGGCGTATTACTTCTCCTTTGTTTTCAGCGCGTGCAGCAGATCGCTGAGCGCCAGCAGGTCGGCGCAGCCGCCCGGGGAAAGGTCCCTCTTGATCATCTCCGCGTCAAAGCGCGCCAGCGCGGCCCCTCTGCCCCGCCGCGGCGGCGGTCGTTTCGCAAAGGCCGTCCAACAGCCATCGTGCCGCGGGGGCGGCAAGGCGGGCAGCCAGCCTGCGAATTTCATTTGCCTCAATGGTTCGAATCCGCATAAGCGGCGCCATTCGGCAAAGCCCTTGTGTATGTGCGGATCATCGAAGCGGCGTAGAGCATGACCAGAAGCTCCGTGACCGGCATCGCAAACCAGATCGCATCGGCGCTGACCAGCGCAGGAAGAAGCAGGATCAGGATACCGCTGATGGCAAGTCCCCGCGCCACAGAAACAACAAACGCCGCCTTCGGCTTCATGATCGCCTGAAAATAATAGGTCGAGAAGATGTTGAACGGCAGCAGCAGGAACGAAAGCGCGTAGGTGCGGACGATAGCGGGCGCCATGTTCAGGATCTCCGGCGTGGGCGCTATGAATATGCGGATGTAGACATTCGGGCACGCCATGCTCAGCGCCGTCCAGAATACGCCGAAGAATACCGTTGTCCAAAGCGCCAGACGAAGCGTTTCCTTGATGCGCTCGCCTTTTCCCGCGCCGAAGTTTGTAGAAATGATGGGCTGCGCTGCCTGCCCGACGCTGTACGCGCAGCACTGGACAAAGGTGCTGACCTGAATGATGGGGCCGTAGACCGCCAGCGCGTCTGCGCCGAGGTATCGCATGATCTGGCGGTTAAAGAGCACGGTCAGGATGCCCATGGCTACGTCGATAAAGAAGGTGGAAAAGCCCGTGACGGTGATCTCCCGCAGTTTGCGCGCAAGCCTCTCCGGATGCACGAGACGGAGCGTATTCTTTTTGCTGAAAAAGTGCGTCAGCATGACAAGGAACGAGATACAGGAGCCGATGGCGGAGGCCAGTCCCGCGCCGTAGATACCCATATCGCAGGTAAATACGAAAAAATAATCGCCGAGGACATTGAAGATGCCGCCGGACAATACGCCGAGCGTTGCGAGCGCGGGCGCGCCGTCATTGCGCAGGAACGCCGCCAGCATCTGATTGAACAGGAACAGCGGGAACACATATTTGATGGGCCGCATATATTCCTGCGCCAGCGAGAGCAGCGACTCGTCCGCCCCGAAGAAGGTCAGGATCGGGCGCTCGAAGCATATGACCCCGATCCATGCCAGAATGGATAGGATCACCGCGCCGATCGCAGCGGCTGTGAAATACTGATTTTCGCTTCCGTCGCTTTTCTCGCTGCCGCGCTTTGTGCTGAAAATCACGCTGCCGCCAATGCCCATCAAAAGGCCAAGGCTGTAGATGATGTTCCAGACCGGCGCGACGACCGCCAGCGCCGCCGTTCCCTGCGGCCCGTGGTACCGGCCGACCATTGCCGTATCCACGATGGAATAGACCGATATGATCATGGCGCTGCTAAAGGCCGCCGACAGGTATCTGAAGTACATCGGTTTGATGCTGCCGTTCAGAAAGTCCATGCTGCATTCCTCCTTTACGCATGAAAAAAACCGGACAAGAAACAGACATCTCAGTCTGTCTCTTGTCCGGCTGTCGTTTCTTAAGAACAACGCGCCCTCCGAGCGAACAGTGCGGACTATACCACAAAAAGCCGCTTGTGTCAAGGGCGATCTGCCGCCGTGCAGAAGGTTAGCCCCTGCGCGTGGGAAACGGGCACGGCACTTTGCAGTTGGCAGAAGTGAAAAACTATGCTATGATCGTCATAGAGAAAGAGGAGGAGATCACGATGGCGATCAAACGCAAATTCCCGCCCCGCGTGGCGACGGTCTACTGTAACGGCGGCTGCCGTGCAAAAAAGGATGCGGACGGCGCGCTCCTGTGCGCCTACGGCTGTATTGGCTGCGAGGCGTGCGTAAACGCCTGCCGCTTCGATGCCATCCGCTTAAATGAGTTCGGCTGCGCCGAGGTCAGTGAGGACAAGTGCATCGGCTGCGGCGCATGTGCGCGCAAATGCCCGCGCAGCATCATCCGCGTGCGCCTGCTGGACGACCGCATCCAGCCGCTCTGCTCGAATCTCGATAAGGGCTTCGACCCCGCGACGAAGACCGGCGCGCGCACGGTCTGCGATGTGAGCTGCATCGCCTGCGGCCTGTGTGTGAAGAACTGCCCCGCAGACGCGATCCACATCGAGCAGTTCCACGCCGTGATCGACGCGGCACGCTGTCTGAGCTACGGCGCGTGCGCGGTGGTCTGCCCGCGGCACGTCATCAAGGACCGCTTCGGCGTGCTGACGCCGGTGCATTGACAGGCTTTTGGAAAAGCTCCTGAGAAAACGTCTCAGGAGCTTTTCTTATACCGGTCCATGATATCCTGCTTCCTTCTCAGCGCCTTGCAGGAGCCGTACGATCTGGGAGAGATCGTCTGCAAAGAATATCCCCTTCTGCCGCTCCTCCGAGGAAAGGCCCGTTTCGACCATGCGCCGCAGCAGCTCCTTCAGCCCGCTGTAGTAGCCGCCCAGATCATAGAGGATACAGGGCGCGTCCAGATGCTTCAGCGACACCTTGGACATGACCTCGGCGATCTCTTCCAGCGTGCCGGTACCGCCCGGAAAGGCAATAAAGGCGTCGCCCAGCTCGATCATTTTCGTCTTCCGCTCCGCCATGTCCTTTGTTACGATGAGCTTCGTCAGCCGGTCGTATTCGTAACCCGCGTCAATAAAGAACTGCGGCTCCACGCCGGTCACAACGCCGCCGGCGTCAAGAACGCTTTCGGCAAGCTCCCCCATCAGTCCGCTTTTTGAACCGCCATAGACCAGCGCGTTCCCGCTTTCCCCGATCCATGTGCCAAGCTCGCGGACGGCGCGCCTGAATGCAGGGTCATTGCCCTCGTTCGCGCCAAGATATACGGTTATATTCATCTGTTCATGCCTCCTGTTCATGGAATCGCTCTCGGTCTGCTCCGCTATAGTCGTTTCTTATGAGCAGCATTTTATCCTTTTGCGTCACGGCCTCCGCTCCGTCCATCCGCCGATTCCCTTATACTATAGCACCATTCTTCTTGGATGGAAAGGAAGCTGTGAAAAAAGCGCCGGCGGTCAGGGAGCGGAAAATGCTTTCCGCCCCCTGACCGCCGGTTTTCAGGCTCAGATGAATGGCATTGCCGGAATACTATAAACCCCTCACGCCTTACATGCTGGTATAGTGGCTGGGATCGCGCGGCAGGCACAGGTCGAGGATCAGGCCCACGACGAACACGCCCGCGACCATGTTGCCTGCAAAAATATCGCCGATGAACGACGGCAGCTCGTTGAAAAAGCCGTCCACCTGCGTCACGCCGACGCCAAGGCAGATGGAGGTCGCGGCGATCAGCGTGTTGCGCTGATCCATGCCCGCATCGTGCATCATGCGCACGCCGGACATCATGATCGAGCCGAACATGATGACCGTGCAGCCGCCGAGGATCATTGCCAGCGCACCGAACATGATAGTATGCAGCCGGTAGCAATTATTTTAGTAGTCATGCTCGTTGCCCTGATGGTGCTGGGTGTGCCCATCACCTTTTCAATGGGAATTGCTTCGCTCGTCGCTATTATCCTTTCCACGCCCAAGATGAACCTGATGATGATTCCTGCCAAAATTTTTGCCGGCGGTGATTCGTTTCCGCTTTTGGCGATCATCTACTTCATGATCGCCGGTGAACTGATGCTTCAGGGCGGCCTGACAAAGCGAATCATCAATCTCGCAAAGGTCCTGCTCGGCTGGATGCGCGGCAGCATGATCGTAATATCCTTTGCTTGCTGCGCGTTCTTTGGTGCGATCTCGGGTTCTTCTCTTGCTACGACCGCCGCCATCGGCAGCATCATGTATCCGGAAATGGTACATGACGACCAGTATGATCCCCAGTTTGCCGCGACTGTTCAGGCCGTCGGAGGAACGCTTGGAACCATGATCCCACCATCCATTCCTCTGATCCTTTATGGTTGTATCGCAAGTGCATCCGTAGGCAATCTGTTCATCGGCGTTATCGTTCCCGGTCTTATTATGATGCTGATCTACATGGTTACCGGCATGATCATTATCCGAAGAAAGGGCTGGGGCATTCAGCGCCCGATGAAGCACTTATCCCTCGGACGTGCATTTCTGGATGCGATCCCTGCGATCCTGTCTCCAGTGATCATCCTCGGCGGCATTTACGGCGGTATTTTCACTCCGACTGAGGCGGCGGTCGTCGCGTGCCTGTATTCCCTGATCATCGGTGTTTTTATCTATAAAGAGCTTACATGGAAAAACACCTATCAGGCGTTTTTGAACTCTGCCAAGGGCGCGGCCAACGTTATGTTCCTTTGCTGCGGCGCAACTCTGTTTGGCTACTGCATGACCCTTCTCGGCCTGCCCCAGTTTGTTGCAGCATCGCTCACCAGCGTGCTGACGCAGCGGTGGGAGTTCCTGCTGGTCGCAAACCTTATCTTCCTTGTCTGCGGCATGTTCATTGATGCAACAACGACCATCATGCTGATCATTCCCTTGCTGTTTCCCGTTGCATCCGCATTTGGCATTGACCTTGTTCACTTCGGTATCATCACCTGCATCAACCTTTCGCTTGGCATGATCACGCCGCCCTTTGGCGCCTGCATGTTCGTTGCAACGAATCTCGACCGCAGGCGGGTCACGATCGAAGGGATCTATCGGAATGTCATTCCCTTCTGTATAACGGCGCTGATCGGCGTATTCCTCGTTACCTATGTGGAAGATATCGCAATGTTTCTGATCAGATAAGTCCACACCGATGCCCCAATACAATTTCACGCCCCAGATCCCAAAAGTCCGTGTATGCAAAAGCACAGCGCGAACAGAAACGGGAGCTGATCGGGAAATATTAATAAGGAGTGTATTTTCGATGAGTACTACATATAAGATCTATCCTATCCGCGTCGGCAGTGAGTGGTGGCCCAGTTACTATATGCGCGGCAATGGAGCCGGACATGAGCTGGAAGAAAACCCCATGCTGATGTTTTACCTCGAAGGCGGCGACCACAAGATACTCGTTGATACCGGCGGCGGCATCCCCGGCTCTGACCACATGCTCAAATATCATAACGGCGGACACTACTCCCGTCCCGACGATGAGGAACCAACGGTCGCACTCAAGCGGGCAACCGGCGTGGATGCCAAGGATATCGACGTTCTGCTGATCACCCATCTGCATTGGGATCACGCCTGCAACATTCACCTGTTCCCCAATGCCAAGGTCTATGTTCAGATCTCTGAAGTTTATGCGTCGATCAATCCTTGCCCCCGTTATGCCAAAACATACGAGGCATTTAACATCGGCACTGTGCCTCAGTGGGCGCAGCATCCCGCCAACTGGCAGTTCATCGACGGTGATATGGAGCTGTTCCCCGGTATCCGTGCTGTCCTGATGCCCGGTCACAGCAAGGGCCTGCAAGGTTTTCTGGTGGATACTACAGACGGTGTGTATCTGCTTGGCAGCGACCAGTTCCCGCTGTATGACAACTTCAAAGACGGCAAGTTTACCCCGACCTCTCTGGCTCTGAGTTTGGAAGAAGGCTGGCAGACCTGTGACAAGATGAACAAGATGGGCGTCAAGTTCTTGATCCCCGGTCACGAAATGAAACTTCTCGATCACAAATATTACCCGGTAGATTGATGCAATCAAAAATGAGAGCTGCCGGATCGGCAGCTCTCATTTTAATCAGAAAAACTGACGCGATGCTGCCGCGCCTTTCTATCCAAGCGTTTTTTGAAAGGAAAAGATAAAATGAGAGACTTTACCTATTTTACCCCTACCAAGGTCGTGTTTGGGCGAAACGCAGAACGCGAAGTCGGGCGTCTCGTCAGCGAAGAAAACGCCAAAAAGGTCTTGCTGCATTATGGCGGACACAGCTCTGAAAAAAGCGGCCTGCTGGATCGCGTGAGAAACAGCCTTGATAAATGCGGCATTTCCTATGTCGCTCTCGGTGGGGTAAAGCCCAATCCTCGTCTGTCCCTTGTCTATGAGGGCATCAACCTGTGCCGTGCAGAAAATGTAGACTTTATCCTGGCCGTGGGCGGCGGAAGTGTTATTGATTCTGCAAAGGCGATCGCCTACGGTCTGGCCGCAGATCGCGACGTGTGGGATTTTTTCTGCGGCAAAGCTGTTCCGGCAGCCTGCGCCCCGCTGGGCTGTGTGCTGACGATCGCGGCGGCCGGAAGCGAGATGAGCAATTCCTGCGTCATTACAAATGAAGACGGTTGGCAGAAGCGCGCCTGTGACAACGATATAAGCCGCTGCCGTTTCGCCATAATGAATCCCGAGCTGACTTACACTCTCCCCGCTTATCAGACTTCCTGCGGCTGTGCAGATATTATAATGCACACGTTGGAGCGCTTTTTTCACACGGGAAGCACCTTGAAAATCACAGATGAGATCTGCATCTCACTGCTCCGTACAATGCGGAACGCTGCACAAGCTGTTCAAAAAACTCCGCAGGAATATGACATTCGCGCTGAGATCATGTGGTGCGGCAGTCTCGCGCATAACGGTCTCGCCGCCTGCGGCGGCGGTGGCGGCGATTGGGCGGTACATCTTATTGAGCATGAGATCGGAGGGCTGTTTGACGTTGCCCACGGCGCGGGTTTAACCGCGATCTGGGGAAGCTGGGCGCGCTATGTGTGCGAAAAGCACGAAGAACGCTTTGTTTATCTTGCGAACCGTGTATTTGAGATCGAAGGCTCTGGCATGGATACTGCCCTTGCGGGCATCAGCGCAATGGAGGATTTTTTCTGCAGCATCAAAATGCCCGTCAGCCTAAAAGGACTCGGCATCTCCCCCACAGAAGACCAGATGCGTGAAATGGCCCGAAAGTGCGTAAAGTACGGCCCTGTCGGCGGCATGGAGCCTCTTGGCGAAAATGACGTCTATCAGATTCTTAAACTGGCATTGTGAGCACGAACAAGAAAGGAAGAACAATTATGAAAAAAATCATTAACGATCCCAATCAGGTCGTTGGCGACGCGTTGCTTGGTTTGAGCAAGACAAATCCGCATATCACCTACTATCCCGGTCTTGAAGTCATCGCCCGCTGTGAAAAAAGCGGAAAAGTAGGCGTGGTCTCCGGCGGAGGAAGCGGCCACGAGCCTTCTTTCGCCGGCTATGTCGGAGAAGGCTATCTGGATGCAGCTGTTGCTGGAAATGTCTTTTCCTCTCCCAGCCCCGATCGTATTTTGCAGGGAATCAAGGCCGCCGACTCCGGAAAGGGCGTCCTGATCATCATTATGAATTACTCCGGCGACATTATGAACTTCGACATGGCGCGCGATCTTGCCGCCATGGAGGGAATTGAAACCGAGATCGTAGTGGTCCGCGACGACGTTGCCGTGCCGGAAAGCAGCACTTCGACCGGACGCCGTGGTGTGGCAGGCACACTGTTCGTTCTCAAGTGCGCAGGCGCCGCAGCTGCCGCAGGCAAAAGCCTGAGCGATGTAAAGGAAGCTGCCGAGCTCGCCTGCCGGAATGTACGCACGATGGGCATGGCCATGTCTGCATGTACGCTTCCTGCGGTCGGAAAACCCGGCTTTGAGCTTGGCGACAATGAGATTGAGATCGGCATGGGTATCCACGGTGAGCCCGGCATCGAAAAGAGCGGCGTGCTCAAGGCAAAGGATCTGGCCAAGCGGTTGGTGGACAAGATCCTGGCCGACTATGATTATACCGGCTCTGAAGTGACCGTCATGGTCAACGGTCTTGGAGCCACTCCGCTGATGGAGCTTCTTATCCTGTATAACGACGTGGAAAGTCATCTGACGGAACAGGGCATTTCGGTTTATCGCTGCTTTGTTGGCAATTATATGACCTCTCTGGAGATGGCCGGCTGCTCCGTCACCCTGCTGAAGATGAACGATGAGCTGAAAAAGCTGATCGACAGTCCGTGCAAAACCGCGGGCATGACAGTATGAAGGAGAATTGATACCATGGGGTTCCGTATTTATCCTCAGAATTACAGCCGCTATATCCTCAGTGCCTATAAAAAAATTCACAGTGAAAAAGACTATCTCTCTGAGCTGGACGCCGCAACAGGCGACGGAGATCATTGGGCAAACATCAACATGGGCTTTGCAAAGCTGGCCGAAGAAGCGCCCGCCATGGCAGAAATGACTCTCGCCGCCATGTTCCAGAAAATCGCTATGACCATGATGACTGTCATCGGCGGGAGCAGCGGTGTTTTGTACGCAAGCGCTTACATGGAAGCCGCCAAAAAGCTCAGCGGCGTCGAGTACATCGACTGCGAAAAGCTGTACGAAGTGCTCGAAGCCATGGACAGCGGCATCATGAAGCGCGGCAACGCCACCCCCGGCATGAAAACCATGATCGACACGATACACCCCGCCGTTCTGCGCTATAAGGAGTGCCTTGGCAGCGGCGTGGACGAGAGAGCGCTTCTTGAAGCCGTTCGTGCCGCTGCTTATGAAGGACAACAGTCCACAAGTGCGATGGAAGCCGTCCGCGGCAGAGCCTATTACCGCCCCGACAAGGGCGTTGGGCATCTTGATCCCGGTGCGGTCTCCATGTACTATCAGCTGGATAAGCTTGTCGAAGAAATATTGCAGAATTGTTTTTGACCGCTGGGAGGAACCATGATCATTAAAGTGAACGAACGAAATGCAGAACATCTCCAAAACATGCGGGGCGGAGACGGCATTGTCAATAAACTGAACTATCTTACGCCGGCTGCCGTTCCGAATGTAAAGATGCTCTCAGAGATCCGACTGGATCCCGGCTGCTCGATCGGGATTCACGCCCATATGGGGGAAAGCGAGATCTTCATCTGCAAAGAAGGAGACCTCCTTCTAACCAGCAACGGCAAGCCCTTTCTCCTTTCCGCCGGGGATGCGGCAGTCTGCCTTCCCGGCGAAACGCACGGCCTTGCCAATCGCGGCCAGGCTCCCGCCGCAGTATATGCTGTCATCGTAACAGAATAAAAAAATACTACCTCAATTTTGAGGTAGTATTTTTTTCAGATAAAAACCGCGCGGCTTGGGGCAAGTGGGGATCGGCTGCCGGTCTGATCTTCGCCCTCATTACTTTGACCGCCGCTATTCTCCCAAATGGTTTTCAATAACATAGCCGATAAATGCGCTTGTGGCTTTCGACAGCTTCTGGCCTTTCTTTGTGATCAGACACATTTCCCAATGGTAAATACTGTCGTCAAAGCTGACCTTTCGAAGCGACGGATATTGCAGGAACATTTGATCCAGCATTTGATCGACCGTAATGACCACATAGGGAGAGTGCTGGCAAAGATAGCATTGCGAGATCAGATCTGTGCAGCAGTGAATAATGTTCGGCGTAAAGCCCACCGCATTACAGCAGGTGATCAGCGAGTTCCGATTCTTGCCGCTATTGCAGATCAGCCCTGTTCCCTTCAGATCTGCAATATTGAGCATGGATTTCTGTGCAAGCGGGTGGTCCTTTTCCATAATGGCCACTAAATTATCACGATAAAGCGTAATCGAGGTAAAACGCGATTCGTCCACCGGCCCTATCGTAAAGGCCACATCCAGTTCCTTGCTGTCAACGCCCATCTCGCAAGTCAAATTCAGCATTTCCGTTCCATGGATGCTGTAACGCGGAAATTTTTTCTGAAAATTCACGAAAAAATTCAACGGCAGATTGCGCAGCATCCCAAAGCCGTAGCCGACTCTGATGACTTCGCCCTTTGCAATATAGTTTTCCATCTTATATTGCAACAGATCATCTTCCCGAAGCAGCGTTTGACAATTATCACGCAGGAATATCCCGCTCTCTGTTAAAAGCAAGGCGCCGGCATTTCGATCAAAAAGAGTGCAGTTCAGAGAATTCTCCAATGTAACGATGGAGTGGCTGACGGCCTGCTGCGTCATAAACAGTTTATTTGCGGCTCTTGTAAAAGATCCCTGTTCACAAACTTCAACGAAAATACGAAGCTGTTTGATATTCATAGCCTTCCCCTCTCGTTTGAAAATTTGACTTACTAAAATGCCCCAAAGTTCAACGCTGATACCGTCATATTTGTAGTTTATATTAACATAAATGCGGTTTGCCTGTCAAATCGGTTTTGTCCGCTCCATTGTTTCCGTCCGCTCATTTCCCCGTGCAGGGCATGGTGTGAGGCAGAAAATACTTTCAGAGAAAATCGCTCTCAACCGATCAGTCTTGCCTTGCACCGGCTGAACGATACCATAAACCCGTTCTCTATAGCAAAAAGGAACAGCGCAGCGTCGGGACAAAATGCCCGCCCGCTGCGCTGTTCAGCGTTCGATTATAAGGTCATGTCAGCGGCCTTGCTGTTCAGCCGGTCACTTCCTGCAGCGCCAGAGGAAGGTCACGATCTGCGCTCTGGTGCAATCTGCGTCGGGGCTGAACGCGGTTTCGCCCGTGCCCTTTGTAATGTCCTCCCTGACGGCCCACAAAACCGCATCGGCATAGTAGGCATCAGCGGCAACGTCTGTGAACGGGTTGCTGCTGTCCGCTGCCGGGGACTTCTCAGAGCGCCACAGGAAGGTCACGATCTGACCGCGGGAGCAGGTCATGTCAGGACTGAAGGTCGTTTCCGTAGTGCCAACCGTGATGCCGCTTTCCACCGCCCACAGCACCGCGTCATAGTAGTAGCTGCCCGCCGGAACATCCGCGAAGGGCATTTCCGCGCTCCTGGGAGCGGGGCTGCCGGCGGCACGCCACAGGAAAGTGACCGCCTGCGCGCGGGTGCAAATGCCGTCCGGAGAGAAGCGGGTGGGATCGGTGCCCTGGGTAATCCCATTCCCGACCGCCCAGTTGACCGCATCCTCATAATAGCTGCCCGCCGGAACATCCACAAATGCACTGACCTTTTCAAAGCTGACCTCAATGGTGTGAGACTTCTTCACCTTCTCAAAGGTGTAGGACTTCACCGCGCCGATGCTCTTGCCGTCGATCTTGACGTCGGAGACGGCATAACCATCGTCCGGAGTGATGGCAAAGGTCCAATCGGCTCCCTCGCAGACGCCGATGCTGCCGGAGGGAGAAATGGAGCCGCCCGACAGTGCCGTTGCCCTGATAAGGTAGTGGATGGGATCAATGCTGCCGCCGCTGCCGGTATAGACCCAGTTGGCTCTGACCGTCACATCCCCGTCCGGCATAAGGAAGCTGGCAGCCGCGCTGTTGGGCTCAGCGATCACCACGTCATCCGAGGTCCAGCCGGTGAACGTGTAATTCTCACGGCTGCCGGCATAGATCATGACGCGGGCGTCCACCGCGTATCGGCCCGCTCCTGTAATGGGTGCATAGCTGTTCTCCACCACGACCCAATGCTCTGCCGCGGGCGGCGTGATGGTGCGCTTGTAGCCGCAGGTGTCGCAGGTTGTGTCCTGCTCATTGTCGTAGACGTGAGCAGCTTTGTCCTTGATACTTTCAGCCCTATTCGAGCAATCCGCAGCGGTGCATTCGCGCCAGTGGTTCTCTGCGTCCGTACTCCAGCCGTCATAGGTATGGTTATGGGGAATCACACGGTTGAAGCCGCAGACATTGCAGGTGGCGTCCTTTTCATCATCGTAGATATGAGAGCCTTCGGCTACCACAACTGCGCCGCAGCAGGTGTACGCCTGCTTATGGGTTTCCGCTGTGGTGATCCACTCTGCGGTGCCGGTGTGATGTTCGGGATCCTTCTCACCATAGCCGGTGCCGCAGACCTCGCAGAGTGCGGGTTCCAGACAGGTGGCGGTACCGCCGGTACAGGAAGCCGTTTCGGTGTGCGCCGCATCATGGGAGCAGACTCGGCTGTGGGTGCCGTTCTGATTGGAGGTCCAGTTGCCATAATCATGGCCGAGCGGGTCGCCAGATTCAAAGGTCGCTTCATCGACGGCTCCTGCAGAACTCAGGCCGCAGACGGTGCAGGATTTGTAATACACTGCCTTTTCGGTGCAGGTCGCGGCAGTTTTCAGATATTTGGCATCTGTCGTTTCGGCGGTGAAGTTGTGGGGCAGCAGGTCGCCGTAGGACTGGCCGCAGTTGGCGCATACGGCCTGCTCCGCACAGGTTGCCGTGCCGCCGGAGTGCTCGCGGAGGGTGATTGTCTTATCGACGCTGAACCGATAGCCCTCCGCCGTCGTGGCAGAGGCGATAAAGCGGAAGCTGCTTTCGCCTTCCTGGTAGGAAGCTGCGGGGATGGTCCCCGTGCAGAGGCCGTCAACTAGGGTGACAGGCTTGCCGTCGCCGGTAGACGCAAATTCATAGCGGTAGCTGGGATTGGTGCAGCCCTCCGGCAACCGGAAGGAGAAGGCAAAGTCCTGTGTACGGCACACGGTATCCGGGCTGGTGATCGTGAGTTCAGGGATGGCCTTGCGCTCAGTTTGGCTATTGCAGAATTCGCATTCGCCCCAATACTGCCCGTTCTCTGTCTTCCACTGGTAGGAATGGGACGAATGGACGGTCACGGTAAGTGTCGTGGAATTGCCCGCCTTGTCCGTGGCGACGACGGTCTGCGGGGTTCTCGCGTCGGTGAGGGTGATCTGACCCTG
>CAKTLG010000028.1 GCA_934572465.1 uncultured Oscillospiraceae bacterium
CGTTGTGGTTGCTGTCGCTCTCGACCTTGTAGTACACGGTGTACTCGCCCGCGTTCACAGCCGTGGGGATATCACCGCCATAGGTCTCGCCGTCCAGACTGTAGACCATCGTGCCGCCGAGCGCTTCGCCCGCCGTGACGAGCTGCTGCCCGTTCCCGTTATAGGTCAGCGTCTGCGCCGCCGGAGCGGTCTTGACGCCGGCGTCGGCCTTGCCGATCGCGAAGGTCTCGCTGACTGTACCGAGGACGTAGTTGCCGCCTTCCTCATCCGTGATGGTCACGGTCGCCGTGCCGGCATTGATGTTGTCCCTGTAGGAAACGGTGTACTCTCTATCAGAGATCTCCGTCTCACCGTCCTTGACGGTGACGGCCGGCTTGATCTCGCTGCCGTCATTGTAGGTGAACGGGCCGCCGTTCACGATGACGGTCGGGTCCGTCACCGTCTTCGGCTCGATGGTCACGGTGAAGTAACCGGACGGGATGTCGTAGTTCTGAGAATACACAGTATAGTGCACCTGATGCGTGCCCGCGTCGGTGAACGCCGGTACCGTTGAATTATGACCATAGTAGTCTGCCACGGCGTACTGGAGTGAGATCGTGCCCAGTCCTTCGGCTCCCGTGATCTCCACCTCGGCGACCTGTTCGCTGCCGTTGTAGGTGAGCGTGCCCTTCTGCTTTACGGTAACCTGTTCTTCGGGAATCGTTGCCCGTTTGACCGTGACGGTCACTTTACCGGTTACGGTCGCGTATTTCGGGGAATCCGGGGTAAATACCCACTCAGCGTCGAACCCGCCCGCGTTGGGCTTGATCGTGCCGTCCTTCCACGCGAACGTACCCTTGACCTCCGCGTTGTCGGGATCTTTCATCTTGCCCGTGATGGTGCTCTCGCTCAGCTCGTCGCCGTAGGTGATCTCCGATGCGGTGATTTCGCCATCTGCCACGGGCGTGATTTTGTCCACCGCGTAGAGATCGATTGGCAGAGTGAAGTTCTTGTAGTTGTCCGTGACGACTTCGACCGGGATTGTTCCGATTTTGCCGGTTATCCCCTTCTCCGGTGCCTCAATCGTCAGCGTCAGGATACCGTTTTCAATCTTCGTTCCGTTTTCGCCATCGACTGTATACCCATTTTCAAGATCAAAAATAACCACGCCATAGATTACCTTGCCGTATTCGCCCTTGGGCGCGGCGGGCAGCAGCTGCTTGGCGTCATAGGCGTATTCCAGCTTCGTGCCGTTGATCACGTTCAGGCGGCCAGTCTGGATATTCGCGGGCGCGTCGGCCTTGCTGATCGTGAAGTTCTCGCTGACTGTACTGATGACGTAGTTGCCGTTGGGGTGATCATCGGTGACGGTCACGGTGCCGGTGCCTGCATTGATGTTGTTGCTGTAGGCGGCTTTGTACTCCTTCTGGTCGATGGTGTTGCCGAGATCGTCCGTGAGGGTCACAGTCGGCTCGACGGGATTGCCGCCGTTATAAACGCCGTCAGCAACGGTAATCTTGGGCGTTACAGGTCTTGGCGTGATCTCCCAAGTGGCCATTGCCTCTCCGGTGTAGTTATTACAGCCCCTAACTCTAACGGAGTAACTGCCGACGGCTGACCCACACAAATACATATACTCGTAATCTTTTTGTATGCCCTCTGTCAGCGTTACGCCGTCCAGAACAACACTGACCAGCTCGGGGCGTATGTCTTGTCCGGTATACATAAGTTCATTTTTGTTCAGCGTGACCACTGCGCCCGTGATGTCCTTGCGGGCAACATTGATGGTCACAGTGCCGGTCGTGGGGGCGTATTCCGGATTTGTCGGCGTGAACGTCCACTTGGCCTCATAGCCGTCGCCTGCGTCGGGCTTGATCGTGCCGTCCTTCCACGCGAACGTACCCTTGACCTCCGCGTTGTCGGGATCTTTCATCTTGCCCGTGATGGTGCTCTCGCTCAGCTCGTCGCCGTAGGTGATCTCCGATGCGGTGATTTCGCCATCTGCCACGGGCGTGATTTTGTCCACCGCGTAGAGATCGATTGGCAGAGTGAAGTTCTTGTAGTTGTCCGTGACGACTTCGACCGGGATTGTTCCGATTTTGCCGGTTATCCCCTTCTCCGGTGCCTCAATCGTCAGCGTCAGGATACCGTTTTCAATCTTCGTTCCGTTTTCGCCATCGACTGTATACCCATTTTCAAGATCAAAAATAACCACGCCATAGATTACCTTGCCGTATTCGCCCTTGGGCGCGGCGGGCAGCAGCTGCTTGGCGTCATAGGCGTATTCCAGCTTCGTGCCGTTGATCACGTTCAGGCGGCCAGTCTGGATATTCGCGGGCGCGTCGGCCTTGCCGATGGCAGCGGTCTGCTCATACGCGCCGTTAGGGAGCGTGTAGTTCGTCACGGTATTCTTCAGCGTGACCGTGCCGGTGACCGTCTTTGCAGGGTCAGCGTTCGCATCCGCAAACGCACCGGTAACGGTGTAGTCCTTGCCCATGGTCAGAGTATCGCTGCCGCAAAGGCCGTCAAACGCCACACTTTCGATCGTCGCTGTCGCCGTACCGTCGTAGGTCTTTTCTGCGACCCCCACAGACTTGATCGTCAGTTCCTTCTTCGCGATGGTCACGGATTTGTTCTTAACTGTGGATTCGTTGTAATCAACGCCGCCCGTAACCTTGTAGTAAACCCGATACGTCCCTGCATTGGTACCCGTGGGAATCTTCTCAGTGTACTCTCCGCTGCGAGAAAGGCTATACACCATCGTGCCGTACTTGGCGTCCAACGCCCCCGCTGTGACAAGCTCCTGCGGCTGGCCGGTGTAGGTCAGGCCGGTTTGGGCCGTTGGCGCGGTAATCTTGGAAGTCGGAATGCTGGGCTTTTTGACGGTCAGCTTTTTTTCGTTGCTCGTCACCGAATAGCCGTCCTTGGAAGCTGTGAAATAAATATCGTAGGTTCCCATCTCGTCGAAGGTGTAGTCCGCGACGTAGTACCAGCTGGTGCCGATTTGCTTATACTCACTCGTATATTGGGTGTAGCCGTCACTATTGGGTGCTTTAACGTAGAAGATCACCGTTGCGCCGCTTGTATTGCAGTAGGCGCGAAGCAGCGTTTCGGCGCCACGGTCTACGGTGCTGGAAACGGTCTTGTTATCAGCGACCTTCATAATCGACAGCGTACTGCTCGTAATGGGCAGGCGCTCGATGGTGACATTGGTCAGTTCCGTGGATTCGGCGGGAACGTCCGTCGGGGCGTACCACGTATAGCTGTTCAGGTCGGGATAGTTCGTGTACACCTTGTAGCCGGGGTTTCTGGGAAGAAACAGGATATTTTCCCACGTTGCACCCTCCGCCAGCGTCAATTTTTCGATGACAGCGGCGGCTCCCGAAACGGCGAGCTTTGCGTTCTTGTAAGCGACGACCTTCTGAATGGTGCCTGTGCTCTTGGAGTTTGAGAAGGCAGTTTCTTTGCCCCCTTTGCCGGTGACGGCTACGGTGCCGTTGATCGAACAACCATTCAGGTCAAGTCCCGTGTCCGTACTGCCGTTGATGGTGTAATCGCCGGTCACGGTGGCAAGCAGACGGACGACCGAGCTGCCTTGCCTATCCGCGTCAAGCGCGTCCTGCAAGCTGGCAAAGTTCCGCCACAAGGAACCCTTGTCGTCTGTCAATTGCGTATACGCCACCGCGGGCGCGTCGCAGTCTGGGCAGGCTGTGGCGTTGATGTCAAAGCCGTTCGCGCCGCCGTGGTCGCATGTGGCGGTTCCGCCGCTCTCGGTTCCGCCGCTCTCGCCTTCGTCCGCCAGCGCCGCCGTCGGCAGCAGACTCAGACAGAGCACAAGGGCCATCAGCAAACTCAATACTCGTTTCTTCATGTGCATCCTCCTAAAAATGTGATATGTGCCTTCTATGTTCAGTCCGCGCTGTGCGCGGACACAGCTTACGCAGAGCGGGATCATCCCGCAGGGGTCTCCCCTGCGGGACAAGGGGGCATGCCCCCTTATCATGGCTCGCTGCGTATCGGTACGATCTTAATTATATACATCCCGACGGAAATGTAAATCCATCCAAAGTATGATACCGGAAGATCTCCCCGCCGGACAAAAAGCGCCGCCCCTTCGCCGTCCTCCGGCAAAGGGGCGGTCCGCGCGCTCACTCGCGCGTGCCGAGCGCCTCCTCCAGCTTTTGCAGCGCCCGCTTTTCGATGCGCGAGATATAGCTGCGCGAGATCCCCAGCCCCGCGGCCACCTCGCGCTGGGTGCGCGGGGCGCGTCCGTCAAGGCCGTAGCGCGCGGTGATGACCTCCCGCTCGCGCTCGGTCAGGTACTCGCGCACGAGCCGCCGCACGCGCAGGCAATCGTCGCGCGCCTGAATATCGAGATACATCGTATCCTCCACGCCGACAACGTCGAGCAGCGAGAGCGCCTCGCCGTCGCCGTCCGCATCGAGCGAATCGTTGAGCGACACCTCGCCCTGCAGCTTCCTCCTGCCGCGAAAGTACATCAGGATCTCATTCTCTACGCATTTGGCGGCGTAGGTCGCAAGGCGCACGCCCTTTTCCGGCCGGTAGCTCGATACGCCCTTGATCAGCCCGATCGTGCCGACGGAGACGAGATCGTCCTGCTCATCGGACTGCGCGTAGTATTTTTTCACGATGTGCGCCACCAGGCGCAGGTTGTGCTCCACGAGCCGGTTGCGCGCGGCGATGTCGCCCGCAAGCATACGCGCAACACAGTCGCGCTCCTCCTGCGCCGAGAGCGGGCGCGGGAACGAGCCGGTATTGCCCGCAAGGTGCAGCGTCAGCAGCAGCGAGTGGGCCAGCAGATACATGGCGGCTGAAAGCATGGGACTTCCCTCTTTCCTTTTTTGTTAGCCTATGGCGCGACGGGAAGTCCCTATGCCGATCCTCCGCGGGCGAAGGCTCAACACGGCAAAAAAGCGCGCGCCCCCGATCGGGGACGCGCGTTGTTCGATTCAGGCATAGCACATGCACTTTTCCGCCCGCAGCGAAAAGGCGATCGTCTGCCCCTCGGAGGCCTCCATGCCGTCCGGCAGGGCGGCGCGCAGCGGCGGCGCGTCCGTATCGCCGACCGGACACAGCAGTACGACCGTCGCGTTCAGATCGCGGATGACACGGCGGATCTGCGCGCGGTGCGCGCCCTCCGTCAGCGTGATCGCGCCGTCCGGCACGGCGACGGTGACGCGCTCTCCCTCCGCCTGCAGCGGCAGCGTGAGCTCCCAGCCGTCGAGCAGCATCCCGTCCGCGCAGCGCCGCGCGGGCAGGAAATTGCGGCAGCCGGTCAGCCGCGCAGCGCCAAGGCTCGCCGGCCGGCGCAGCAGCGTCTCCATGTCCGTCACGGCGGCGGAGACGCCGTTTTCCATCACGCAGACCGTCTGGCAGTTGCGGCGGCACTCGCCCAGATCGTGGCTGACCCACAGGATCGGGCCGCCGAAGTCCGCGAGCAGATCCTTCAGCTCCAGCTCGAGGTTCCACTTCAAAAAGCTGTCGAGCGCGGAAAACGGCTCGTCGAGCAGAATGACGCGCGGCTCGGAGCAGAGGATGCGCGCCAGTGCCGCGCGCTGCTGCTGCCCGCCCGAAAGCTGGGCGGGGTACTTCCGCTCCAGCCCCTCCAGATGGAAACGCCGGAGCTGCTCGGCCGCCTGACGCTGCTTCTCCGCGCGGCTGCCGGTGCGGATGCCGCACTGGATGTTCTGCATCACACTCATGTTGGGAAACAGCGCGTACTGCTGGAAGAGATAGCCCACCCGCCGCTGCTGCGGCGTAAGGTCGACGCGCTTTTCGCTGTCGAACAGTGTTTCGCCGTCGAGCACGATGCGCCCCCGGTCCGGCGTCATGATGCCCGCGATGCACTTGAGCGTCACGCTCTTGCCGCAGCCCGACGCGCCGAGCAGCGCCATCGTGCCGCCTGCCGTCTCAAAGCGCGAGCGGAGCGTGAAGCTGCCGAGCTTTTTCTCGATATCAACGATCAGGCTCATGCGCTCCTCCTTCCCCGTCCGGCGGCCGCCAGCAGATTTTTCTTTTCCAGCATGTTGACCACCAGCAGGATCACCGCCGAGATCGCAACGTTCACCAGCACCCACTTGAGCGCCAGCTCGTCGTTGTTGATCTGCCAGAGCTGATAGACCGTTGTGGAGATCGTGGTGGTCTTGCCCGGGGTGTAGCCCGCGATCATCGAGGTCGCGCCGTACTCGCCGAGCGCGCGGGCAAAGGCCAGCACCGCGCCCGCCAGCACCCCCTGGCGGCAGTAAGGCATACGGATATGCCAGAAGATGTAGGTGTTGGACAGCCCCAGCGTCTGCCCCGCATAGGCGAGCGTCTCGTCAAAGGACTCGAACGCGCCGCGCACCGTGCGGTACATCAGCGGGAAGACGACGACGACCGTGGCAAAGATGGCCGACCACCACGTCATCACCATCCGGACGCCGAAGGTCTCGAGCACCCACGCGCCGATCAGGCGCTTGGGGCCCAGCACGCGCAGCAGAAGGTATCCGACCACCGTCGGCGGCAGCACGAGCGGCAGCGTGAGGAACACGTCAAGGACGCCCTTGACCAGACGTGGGAGCTTTGCGATGTAGTACGCCGCGGCGATGCCGGCAAAGAACACGATCACCGCGCTGATGGCGGCAATGCGCAGCGAATTCAAAAGCGGATACCAGTCCATGGGGACACCTCCGAAAAGCGGGAATGGGAGAGGGCGCGCGCGGCGCCCTCTCCGACTGTTCAGCGATCTGTTTTTTACTTGCTCAGCGGGGTGAAGAGCACGGCCTCGAACTCGGCGGAGGCCTCGGCGCCCTGCAGGTAGGCGAGGAACGCCGCGGCGGCGTCCTGCTGCTCGGAGGTGTTCAGCACGGCGGCGGGATAGATGACCTGACCGCACATGTCAGCCGTGGCGTAATCCGCGACGGTCAGACCGGCGGAGTAGGCGTCGGAGGCGTAGATGATGCCGCAGTCGACGGTGCCCTCGCTGACGGCGGTGGTGACCTCCTTGACGTTGGAGCCGTAGGTCAGCTTTTCGGCGATGGCGGCCTCGTCGATGCCGTAATAGGCGAAGATCTTCTGCGTATACTGGCCGACAGGCACGTCGCTGTTGCCGATGGCGAGCATCACGTCGCCGTCCTTGAGCAGCTCGGCGAGCTTATCGAAGCTGTCGATACCCTTGTCGCTGCCGTCCGCAACGGCCAGGGCGACCTTGTTCTCCAGCAGGTCGATGCGGCTGCCCTCGACCAGCAGGTCAAGGCCGTCGGGGTTCTTGTCGGCGTTGTCCTTGAGCGTGCCGTCGAGCGCGTTCATCTGCTTGGGCGCGGCGGAAATGAACAGGTCGCACACAGCGCCCTCCTTGATCTGGGTGAGCAGCTTGCCGGAGGAGTCGAAGTTGAAGCTGAGCTTCACGTTCTCGTTCTCGGCCATGTACTTCTCGCCGATGGCGGTCAGGGATTCGGTCAGGGACGCGGCGGCGAACACCGTCAGCTCAACGGGCTCGGCGGCGGTCTGGCCGTCGCCGGCGCTGACGTCGGTGTTGGTGTCGTCGTTCTTGCTGCCGCAGGCGGCGAGCGCAAAGAGCATCGCAAGGGCAAGGATCAGGGACAAAAGCTTTTTCATGAGTCTGTTCTTCCTTTCAAAAAATGATCTATCGTTATTCTCTTCTAAGATAACGCAAAGTGAAAGCTTCGCGCCCGCAGGCGCGAAAGATCATCTCCCGAACGGGCAGTTCGGATAATGGCAGGGCTTGCAGCCAAGGCACAGCCCGCCTTCGCCGAGGGCGACCACGTCGGCGCGCGTGACCTCCACGCCCGCCGCGATGCGCGGCAGCACCAGATCAAAGATCGTCGCGCCCGCGTACATCACGCAGCCCGGCAGGCCCATGACGGGCATACCGTCGTCAAAATACCCCAGCAGGAACATCGCCCCCGGCAGCACCGGCGCGCCGTAGGTCACGATGCGAGCGCCGCTCAGGCGCACGCCGCCCGGCGTATTGTCGTCCGGATCGACGCTCATGCCGCCGGTGCAGAGGATCATGTCGGGCTTTCTCTCCCGCATGGCGAGGATCGCGCCGCGCACGTTCTCTACCCCGTCGCCGGACTGGACGGACGCGATCGTCTCGATGCCGTAAGCCTTCAGCTTGTCAACGACCACGGGGGTGAAGGTGTCCTTGATGATGCCCTTTTTGACCTCGTTTCCGGTCGTAACGATGCAGGCCGTCCTCTTTACGAACGGCAGCAGCTCCAGCAGCGGCGCATCGCCCGCCGCGGCCTCCGCGGCGCGCAGCTTCTCCTCCTCGATCACGAGCGGGATCACGCGCATACCGGCCAGCTTGTCGCCCTTGCGCACGGCGGTATTCCCTCTGCGCGTGGCGATCATCACGTCCTCCTGCGCGTTCACGGCGATCAGCCGCTCGCTTCTCACGCGGAACAGCCCGTCGCACGCGGCCTTGAGCTCGATCTTGCCCTCCTTGACCTCGCTGCGGAGCATATGCTCGTTCGCGCACAGCGCGAGCAGACGCTCGGCCGCGTCGTTCTCGTGCACCATGCCCGGCGTCAGCTCGTAGATGTAGAGATTCTCCTTCCCCATGCTCAAAAGCACGGGGATGTCCTCCTCCGTCACCACATGGCCCTTGCGGAAGCGCGCGTCCTTGTATTCGTCCTTGATGATCTGCGTCAGATCGTGGCAGAGCACATGCCCCACCGCGTCCTGCGTCCGGATAAGCTTCATTTCGACCCTCCGCGCCTGAGTTTGCCTTATCTTACCATGCTTCGCCCCCGCAATGCAAACAAGCTGTGCGGCATTGTCGGATTCTTAATCAGCTTTATCGGATTATTCTTGACAGAGAATAACGAAACCGCTATGCTGGTCAGGAAAGGAGCTGGCGCGCCATGGTGGATGGGAATATCATATTGTCCGTTGCAAAGGCCATGGAGCTGCTGCAGCTTTTGAGTCAGGCGAAAAAGCCCCTGTCGCTCAAGGAGCTCTCCGCGCAGTGCGGCTATCCGAAAAGCACGGTCTTCGGCCTGCTGACCACCATGCGGACCTACGACGTGGTCACGCAGACCGCGGACGGCAAGTACTCGCTGGGGCTGCAGCTTTTTGAATATGGCCGCCGCGTCGAGCGCTCGTGGGACATCTCCCTTGTCGCGCGGCCCTATATGGAGCTTTTGTGCCAGCAGACGGGCGCGTCCGTCATGCTCTCAGTCTGCGAGGGCGGCAGCGTCATCACGCTCGATCAAGTGGAGCCGCGCGGCGCGCTGCGCATCGTGTCCGACGTCGGCTCGCGTCTGCCGGTCTACTGCACGTCGCAGGGCAAGGTGTTTCTGGCGCATATGTCCCGCACCGGCGCGGAGGCGCTGCTGCGCGCGCAGCGCATGACGCAGTTCACGCCCCACACCGTCACCGATCCCGCCGCGCTGCTGCGGGAGGTCGATCAGTGCCGCGCGAACGGCTACGCCATCGAAAACGGCGAGTACAAGATTGGTCTGCGCTCCATCTCCGCGCCGGTCTACACCGTCGAGGGGCGCGCACGCTACGCCGTGGGCGTGATCGGCATGTTCCGCAGCGCCCGCTCCGACGAATTCCGCGCCGCCGTGGAGCAGGTATGCGTCACGGCGTCCATGATCTCAGCCGCACTGGGCTATCGAAAGCAGGAGGGAAGCACATGAACTACACCGCAGCCGTCATCACCGTCAGCGACCTTGGCAGCAGAGGGCTCCGCGAGGACACCAGCGGCCCCGCCGTGCGCGCCATGCTGGAGGAGGCGGGCTTTTCCGTCGTCCACACCGCCGTCGTGCCGGACGAGATCGCCGACATCCGCGCCGCGCTCTGCACCTGCGCCGACGAAAAGCGCATCGGTCTTATCGTCACGACCGGCGGCACGGGGCTATCGCCCCGCGACGTGACGCCGGAGGCGACGCTCTCGGTCGTCGAGCGCGAGATACGCGCCATCCCCGTCGCCATGTGGATCGAGGGGCTGAAGCACACGCCCCGCGCCATGCTCTCCCGCGCCGTGGCGGGCACGCGCGGCAGCAGCCTCATCCTCAACCTGCCCGGCTCGGAAAGGGCCGCGCGCGAAAATCTCTCCGCCGTCGTCGGCGCGCTGGAGCACGCGATGCACATGATCGCCGCCGAGGGCCACGGCTGAACCGCGCCCGCCGAAATGCATATGACAGAAAAGGACAAGCGCCCGAGCTTTCGCTCGGGCGCTTTGGTTGTGGATCTTTGATTACTGCTTTACGCCATTCTGCCAAACGACAGTGCCGTCGATTGTGACCTTGGTATCACTACTCATGCCGCTCTCAATGCTGTAAAGATCACTTTGGGTCTGAGAATCGGTACTTGCATTCTGTGTTGTGCAGTTAGTGAAAGATACATCCCAAGCAATGCCTGTATAAGACTTCAGGCATACCGCCGGCTTGTTGGCACTACCGGTATTAATGAACTTGCAATCGGTAAAGGTCAGCTTAGCATTTATACACTGTTCTTTATAAGCGTTGATAAACTTGCCACAATCAGTGTTGAAAATGCAATTCTCGAAGACAAAATCGATACCGGAGTATGTCCAGAGATTGTAATCCTTAGGATTAGAGGCAAACGTGCAGTTTTTGAATACGACCTTGCCAACACCCCAGTAACTTCCGCGGCCCTCAATGGTGCAATTCTCAAAGTACAGAGATTTTGCACGGACAAACCCCTTATAATTACCCGTGCCAACATTGATAGTCATGTCCTTAAAAGTGACCTCGGAGCCTTCATAGCTGTAGTCTGACGAGCCTTCACCATTTGCATCTGTTACCGTCAAATCACCAGCGGTAAAGATAGTTTTACCCGCACCGTTGCCGGTAAGCGTGAGCGTGGTGTTCGTCGTCTTAGCGTTGTCCACGTTATAAAGCGTGTAGGTACCGTCGGCCAGCTCGATGGAGATCGCCTCGCCGGCGGTGGCATTGCTGATGATAGTTGTCAGGTCTTTCTGAGCGGCTGCCTGCGTCGCCCCGTCAATGACAAGCTTGCCGACATCTTTGTCGGGGCTATATTTTCTGCCCACGATGCGGTGCAGCGGGCTCAGCTCCGCCGTCTTGTCCACTCCATTGAGCGTTGTAGACAGCGTGCCGGTGAAGCTGCAGTTCGTAAACGTCACGGTCGTGTTTGCCTGATTCAGCCACACGCCCGCGATGCCGCCGATCTCCAGGTGGTCGCCCTCATCCTGCGCATTCGTCAGCGTCACATTGCCGCTGCTGGAGCAGTCGATAAAGCTGTTGTTGTAGTGCGCGATGCCGCTGATACCGCCGACGTCGCAGGTGGAGCCGATGACGTCGATGTTGGAGGTGACCTCCTTCACGGTGATGTTGCCCTCACCCATGAAGCCGACCACGCCGCCGACATAGGTTCTGTATCCCTCTGAGTCAGCCTTGACATAGCTGCCCTCGTCCGCGTTGATCGTGATATTGGTCAGGTTTGCATAGGCGTTCTTGCCGAACGCGCCGCCGACGTAGGCATAACCGTTCACGGTGACATTACCGCACAGGGTAATGTTGGTGTACTTGGAGGTGTAGGGCGTGCCCGCGATCGCACCGACATCAAGGTAGCCCGTAACGTTCGCATTCTGAAGCGTGAAGTTCTTGACCTCGCCGTCCGTCGTGAGGCCAAAGAGGCCGGCATCGCACAGCCCATTATTATTGATGTAAAGGTTGCTGATCGTGTGTCCCTGACCGTCAAAAACACCTTGGAATGGGTTATTGGGTTGTGGTTTTACGTTGAATTTGCCGATGGGCGTCCATTCCTCGTTTGCAAGGTCGATATCCGCCGTCAGCTTGACGGTTTCGTTCTTGTAGCTGGTGCCGCTGTTGACCTTTCCGGCAAAGGCCTTCAGCCCGTTGGCACTGCTGATCTCGTACCAGCTCTCTGCACCGAGGATCTTGCAGAAACCGTCGCCCAGATCGACCTTCACCGTGACGTTCGTGGCGGTATTGGAGCTGTCGAGCGTACCGTTGTTATATTCGCCGACGATGGCGTTGATATCATACTGCGCGTCGCTCGTGTAGTCTTTGTAGTTGCTCGAACGGTCGTTGATGATCGTAGAATCCTTGACCGTATTGCCGGTGATCGTCGCACCAGCATTGGCATAGCCAACCAGACCGCCGACATCACGGTAGCCCTTGACGGTGCAGTTCTCGACCGTGCAGCCGGTCACGCTTGCGTTCGGCTCGGCAGAGAGGTAACCGGCAATCGCGCCGGCCTTGTCGCCGTCGTCATTATCCTTCACCTGCGTGGTGATGACCGCGTTCTTCACGGTGCAGTCGCGGATCGTCGTGCAGAGCGCATCGCCGGCGATGGCTGCAACATGGTTGATGCCGGTCACCGTCGCGCCGTCGATCGTCAGATTTTCGATCGTGCAGCCGGTGGAGGTGCCAAAGAAGCCGACATTCTTCTCGCCGGTGGCATTCAGGTTGCTGATGGTCTTGCCGTTTCCGTCAAAGGTGAACGCCATACCGACATCGCCCGTCACCAGCGGCGTCCACGGCTCATTCGCAAGGTCGATGTCCGCCGTCAGCTTGACGGTCTTGCCGGCAAAGCTGGTGCCGCCGTTGACCTTTTCGGCAAAAGCCTTGAGATCAGCCGCATTGGCAACATAGTAGATGCCCAGTTCGGACAGATCCTTAAAGTATCCGCAGACCGTGCAGGTCTTGCCGGTCTTAAGCTCGTCGGACGTCCAGTCCGTCGTGGTGCGATCATCATACACGTGCGCAGCCTCCGCGCTCCTGGCGTTGCAGCGCGTGCAGGCGTGCCAGTGGTTCTCACCATCGCTCGTCCATGTCTCGGCAAAATCGTGGCCCAGCGCGGGAACGGTCTCGCAGCCGGAGAGAACTGCATGGCACACAGAGCACTTGGTGCCGGCCGTCGTGCCGACGGTCGTGCAGGTCGCGGCAACAGCCTCTGCGGCGACCTCCGTATGGCTGCCGCCTGCGGCAGTCTCCGTCTTGGTCGTGCGGCAGACGGAGCAGGTATAGGTCGTGACCGTTGTTTCGCACATGGTTTCCGTACCGGAAACTACCCACGTATGGCCCGCGGCAGGCACGATCACCTGACCGCAGACGGTGCAGATCTGTGCGGTCGTGCAGGTCGCAGCGCCGCCTGCACTGTGAGCGAGCTTATCGATCGCTGCGGTTTCTGTTTGGCCGCAGACGGTGCAGGTGTGCATTTTAGTGCCGGTCTCTGCACAGGTGGGCTCTTTAGTGGTCACCCAAGCACCCCACGTATGCTTATGCGGGACATAGGTGCCGGTGCCGGGGGTGTAGGAGGTGCCGTCCTCAGACGAGGGGACAATGTAGGTCTGGCCCGCCGCGACCGGCTTGCCGTTCACACTCAGGCCGTCCGCGCCCTTCGCGGCGATGACCTTCGTGCCCTCCGGCGCGTTCGCGATGCTCACGTTCTTCGCGGTGACGAGCACCGTGCCGCCGTTCGCCGCGTTGATCACCGCGCCGTCAACGTTCGCGTAGACGGTGATCAGGCGGTCGATGATCGTCACGATCTCCGCGCGCGTGATGTTGCCCGCGGGATTCAGCTTGCCGTTCGCATCGCCCTTGACGATGCCCATCTGCACGAGCGCCGCGACATAGCCCGCCGCATACGCGCTCACCTGCGCGCCGTCGGGATAGCCGCTCAGGTTCGCGGCGACGGCGTCAATGCCCAGCGCGCGGCAGAGCATGACCATCGCCTGCTCGCGGGTGATGGGGGCGTTCGGCTCCGCCTTGCCGCCCGTGCCCTGCATGATGCCGGCTGCGGCGCAGCGGTCGATGGCGTCGGCGAACCAGTCGCCGGCGGCAACGTCGGTAAAGCCGTAGGACGACGCCTCCGGCAGTGCCAGCAGACGGCTCAGGATCGTCGCCATCTGCGCGCGGGTCAGCGTGCCGTCGGGCGAGAACTTGCCGTCCGCGCCCTGGAGAATGCCGTAGCCGCTCCAGCGCTCGATGGCCGCCTCGGCCCAATGGCCGTTCGTGTCGGCGTAGCTGCCCGCCGCGAACGTGGCCGTCGGCAGCAGCGTCAGCGTTAAGCACAGCGCCAACACAATGGATAATAGCTTGCGTTTCATGTTTTTCCTCCTTGGTTCTATATACTCCGCGGCTCCCCGCAGTTGGATCACAAAGCCGCAAAAACTGACAAAAAAGCAGGAAAAAGGCGCTTTCAAGGCATGATCCCACACGCCAGAAACGTCTTTTATCTCAGTTGAAAAGGGCTGCGGGCAACACAAATGAGCAGAGTTTTACCTGCTCTGCTGTCAGTGTAAGGCATCCGCTTCAAGATTGTCAACCCCTGTTTTTGATGAAGTGCGCGTCAGCGCCGCTCTATCCTCATGTGGGATATTGATACAGTGTACAGTATAGCATAATTTGAGAAAAATGCAAGCCCTTGCCGCGCATTACCGCCGCTTTTTCCCGCAGGAAAAGGGAAGACGCCCGAGCTTTCGCTCGGGCGTCTTTTGGATATACGTTCAGAAGGATTACTGGATTGCCGTCAGGTTGCTTACCTCAGCAACAGTGCATCCCTTCTTCATGCACATGGTGGTATCCGTGCTGTTGAAGATGTTGCCGGAGGAAGTGATCTTGGTGTTAACATCAAACGTTTTCACAGCGGAGTAACCGAGGTACTTGGCATTGATGTTATTATTGCTGATGATATAGGTCACATCCGCATTGGTGGCGGCGTCGTGGAACCAGAACGCATTGCCTGCGTTCACGTTCACGATATTGCCGGTGACAACGAAGCTCTTGCCATCGGTCAGCTGGATCGCACCGCGGTCAGGCTCGCTGACCGTGCTCGTGATCGTGTTGTTGGTGAAAGTAAAGTCGACCGTAGGCCGCTGGAAGTTTACACCACGGGTATAGCCATAGAACTTATTGTTGTCCAATGTAATGGTACCGCCCGCCCCTTGCGACATAAACGCGTACTGCGTGGTGGTGTTGGGAGCATTGAACGTACTGTTCTTAATGGTCATCACAACATCGAAATTCTGATAGCTGTACACATTACCGTTGAAGGTGCAGCCGTCAAACTCGTATGTTGTCGGATGAAGTTTGCACTGATAGGTACCGCTCGGCATACTGGTAATGGCATCAAAGGTAATGCCTTTGCACTTGAGCGCAGTATTGACGCTTTCTTCAACATCCCACCAGTTATACGGAAGTGTAAATGTGCCATTGACCTCGCTAAGATCAAGTGAAGCAGCAGCATTGCCGCCAACAATATTGATTTCGGTGATATGACGGCTTCCACTGAAACGATTGGCTCCGCGTCCAAAGGAGAATGTGCGGGCATCGGTTACTTTTTGGCTGCCATAGATCGTCCATGTGATCTTTCCGCCATCGATAAAGAACGCGTCAAAATCATCGTTGCTCATTGACTGCTCAACGAGGCCGCAGCGCGCTGCTAAATCGGCTTTGATGGTTTCAAAGGCTTCCTCCACAGTGGCAAATGCACGGTGTTCATAGCCCGCAATACCGCCAATAATAACGCCGCTCGTGATCTGATTTGCAGTGACGACCATATAGGTGCCATTCTCACTCGGCACAGAGAAGTACCCATCGGCCACATATGCGCTGGGATCGCTGGAGTACGTGCCGCCGGTGAGGGAAATGGTGGACACACTGTCATCCAGCGCGATCGCAGCCTGCTTGGCGGCCTTGATCGTGCCACCAGAGATCGTCAGCTCGATCTTACCGGACCCCCATCTATTATTGATATAGATGGCATTCACGGACGGGTCCTTGGTCTCCACCACGCCGCCGGTGATGTTCAGGCGGGAGACGCCGTTCGTAAGATAGGACGCATCGATGCAGGCTCCGGCATCGGCAAGCAGCATACCGCCCGTCATAGTGAAATTACCGTTGCCCATAATGAAGATGACGTCAGAATTCTTCTTGGATTCGATCTTTCCGCTTTCCAGCGTCAGGCTTCCCTCAAGATAAATCCCATATTCTTCGAGAATGATACTGCCGCCCTCACCACGAATGGTCAAGCTGCCGCCCTCTTCAATTTTAGGCTGTTTGCTAGTGGTAATCTCGCATCCATTCAAATCAAGCGTGATGTCTTTCCCTGAGGGAACCACAAAGTTCTCGCTGCTGCCGCTCACCACAGTCACGGTGTCGCCGTCCTTGGCCGCGGCGATGGCATCGGCCAGCGTCTCAAAGTAGGTGTAGGTGCCGTCGCTGTTCTTCACGGACGCGACCGTGTCGGTCGTCAGCACCGCGCGGCAGAGCACGCACCTGCCGTCCTTGATCGTGTGCTCCTCAACGGTCGAATTGCCGCACGCGCACACGCCGGTATGCGTGCCGTCGCCGTTGTCGGTGTAGGTGTACGTATGCTTATGCGGGACATAGGTGCCGGTGCCGGGGGTGTAGGAGGTGCCGTCCTCAGACGAGGGGACAATGTAGGTCTGGCCCGCCGCGACCGGCTTGCCGTTCACACTCAGGCCGTCCGCGCCCTTCGCGGCGATGACCTTCGTGCCCTCCGGCGCGTTCGCGATGCTCACGTTCTTCGCGGTGACGAGCACCGTGCCGCCGTTCGCCGCGTTGATCACCGCGCCGTCAACGTTCGCGTAGACGGTGATCAGGCGGTCGATGATCGTCACGATCTCCGCGCGCGTGATGTTGCCCGCGGGATTCAGCTTGCCGTTCGCATCGCCCTTGACGATGCCCATCTGCACGAGCGCCGCGACATAGCCCGCCGCATACGCGCTCACCTGCGCGCCGTCGGGATAGCCGCTCAGGTTCGCGGCGACGGCGTCAATGCCCAGCGCGCGGCAGAGCATGACCATCGCCTGCTCGCGGGTGATGGGGGCGTTCGGCTCCGCCTTGCCGCCCGTGCCCTGCATGATGCCGGCTGCGGCGCAGCGGTCGATGGCGTCGGCGAACCAGTCGCCGGCGGCAACGTCGGTAAAGCCGTAGGACGACGCCTCCGGCAGTGCCAGCAGACGGCTCAGGATCGTCGCCATCTGCGCGCGGGTCAGCGTGCCGTCGGGCGAGAACTTGCCGTCCGCGCCCTGGAGAATGCCGTAGCCGCTCCAGCGCTCGATGGCCGCCTCGGCCCAATGGCCGTTCGTGTCGGCGTAGCTGCCCGCCGCGAACGTGGCCGTCGGCAGCAGCGTCAGCGTTAAGCACAGCGCCAACACAATGGATAATAGCTTGCGTTTCATGTTTTTCCTCCTTGGTTCTATATACTCCGCGGCTCCCCGCGGTATGGGGTACTAGGTTACGGGACGCGCGCGTCTGCGGCAGTTCCCCGCGCAGACGGGGCAGCCGCTGTGCTGCACGCCGGCGCGCGTATCGACGCGCGTGCGCCAGACGTGTCCCTGCGGACACTGCCACCACACGAGCTTACTGCTGCCCGCCGTGACCATCTCCGGCGTCAGCGCGCCGTTGAGCGTCGGGTGCCATTCGGCAGCCACGTCAGGCGCGAGCGTCGCAAGGTCGTTGTAGCCTGCGAGCACCTTGCGGCCCGCGCAGTAGGGGCAGCTCTGCTCGCGCGCCGTGCGGAACGCGATGCGCATGGGAAAGGAATGGCCTCTGTCGCAGCGCCACCACGCCATCGCGGAGCTGCCGGAGGAAACGTCGTCCGGCGTTTTGCCGCCGTTTTTCTCCGCGTCCCACTGGCGCAGCAGCTCGTCGCGCTCATGCTCGATGCAGAATTGATACAATGACTTTCCCATATGCCGCCACCCACGCCTGTACCGGCCGCATTTTTAACGTACCGGCGTCTTTTTGAAAGGACGATCTCACAAGCGTAGTTTAGCATATTTTCACAAAAAATCAACTATATTAAGTACGAAACATTTCTAATGGAAAATATTCGCCGTGTACACTATAGGAAATGGAGGGTATGGCATATGGTTGATTTTTCGCAGAGGCTGAAGCAGCTCCGCAAGGACAAGCACATGACGCAGGCGCAGGTCGCCGCGCGCATCGGCGTCACAGCCTCGATGGTGTCCTCCTACGAAACGGACATACGGCTGCCGTCCTATGAGGTCATGGTGCAGATCGCCGACCTGTTCGGCGTAACGGTGGACTATCTGCTCTGCCGGCAGAACAAGCGCTTTCTGGATATTTCCGAGCTGAGCGACGAGGAGGCCGCGGTGGTCTGCGGCATGGTCGAGCTGCTGAAAAGAAAATGAGAAAAGACGCTTTCAAGGCATGGTCTCCCATGCCGAAAGCGTCTTCTATTTCAGATAAAAAGGGCTGCGGGCAGCACAAATGAGCAGAGTTTTACCTGCTCTGCTCTGCTCTGCTCTGCTCTGCTCTGCTCTGCTCTGCTCTGCTCTGCTGTCAGTGTAAGGCATCCGCTTCAAGCTTGTCAACCCCTGTTTTTGATGAAGTGTGCGGCAGCGCCGCCATATTTTCAAGCGGGATATCGATACAGTATATAGTATAGCATGATCTGGGGAAAATGCAAGTCCCTGGGCGCATGAAGGCGCCATCAGGCACGTTTCCGGATAAAAATCCGTCCGGGCAAAAACAAGGTTTTTTCAAAAATGAGCATAAGAAAAGCCCCGTAATCATTGAGATCACAGGGCTTTCTTATGGAGGTGACACCCAGATTTGAACTGGGGAATGAGGGTTTTGCAGACCCTTGCCTTACCACTTGGCTATGTCACCGTATGGAAAAAGGAGCAAATGCTTTGCTCCTTTTTCATTTGGAGCGGGCGACGAGGCTCGAACTCGCTACCTCCACCTTGGCAAGGTGGCGCTCTACCAGATGAGCTACGCCCGCGAATGGTGCCTCAGGCCAGAGTCGAACTGGCGACACGCGGATTTTCAGTCCGCTGCTCTACCAACTGAGCTACCGAGGCATATCAGACCGCTGCTGCAGTCTGACAATGGCGACCAGGAAGGGACTCGAACCCTCGACCTCCGGCGTGACAGGCCGGCGTTCTAACCAGCTGAACTACCTGGCCGAATACTGGTGGGAACAACAGGGCTCGAACCTGTGACCCCCTGCTTGTAAGGCAGGTGCTCTCCCAGCTGAGCTATGCTCCCCCACTCGTTAAGCCGCTCGGCGAACGGCAAGGGTTATTATACTAAATAACCCCTGCCGTGTCAACAGCAAATTTGAAAAAACTCAATTTTTTTACCGTCATCTGCCTTTGGCCTTCAGCGCCGCGATCATGCCGCGCAGCTCGTCCTCCGTAAAGTGCTGCACCTTGTCGCAGAACTGGCACGTCAGATCCGCGCAGCCCTGCTCGGCGACGATATCCTCCAGCTCCTTCGATCCCAGCGACAGCAGCGCGCGCTCCGTGCGCTCGCGCGAGCAGTAGCAGCGGTACTCGATCGGATCGTCCGACAGGATCTCCAGCTCAAAGTCGGACAGCACCGTTTTCAGCAGTTCCGCGGGGTCGGCGTTGTCCTTCATGAAGCTCGTCACGCTCGGCGCGGCGTAAATGCCGCCCTCCACCCTGGCGATCACATCCTCGCCCGCGCCGGGCAGCAGCTGCACAAGGTAGCCGCCCGCAGCCAGCACGCTGCGGTCGCGGTCGACGAGCACGCCGAGGCCGCAGGCCGACGGGATCTGCTCCGACTCGACGTAATACGCCGCGACATCCTCGGCGATCTCGCCGCCGAGCAGGTCGACCATGCCGACATAGGGCTCGCGCATATTGAGATCCTTGATGACCGTCAGCGTGCCGCTGTGGCCGACGGCGGTGCCGACATCCAGCTTGCCGTCGGCGCGCAGCGCAAGGTCAACGGCAGGATTCTGCACGTAGCCGCGCACGTTGCCCTCGGCGTCCGACACGGTCAGGATCGTGCCGAGCGGGCCGTCGCCCTTGATCTGCATGGTCACGCTCGCGCCGCTGCCCTTGAGGGCGTTGCCCATCATCGAGCAGGCGGACAGCGCGCGCCCGAGCGCCGCTGTGGCGACGGGCGAGGTGTGGTGGATCTGCCGTGCGCGCTCGGTGATGCCGCGCGTGCTGACAGCCACGGCGTTTACCATCCCGTCTTTCGAGATGGCGCGGACTAAACGGTCCCTGTATGCTTGCATAAAGCGCTTCCTCACTTTCTGATACAGCTGAAGTAAATGCGGCCGTCCCGCTCGTCCGCGCGGCGCAGCTTCAGCTCGCCGTGCGTGCGGATGGCGGCAAAGCCCGCCTCCTCGAGCCACGCGGTCAGCTCGTCCACCGTGTAGGCATGCTGATGGTGCTCCTCAAAATCGCGCTCCCACGCGCCGTCCGGCCGCAGGCGGAACAGATCGACCTCATAGTCGAGCATTTTGACATTCTTGCGCCAGCGCGTGCGCCAGAGGCAGAATACGTCCTCGCGCTCGTCGAGCAGCACCGCGCCGTCAAGGCCTTCCATTTTCGATACGGCGTGCACGTCGAACACCAGCGCTCCGCCGGGGGCGATGGACTCATGCAGGCGCGCGAACGTGCGCTGCACGTCGCGCGGACGCGTCAAATAGTTGATGCTGTCGAGACAGCAGATCGCCGCGTCCACCGGCTCCAAAAGCCGCAGCCGCGGCATCGACTGGCACAGAAGCAGCGGCGGCGGATCGAGCGCGGCGAGCTTTCGCTGCGCCTGCGCGAGCATCTCCGGCGAATTGTCGACGCCCGTGACGAGATAGCCGCGCGCGGCGAAGATCGCGGCCATCGTGCCCGTGCCGCAGGCAAGGTCGAGCAGCGACCTTACCGGCCGCTTCGCGCGCAGAAGAAGGAGCTTTTCCACAAAGTCCGCGCGCCGGTCATAGCCCACATCGCCGGTCAGCTCGTCGTAGGACGCGGCAAGGGCCTCATAGCTCTCCATCGTGCTCCATCTCCCTTCGTCCTGCTATTCTAGCAGACGGCGCGGCATTAGTAAAGTGGCAGATCACCCCCGCCGCTCCGGCGGCATACACTGGCGCAGAACAACACCTTGGGAGGGATCGCATGAAGGCTCGCCCGTCCTTTGCACTGGGAGAGGAGCTGACGCTCGAGAGGGAATGGCAGTGGGAGGGCATCACCGTGCTCACCGCACGCGCCGCGCTGCCGCAGCTGCGCGGGGACACACGCCGCGAAAAACGCTTCGACCGCTATTATGCGCAGCTGGCCGACGCCTATTTTGCCCGCTGCGAGCAGAGGCTCCTGCCGGAAGCGGCCGCCTCCTGCCGCGAGGCGATGGCGCGCTCCGCGCCGTGGAGCAAAACGGACGCGGCGCTCGTCTGGCGGGCGGATGCGCAGACGGACGAGGCGATCGTCCTCTCCTTCGCGCTGCACCGCGGCGGCACGCTGCTGCGCGAGTGGACGGACGGCTGGGACAGACGGCTGCTGCTGCCGCTGACAAAGGCCGAAACAAAGGCGGCGCTCGCGGCGCAATAGTAAAGTCCCCCGCCTTGCCGGCGGGGGACTCTCCGCGTTTTTTACTTTTCCTCCGGCGTGAGCTTTGCCAGCATGTCGATCGCCATGGTGTAGCTCTCGAAGCCGTGGCCGCGGATCTGCGCGATGCAGGCCGGCGCGGTAACGGACAGGTGGCGGAACTCCTCGCGCTTCTGGATGTCGGACATATGAACCTCGACGGCGGGAACGCTCACGGCCTTGAGCGCGTCGTGGATGGCGTAGCTGTAGTGCGCGTAGGCACCGGGGTTGATGACGATGCCGTCAAAGGCCGCGTCGGCCTCCTGAATGGCGTCGATGATCGCGCCCTCGTGGTTGGACTGGAAGCACTCCACCGCGATGCCCCTGCTCTGCGCGTGCTGATAGATGCGGGCGCAGAGGGCGGCATAGTCCTCCTTGCCGTAGATATCCGGCTCGCGCTTGCCGAGCATGTTCATATTCGCTCCGTTGATAACTAAGATCTTCATGCTGCTTCCTCCTGTGCGCTTACTCCTGCCGCGCGGCGTGCGCGCGGTATTCAAGGCTCTTCTGATAGTAAAGCTCGGCGTTGGCGACGAGCGACGCGCGCTCCTTCTCCGTCAGCTCGCGCACGACCTTTGCCGGCGCGCCGACGATGAGCGAGCCGTCCGGCGCGTTCATCTTGCCCGTCACGAGCGCGCCCGCGCCGATCAGGCATTCGCTGCCGATGACCGCGCCGTCGAGCACCGTCGCGCCCATGCCGACGATCACGCGGTCGCCGATCGTCGCGCCGTGGACGATGGCGCTGTGGCCGATGGAAACGTCGTCGCCGATGGTGACCTTATTGTGGATCAGGGCAAGGTCCTGAATGTTGCAGCGTTTGCCGATGCGCACGCTCTGCATCTCGCCGCGGCACACGCTGTTGTACCAGAAGGCCGTGCCCTCGCCGGCCTCCACGTCGCCGATGACCTGCGCGCCCTCCATGATCAGCACCTTGTCGCTGCTCTCATGGCGTCTGAAATCCATACTCATAGCGTTTTTCTCCTTTGGTTTTATCACAGGGCAAAATTGCCGTTCACAAACACAGGGATCTCGCGTCCGTCTCTCGTCGTGCCGACGATGGAGAGGTCGCTCGTGCCGACCATGAAGTCGACGTGCGTGTTGGAGTCGTTCAGCCCCGCGGCGGCAAGCTCCTCCTTGCTCATGGTCTCGCCGCTCTCCACGCACTCGGGATACGCCTCGCCGAAGGCGAGGTGGCAGGCCGCGTTCTCATCGAAAAGCGTGTTGTAATACAGCAGCTTCTGGTTGGAGATGGGGCTGTCGTAGGGCACGAGCGCGACCTCGCCGAAATAGGACGCGCCCTCATCCTCGGCGATGGCGGCCTTCAGGATCTCCTCGCCCTTTTCCGCGTGCGCCTCGACGATTTTGCCATCCTTGATGACGAAGTGGAAATTCTCGATGATGTTGCCGTTGTGTACGAGCGGCATGGCCGCGTACACAACGCCGTCGATGCCGGTCTTGAGCGGGGCGGTGAAGACCTCCTCTGTCGGCATATTGGCGACGAAGGGATAGCCCGCGCGGCAGGTGCTGCTGCCGCCGGACCAGAGGTGCGTCTCCGGCAGGCGGATGGTGAGATCCGTGCCGAGGGAGTTCGTATAATGCAGCGAGGCAAAATGCAGCGCGTTGAGCTTTTCCACGCGGCTTTTGAGCAGCGCCACATGCTCGCGCCAGCGCGCCACCGCGTCGCCCTTCCCGCTGACGCGGACGGTCTCAAAGATCGCGTTCCAGAGCTTTTCCACCGCTTCCTGCTCGGGAAGATCGGGGAAGACCTTCTTCGCCCAGCTCGGGATGGGGATGGACGCGACGCACCACGGGTTGACGTTCGCCATCATCGCGTCGTAAAATTCGGAGACTTCCTTATCGCAGCGGTTCGCGCGCGTGATACGGTCCGGATCGACGCCGCGCAGCGCCTCGGGATCGCGCGCGGAGATGCTGAGATACGCCGCGCCGGCGGCGGCGTAGCCGTTGAGAAATTCCTTCTGTCCCAGCGGAAGAGAATCGAACACGGAGTCGTCCGCGCGCAGAAAGCGTTCGCGGCTTAAATAGTCGTCCGTCCAGCGCATCACGACCTCGCGGCAGCCGGCGTCATAGGCGGCGGAGGCGCACAGGCGCGCGAACGGCGCGCAGTCCACAGGGCTCGAGATCACGAGCGTCTGACCCTTCTGCACGTTCAGCCCGACCTCGATGAGCAGCTTTGCATATTCTCTGAGTTTTTCTTCCATGGCTTCCTCCAAAAAAGCGGCGGAGCGGCCGAATGCAGCCGCTCCGCATATAGCTTGCCGATACGGCGGAGACTATCATATCACACCGCGCGCGATATGCAAACTCTTTTTGCGTTTTTTCTCATATCCCCAAGAGCAGCGAGGCAAAATTGAAATAGATCATCAGCGAGATCGCGTCCACGACCGTCGTGATGAACGGCGATGCCATCACCGCGGGGTCGAAGCCGATCTTCTTCGCCAGCAGCGGCAGCGTGCAGCCCACGACCTTGGCCGCAAACACCGTGACCACGAGCGTCAGGCAGATGACGAGCGCCACGGAGATGGTGATGGGATTGCCGAAGATCAGCTTATCCACGAGCATCAGCTTTGCGAAGTTCGCCGCGGCCAGCGTCGCACCGCAGACGACCGCCACGCGGATCTCCTTCCAGATGACGCGGAACAGGTCGGAAAACTCGATCTCGTCGAGCGAGATGCCGCGGATGACCGTGACGCTCGCCTGCGAGCCGCAGTTGCCGCCCGTGTCCATCAGCATGGGGATGTAGGCCGTTAAAATGGCGAACGCGCTGAGCGCGTCTTCAAAGCGCGCGATGATCTGCCCCGTGAAGGTCGCCGAGACCATGAGCAGCAGCAGCCAGGGGATGCGGGATCTGTACGTTTCAAACACGCTCGTCTTGAGATACGGCTTGTCCGAGGGCAGCATGGCCGCCATCTTTTCGATGTCCTCGGTCGTCTCCGCCTCCATGACGTCGATGGCGTCGTCGACCGTGATGATACCGACCAGACGGTCTTCCTTGTCGACGACCGGCAGGGCGATGAAGTCGTATTTCGAGAAGGTCTGCGCGACCTCCTCCTTATCCTCGAGGGTCGTGACGGAGATGACGTGCGTCTCCATGATGTCCTCGATGATATCATCCTCCTCGGCAAGAAGGATGGTGCGCAGCGAGACGATGCCGAGCAGCTTGCGCGCGGGGTCGGTCACATAGCAGACGTTGATCGTCTCCTTGTCCGTGCCGGTGCGGCGGATGCGCTTTAAGGCGTCCTCCACGGTCATGTCGCGCTTCAGGTCAACGAACTCCGTCGTCATCAGCGCGCCCGCACTGTCGTCGGGGTACTTGAGTATCTCGTTGATGCTCTTGCGCGTGTCGGGGTCGGCGTGCTTCAAGATGCGCTTGACGACGTTCGCGGGCATCTCCTCGACGATATCGACCGCATCGTCGAGGTACAGCTCGTCGAGCACCTCCTTGAGCTCGGTGTTTGAAAAGCCGCGGATGAGCATTTCCTGCGCGTCCGGATCGAGCTCGACGAACACCTCCGCCGCCAGCTCTTTCGGGAGGAGGCGGAATAAAAGCGGGATGCTGTCCTCGTCCAGATCCTCAAAGAGCGAGGCGATATCCGCCGGCTCAAGGTCGCACAGAAGATGCCGCAGCGCGGCGTATTGCTTTCGCTTCAAAAGCTCCCTGATCCCTTCCAGCAGGTCCTCGCGCATATCCTCAAAGCCGACCATACCGTCTCCTCCTTTCTGAAAAGCGATAAAAAATAAACGCCCCCGCCACCTGCGTCCGGCGACGCGGCATTGGGAGCGACAACACGAAAAACTGCGCCGGAGGCGCCGTTTTCCCTACCGTTCAAGCTTTAGCATCACAAGGCGGTGAAACTGCATTAGACGGCACCTTGCTTTCGATGCAACCTGTTCAAACCCTCTCATAGTGTCTCCACTACTCCGCGGCAGCAGTCCGTATCCTTGTGGTAGCCTTACCTACCGGACGAT
>CAKTLG010000029.1 GCA_934572465.1 uncultured Oscillospiraceae bacterium
ATCGAGCAGGGCGGCACGAACGTCTCCGGCGGGCAGAAGCAGCGCCTGTGCATCGCCCGCGCGCTGCTCAAAAAGCCGAAGATCCTCATTCTGGACGACTCGACCAGCGCGGTCGACACGCGCACCGACGCGCTGATCCGCGCGGGCTTCCGCGCCTATATCCCCGAAACGACGAAGATCATCATTGCCCAGCGCGTCGCGTCCGTGCAAGACGCCGACCTCATCCTCGTGATGGACAGCGGGCGCATCGTCGATTCCGGCACGCACGAGGAGCTCTTGTCCTCGAGTCCCATTTACCGCGAGGTCTACGGATCCCAGACGAACGGAGGTGGCGAAGATGAAGCGTAAGCGTCCCAACGGCCCCGGCCCCAACGTCGGTGCCGACAACATGAAAATGCTCGGCCGCACGGTGAAAAAGCTCTTTTCCTACTATTCCGTGCTCGCCCCCGTCACGTTCGCGTGCATCCTCTTCTCCGCGGTCGTTTCCTCCATCCCCTCGCTTTTCGTGCAGAACGTCATTCAGGTCATCGAAAAGTGGTACGTCTCGCGCGACTGGGCGGCTGCAAAGCCCGAGCTGATCTCGATCCTTTCGCTGCTGGTGGCGCTCTACGCGCTCTCCATCCTTGCGATCTTCGTCTATAAGCAGCTCATGGCCTATATGACGCAGGGCTTTCTCGACAAGCTCCGTCAGGAGATGTTCGGCGGGATGCAGGATCTTCCCATCCGCTACTTTGACACCCACCAGCACGGCGATATCATGAGCTTCTACACCAACGATATCGACACGCTGCGCCAGCTCGTCTCCGAGGCGATTCCCGCCTTCATCCAGTCCGGCGCGATCGTGCTGGTCGTGTTCGCCATCATGCTCTACTTCAGCCTCTGGCTGACGCTCGTGCTCGTGCTCGGCATCGTGCTGATGGCGCTCGTCACCAAGCGCGTCGGCAGCGGCAGCGCAAAGTTCTTTCTGCGCCAGCAGAAGGCCGTCGCCAAGACCGAGGGCTATATCCAGGAGACGATGACCGGCCAGAAGGTCGTTAAGGTCTTCTGCCATGAGGAGCGCTCCATCGAGGCGTTCGACGCGATCAACGACGCGCTCTTTGAGGACAGCTTCCGCGCCCACGCCTACGCGAGCGTGCTCGGCCCCATCATCGGCAACATCGGCAACCTTCTGTATGTTGCTCTGGCGCTGGTCGGCGGCGTATTCCTGCTCATCGGGCTGCCGAATGTCAGCCTTTCCGGCAAGGCGCTCGATATCTCCATTCTCGTGCCGTTCCTCAACATGACCAAGCAGTTCACCGGCAACGTCAACCAGCTCTCCCAGCAGATCAACTCCATCGTCATGGCGGGCGCGGGCGCGCAGCGCGTGTTCTCCCTCATCGACGAAAAGCCGGAGACGGACGAGGGCTTTGTGACGCTCGTGGATGCGAACATCGCGCCCGACGGCACGATCACCGAGAGCGACACCCACACCGGCCACTGGGCATGGAAAAACCCGAACGACAACGGCAGGATCGGATACCGCGAGCTGCGCGGCGACGTGCGCCTTGTGGACGTGGACTTTGCCTACGAGGAGGGCAAGGAGGTCCTGCACGACGTTTCCGTTTACGCAGAGCCCGGGCAGAAGGTCGCCTTCGTCGGCGCGACGGGCGCCGGCAAAACGACCATCACCAACCTTATCAACCGCTTCTACGACATTGCCGACGGCAAGATCCGCTATGACGGCATCAACGTCAGCAAGATCAAAAAGGCCGACCTGCGCCGCTCCCTCGGCATCGTCCTGCAGGACACGAATCTCTTTACCGGCACGGTGATGGACAACATCCGCTACGGCAAGCTCGACGCGACGGACGACGAGTGCATCGCCGCGGCAAAGCTTGCGGGCGCGGACGATTTCATCACGCGTCTCCCGCAGGGCTATGCGACGGAGCTTTCCAACAACGGCGCAAATCTCTCGCAGGGCCAGCGCCAGCTCATCGCCATCGCCCGCGCGGCGGTCGCCGATCCGCCGGTGATGATCCTTGACGAAGCGACGTCGTCCATCGACACGCGCACCGAGGCCATCGTCCAGCGCGGCATGGATAAGCTGATGGAGGGCCGCACGGTGTTCGTCATCGCCCACCGGCTCTCGACCGTCAAGAACGCCGACGTCATCATGGTGCTCGACCACGGCCGCATCATCGAGCGCGGCAGCCACGAAAAGCTCATCGCCGAAAAGGGCACATACTACCAGCTCTATACCGGCGCATTCGAGCTTGAATAACGCAGAAAAGAGCGCGTCCTTTCAAGGACGTGCTCTTTTTCGTCATAATCGGCCAAGTCCTCCCACTATAGTGTGTTGAACGCGATCATTTAAGGGAGGGATCATATGTCTCGTTCGTTTCTGCGCAGCTATGGCTTTCTTGGCGCCATGCTGCTCGCCATCGTGCTCGGGTGCGTGCTCGGCGCGCTGTGGCCCGGCGCCACATGCCTTGCGCCGCTCGGCACCATCTTCATCAACCTCATGTTCTGCATCGTCGTGCCGCTGGTATTCTGCTCGCTTGCAAGCTCCATCGCCTGCATGAAAAGCCCCCGGCGCGCCGGAAAGATCATGGGAACGACGCTCGCGGTCTTCGTTGTCACGGGTCTCATCGCCGCGGCCATCATGATATTGGCCATGCGGCTCTACCCGCCGGTGCTCATACCGTGGGAGCACGCCGACGCTGGGGTGGTCGACGAGCAGCTCGGCCTTGCACAGCTGATCGTCAACTTTTTCACCGTGGAGGATTTCGCGGCGCTGCTCTCGCGCAGAGCCATGCTGCCGCTGATCGTCTTCTCGCTGCTCACGGGCTTCGGCGTCAATCTGAGCGGCGGGCCGGAATGCCTGACAGCGCGGCTCCTGCAGGATCTGACGAACTGCTTTCTCAAGGTCGTCACGCTCGTGTCCTACTATGCGCCCATCGCCTTCTTCGGCTTTTTCGCCTCGCTCGTGGCGGCCTACGGCACGCAGATCACCGCCGCCTATGGCAGAGCCATGATCGTCTACTATCCGCTGTGCCTTGCCTATGCGCTCATCGCTTTCCCGCTCTACGCGCGCTTTGGCGGCGGAAAAGCGGGCGTGCGCGTGATGCGCCGCCACATTCTGGCCCCCGCGGTCACGGCGCTGGGCACCTGCTCGTCGGTCGCAACGATCCCGACGAATCTGGAGGCCGCGGAGAAAAGCGGCGTCCCGCGCGAGGTCTCCGACCTCGTGCTGCCGCTGGGCGCGACGATGCATATGGACGGCTCGTGCTTCAGCTGCGTGCTGAAGATCGCGTTCCTCTTCGGCGTGTTCGGCATCCCGTTCGAGGGCGCGGGGCTTTTTGCCAAGATCCTGCTCGTCGCCGTGTTCAGCTCGGTGGCCATGAGCGGCATCCCGGGCGGCGGCTACATCGGCGAGTACATCATCTGCGCGCTCTTTTTCCCCTCGCAGATGGCCATTGCCTATCCCATCGCCGTGACGATCGGCAACCTGGTCGACCCGCCGGCAACGATGATCAACTCCGCGGGCGACTATGTCGTCTCGTTCATCGTCGCGCGCTTTACCGAAGGGCGCGGCTGGCTCTCGCGCGCACAAAGAGCGCGGCAGTAGCGGACTACCGCTTCCCCGCCGCCCTGGCGCGCAGGTGCAGCACCGCCTCCAGCACGCCGCCGCCGACGGCAAGCGCCTTGTCCGAGGCCGTTGTGCAGTATTCCGGCTTGCAGCGCGGATCGACGTCGCCGGACTTCATGCCCGCATGAACGCGCACGCCGTCGTCCAGCACACCGCGCAGCACGCCGCTGATGGTGCACTTCATCGGCACGCCTTCGACATAGCCGATGGTCTTGCCCTCTTCAACAACGTCTCCGATGCGGTGAACGGCGGTGAAAACGCCGTCGCACGGGGCGCGCAGCACGCGCTCGCCCGCAAAGCCGCCGATCAGGCCGGGGATATTCGTATTCGGAAGGGCGCTGCCCGTATAAATGACGCGCCCAAGCGTGTGGCCGCGCATCGTCTCCACGACCGCGTGGCAGTCTTCCCCCGCCGTAAAGCCGGGGCCGACGCCCACAACGATCGGCGCGTCCGTGATCCTTGTGCCGAGGTTGCGCTTGGCAAGGATCGCGTCGACGAGCACGTCCGGCGCGAGCGCCGCGCGGCAGGCGCATTCGGGATCGGCCAGCACGGGGAGCACGCCCTCGCACAAAAGCATCCTTGCCTGCGCCGCGTCCTCCGCGCGCACGGCGCGCAGCTCCTCGACCGTCGTTTCGCCGTGGACGATGGCGTCGGAAAACGCCACGGTGCGGCGGATGGCCGTCGGTCGCGCAAGGTCGGTCATCACCACGTCGATGCCGCTGCGCCACAGGCGCAACGCGATCCCGCTGGCGATATCGCCAGCGCCGCGGATCAGCGTAAGCATAGGTAGACCCCCTTGTGCAGACTGCCCGCGATCACGGGGCAGGAAAATTCCTTCGCCATGGCCTGCGCCGCGTCCAGCGCGGCGGCAGACTCGACCTTGTTGATGTAAATGCGGTCGCCATAGCCCTCGGCGTTCACGACGCGCGCGGCGATCGACGGCGTGACGGGCGTATCCTCGCTCACGCCCGCAAGCTGCGCATAGCGCGCGCTGCGGTGGCAGGTCTCGCGGATCGGCTTTCCGATCCCATCGATACCGATGACCAGCACCGTGCGCTGCGCGCACGCCGGGATGACCGGCTCGTGCGGCGCGTGCACCTTGAGCGGCAGCCGCTTCGCGCCGTCCGCCTCCACGAGCACATAGTCCGCAAGCTGCGCGAGCGCTTCGATCGGCAGCGGCGGCACGCAGAGCTTGCCGTCCTCCGCCTGTCCCGCCGCGCAGACGATACGTGCGCGCGCAAGCGCGGCGCGGACGGCGTCCCCGTCCGCGTCCAGCAGCGTTTCATATCGCTCGGGGCGGCGGATATGCGTCGTCGTCGTGATGATGACGCGCCCGCTTTTTTGCAGCTCCTCCGCCAGCGTTTCCATCAGCGTCGACTTCCCGCCGCCGCCAATGAGCGCGGTCACGCCGCGCCCGATCTTCAAAAGTGGTGCGATCTGCATGGCGCGAGCCCTCAGCGGCGGCGCGCGCGGTGTTCGATCATCTCAGCCGCGATGCTGATGGCGATCTCCTCCGGCGTTTCGGCAAGGATGGGGAGACCGATGGGCGAATGGATGCGCGCAATGTCCGCGTCGGTAAAGCCCTCGGCGCGCAGCTTCTCCTGCGTCTTTGCGACCTTGCTGCGGCTGCCGATGCAGCCAATATACGTCGCCTCGCTTTTGAGCACCTGGGACAATATCTCAAAGTCCGCCTGATGCCCCGGCGTCATGATGACGGCGTAATCGTCGGGCGTGAGTGTGACCCGGTCGTAGATATGCTGAAAGTCGCCGAGGACGACCTCGTCGGCGGCGGGATAATTCTCCGGCTTTGCCAGCGCCTCGCGGTTATCGAACAGCACCACGCGGAAGCCGATATTTGCCAGCACCGGCACGAGCGCGCGGCCCACATGGCCGCCGCCGAAGATGCAGACCTTGCCCGCGCGCACGAGCGGCTCCACGTAAACGCCGCCGCGCCAGACGGCCCTGGCCGTAAAGCATTCCCGCTTATCCTGCGGGAGCTCCGCGCGCGTGAGCACACGGAACTCGCTGACGCGCTCGCCGTCGAGCGCGAGCAGCAGCCAGAGGTCCTCATCGCGCGAAAGCCCCTCCCGCCAGCGCCGCAGCACGGCGGTGTCCGCCGCGTTCTCCGGCGTAAAAAGCTGGAAGTACACCGTCACCTGCCCGCCGCAGATCATGCCGATATCGGCCACGTCGTTGGGGCGGAGGTCATAGCTTTTCAATTCGTTTCCGCCGGTGCGGATGGCCTCCAGCGCGCGCTCCACGCTGCGCAGCTCCACTGCGCCGCCGCCGACCGTGCCGAGCGTATGCCCGTCGGCAAAGACGGCCATCTTCGCGCCCGCGCCGCGCGGCGAGGAGCCGGAGGAGGCAAAAATACTGCACAGCACCACGCGTTCTCCGCGCGCGAGCGCGGCGAGCATGGCGGTCAAAAGTTCTTTCATCACTGTTATCCTTTCAAAAATATCACGCTGTATGTCATTATAGCAAAGCGCCGGTGCAAAAGCAAGCGGCGGCACAAAAAAGCGGAACGTCCGCAGACGTTCCGCTTTCCCGTTTATTGATCCCGTCCGATGCGCTTCAGCGCGCCGAAATAGCGCTCGTGCGTCTCCTGATAGGCGCGGTTGAATTCCGGATCCTTGCCCTGATGCAGCTCGTGGATATAGTCGTGGTGGTTGTTCATGATATGCTTGTCGGACATCGAAAGCGTAAAGACGCCCACGTTCGAGCACTGGTCGGCGATACGCTCGACGTTGACGAGGATATCGAGGAACGTCAGCCCCGCGTAGACCGTGCACTGCCCGTCGCGCACGCGGCGGATGTGGTTGGAGCGCAGCGTGGCGACAAGATCGTCCACGACCTCCTCCACCGGCTCGATCCTGCGCGCGGCCTCATAGTCCGTAGCGGCAAAGGCATTGTAGGTGTAGCCGAGGATCTCGTCGAGCGCCTGACGCAGCACTTTGAGTTCCTGATGCGCCACGGATGAAAGGCTCGCATTGCGCTCGATGAACTCCTGTGCGTTCTCCGTCAGGTTCACGGCATGGTCGCCGATGCGCTCAAACTCGCCGAAGCACTGGATATAGTAGTTGAGCAGGTCGTTGCCGTGTCCTGTCGGCACGTGCGGCGAAAGGCGGATGAGGTAGTTGTCCACATGGTCGGCGAGTTTGTCGATGTGATCCTCATTCTCGTTGATGACGTCGATGGTGTGCCTGTTGTACTCGTCGAGCACGTCCATCGCGCTCAAAACGCCCGCGCGGGCAAGCCGCGCCATGGTGGTGATGGCCTCCGCCGCGCCGGAGAGGGCGATGGCGGGCGAGCTGTAGAACTTCTCGTCGAGCAGCGAGAGCTCGTGGTCGACATTCTCGCCGAGGCGGACGTCGTCCTTGACGAGCCGGCGCGAGAGCTTTTCAAACTGGCCGCACACCGGCAGCAGCACGACGGCCGAGATGAGACGGAACACCGTGTGGACGTTTGCAATGCCGCCCGAGGTCAGCGCGCGGTCCCACAGAGGATCGAGCACGCCGAACGAGTGCAGGAGCAGCAGCCCCACGATGATGAGGAGCGAGCCCGCGATATTGAAGAGGATGTGGATGACACCCGTGCGCTTGGCGTCGGCCTTGGAGCCGATGGAGCAGACGATGGCCGTCGTCACGCAGTCGCCGATGTTGACGCCGATAATGATGGCGTAGACGGAGGAGAAGGTCAGCGCGCCGGTCGTGGAGATGGCCTGCAGAATGCCGATCGTCGCCGACGAGCTTTGCAGCAGGAAGGCAACGCCCGTGCCGAGCAGGAAGCCGAGCACCGGCTGGCCGGAGAGCTGGTAGAACATATTGGCGAACGTCTCAGATTCCGACAGCGGACTGACCGCCGCCGTCATGCTGAGAAGGCCTGTAAAGAGGATGCCGAAGCCCATGGCGATCGAGCCGATGGTATCGGACTTGCGGCTCTTGACCGCCATGAGGAAAATGATGCCGATGATCGCCGCAAGGGGCGCGAGGGTGGAGGGCTTGAAGAAGTTCAAAAGCGACGTCTCCGACGCGTTGACGTCGAGCAGGCGGATGATCTGGCCCGTGACGGTCGTGCCGACGTTCGCGCCGAGGATGACGCCGATGGACTGATGCAGCGTCATCACGCCCGCGCCGACAAGGCCGGACGTAAGCACGATGGTCGCCGTCGAGCTCTGGATGACCGCCGTGACGCCAAGGCCGAGCAGAAAGCCGACGAGCGGATTGTTCGTCACCTTTTCCATCGCGCGCTTGAACGCGTCGGACGAGCCCTTTTTCAGCCCGTCGCCCATCAGGCGCATACCGTATAGGAACAGCGCAAGGCCGCCGAACAGGGTAATGATGTTGAAAATCGTCATAGCTTCTGCAAACCTCGATCCTGCATTCTCTCCGCGCCGCCTTCAGCGGTGCAAACCTTTCGGGCAAATGCCCAACTCTCACCAGATAGTATTTTATCAGGTGCATGAAAAATTGCAATCCCTTTCGTCATCTTTGGCGGAAATTTACCGCGATGATTTGGCTCTTGCATTTCCGCGCGCCCGTGGTACAATAAGCGCAGAATGAAAAAGGAGGCTTTCTTCCATGCTGAACGCAGGCGATCCCATCGGCGTGATGGACAGCGGCATCGGCGGGCTGACCGTCGTGCGCGAGCTGCAGCGCATCCTCCCGGGCGAGGATATCATCTATTTCGGCGACAGCGCCAACTGCCCCTACGGCAACAAAACATCCGACCAGATCTTTGAGCTGAGCTCCCATATGCTCCAGTTCCTTGGCGATAACGGCGTGAAGTGCACGGCTGTTGCGTGCAACACCATCTCCACGATGGCCGACCGTCTGCGCCCGTGCTTCGACTATCAGATCATCAGCATCGTGGAGGAGGCTGCCAGATACGTCATCCGCGAGCAGCTCACGAGCGTCGGTCTGATCGCAACGGAGTTCACCGTCGCCTCCGGCAAGTACGCCGAGCTCATCCATCAGGGTCTGCCCGCGTGCAAGGTCGTCGGCAAGGGCTCCCCCCTGCTCGCGGCGCTCGTTGACCGCGGCGACTTTAACCGGCACGACATCAACACCGAGATCCGCACGCAGGTGGACAACATCCTCAGCCGCGAAAAGGTCGGCAGCCTGATCCTCGGCTGCACGCACTACCCCATCGTGGAGGAAAACTTCCGCGAGTGCTACCCCGAGATGAAGCTCATCAATCCCGCGCTTGAGCAGGCAAACGCCGTCAAGGCCTATCTTGCCGGGCAGAACGCGCTCAACCCGCAGAAGAAGGGCACGTTCACCATCTGCACGAGCGGCGACCCGCAGGTCTACGTCAACGTCGGCAAGCGGCTCGGGCTGTTTGAGGCGAGCGAGCTGAAGGTCGTTCACATCTAACCCCGTTTACAGCAAAAAGGGAGAGGACTTAGTCCTCTCCCTTTTGTCTTCATCTGCCTTGCAGTTTCTTCACGAGCGCCTCGTCCGGCGTGACGTAAAGCGTGCGGTAATTGTCGTAGGTCACCATGCCCGGGCGCGCGCCCGCGGGCTTTTTGACGAACTTCACAGGGCAGCAGTCGACGGGGACGCCGCTGCTCTCGCGCGCCTGCGAGAAGTAGGCCGCGAGCATCGCGGCCTCGCGCAGATCGCTGCCGTCGGGCGCGAGCCCCGCGCAGCGCAGGATGACGTGCGAGCCGTGGATGTGCTGGGTGTGGAACCAATAGTCGCGCTTGTCGGCCTTTTTCGTCAGCTGGTCGTTCTGCACGTTGCTGCGGCCGACAAGGACCTCAAGGCCGTTCGAGGTCTTGAACGTGCGCGGCGCGAAGGCGCGCTTCTGCTCCTTTTTGCCGCCCGACCGCCGGATATAGCCCGTCTCCTGCAATTCGCGGCGGATCTCGCCGAACTCCTGCTCCGTCTCCGCCTGGGCAAGCTCCTGCAAGACGCTCTCCAGATACGCGCGTTCGCTCTCCGCTTTTTCGATCTGCCCGCGCAGGTGGAACTCGGCGGTTTTGAGCTTATTGTACTGCTTGTAGTTCTTCGCGGCGTTCTGCTGGGGCGTGAGCAGCGGGTCGAGCGGGATGTCGATGGGCGGGCAGCCGTCCTCATAGTAGTTCTCCGCCCGCAGGACGCTCTCCCCGCCCTTCATGCGGTAAAGGTTCGCGGTGATAAGGTCGCCGCGCAGGCGGAACTCGTCACGCTTCTGCGTCGCGGCGTAATCGCGCTTCAGGTTTTCCGCTTTCCTCGCCATGCGGTCGCGCGCGACCGTCGCCGCGTGCGTCAGCTCGCGGCCGCGGCGGGCAGAGAGTTCCTGCCGCTCGCGCGCGTCGTAGAACTCGTCGAGCATCGACGAGAAATCCTCCCGCGTCTCGACCTGCGTCTCCGCACCGTACTGCGCGATGGGGCGGTAGGTGAAATCCACAGGCTTGCCGTCGCGGTAGAGGATAACGGGCGTATACCGGTCTTCCTTTACCGCGTTGGCCGTGTCGGAAAATTCCCGCGCCAGCGCCTCGCGCTGAGACGGGTCGAGCGCGCCGAAGCGCACGTCGGTCTCGCCGCCCGCGCGGAAGGCGAACTCACGCGCGATGAGCGGCGAAATACCGGTGTAGTGGTCGAGCACCCATTTGTCAACGGCGGCTTCGTCCCCGCCGCCGCGCCGCGCAAGGGCGACGGCGTCCTCCTCCTGCGTGAGCAGCGACAGCTTGTCAAGCGGCGAGGGCAGGCGGTAGAAAAGCCCGGGCAGCAGCTGGCGCGCGGCGGAAAGGTCGGCGTCCACGCGGCGCAGACAGTCGATGATGCGCCCCTGTGCGTCGAGCAGCACGAGATTTGACCGCCGCCCCATGCACTCAAGCACGAGCTGCTTTCGGCTCATCTCGCCAAGCTCGTCCGTGCACTGGAGCGTCAGGATCACCATGCGCTCCAGATCCGGCTGCTCGACCGACAGCACGCGCGCGCCGACCAGATGCTTGCGCAGCAGCATGCAGAACATCGGCGGCTGGGCGGGGTTGTCGCGCAAGATATTCGTCAGCTGGATGCGCGGCTGGTTCGCGCCCGCGTTGAGCAGCAGCCGCAGATTGCCGCGCAGCAGCAGCACGATCTGGTCGCGCGCGGGCTGCTGTACCTTGTCGATGCGCGCGCCGATGAGCTTGGGGCGCAGCTCCTGTAAAACTGCCCGCAGGCAGATCGCGTCAAGTGGCATTGTCTTCCTCCATCATACGGTTGAAAAGCTCGTTGATGCGCGCATGATCGTCGCGCAGATACAGCCATCCGAACAGCGCTTCAAGGCCCGTGGCCTTCTGATAGTCCGCGCGCTCGGCGTGGTGGGGGATGGAGTGGACGTTGGCGTTGCGTCCGCGGCGGAAGACCGCCTGCTCCTCCTCGGTCAAAAGCGGCAGCAGCGCCTCTGCAAAGCGCGCCTGCCGCGGCGCGCAGACGAGCTCCACCGTCGCGCGGTGCAGCCCCTTGCCCGTCGCCTTGCCATGCACGCACAGATACGTGCGCACAAGCAGCTCGTACACCGCGTCGCCCAGATGGGCAAGACCGATGGAGCTGATGGCGCGAATATCGTCCTCATTCATTTTCGCTTCGGTATAATCGTACATAAATACTCCCAGCGTTGATAGATTCGCTTTATTGTATAACCTGCGCCGCATTCTGTCAATCTTCCGGACAAGACGCGCAAAAGCCCATTGCGCTTTGCGCACGATCCGGTATAATGGCAGCAGGAGCGCGGACACGCCGCGCCACGTGCATCCAAAAAGGAGACTCCCATGAAACGTATTTCCGCCGCGCTGCTCGCAGCGCTTCTGTTCCTCTCCCTCGCCGCCTGCGGCGAAAAGACCGACGGCGACGCGCCCGCGCCGGCCTACGGCGACTCGCTCATCTCCGAGCTTTACAGCGAGGAGGGCGAATACACCGACGGCGAGGGCAATACGCTCGCGTATTCCTACCGCGTCCCGCAGCTCATATCCGAAACGGCGGTCGCCGACGCGCTCAACGCCGAGATCGCCGACCGCTTCGGCGCGCTCGTGCAGGATCAGAAGACCATGATGGCCTCCCGCGCCTCGCTCACGTGCCTGTCTGTCAGCTGGGAGAGCCACTGGAACGACAGCCTCGTCTGCCTCGTCCTCAAGGCCGTGATGGACGGAGATACGAGCGAGCTTGCGGTCTACAGCTACGACTTTTTCGGCGGCCAGCGCCTGACGAGCGAGGATCTGCTCGCCCGCTGCGATCTGCGCGAGGCGGACTTCGTCGACGCGGCGCGGCGCACGGCGGCCGGCCATTTTGACGCGCTCTATCGTGCGCAGCTCTTCTGCGGCGGCGCGGACTTTGCCGCCGCCTATGCCGAGCGCCGCGCCTGGACGCTCTCGGACGAGAACATCAACGCGGAAATGCGGCTTTATCTCGACGGCGGCGCGCTGCACATGATCGTGCCCATCGGCTCGTTCGCCGGAGCGGAGAGCGAGGATACCGACCTTACGCTCGATCTCTCAGCGCGCGAAACGGTCGAGAAGATCGCGCAGGACAGCTTTGTTACGGCGGCGCTCGCGGACGGCGAACTGGCCGTCAGCTTTGAACAAACGGCGGACTCCGCATGGTATGCGGAGAATTTCGGCTTCGACTATGTGACGATCTGCCCCGTGGAGGGCCTGTATTCAAACTATACGGATGTGTTCGTCGGCTCGGTGGGTCAGGGCTACTTCCCCTATGTCTTCCTGCTCACGGAGGACGGCACGGTCGAATACGTGAATCTCCTCGAGGGGCTGACGGCGGGCTTCCTCTGCGACGGCGGGCCGCTCGGCGGCGTGAGCAATATCGTTTCGTTCGAGAGCGGCGAACGGGAGGAGGAATACGGCACATATCAAACCGTTTTCGCCGTCGACGCAAGCGGCGTGCGGCACGACCTCTCCGGCCCCGTGAGCGACGCGGACTACACCGTGCCGTCCGGACTTCTCGGCTCGTGGACGGCGGAGGTCACGCATGACACCGCCGAGGGCGGCAGCTATGTCAGCGATTATGTTCTCACGCTGACCGACGGCGGCGGGATCACGGTGCAGGACATCAACACCGAAACACACCTCTACTATGAGTACACCGGCCAGATCAATTACCTCGGCACGAACGGCGAGGGCATGGTCTTCAGCTATCACCTCAACGAGACCGGCGGCACGGTGCGCTGCGGCGCGTTCACGCTGCTGCGCGCTTCCGACGGCCTGCGCGTCAAGGCTGTTGCGGGCGAGGATCTCTTCGATGCGCCGAGCGGCCGCGCGACGATCTTCTCGTGGAGCTATTGACCGGACAGGCAGCAAAAAGCTCTCCGTATGCGAATACGGAGAGCTTTTTCATCGCTTTACAGAGTCTTTTGCGGCATTTCCCAGCCGAAATGATCGGTGTGCAGCAGATGATGTGATCTTTCACCCAGCGGGGCGCCCAGATAGTCCTTGTACAAGGTCTTAACGTCCGCGTTCTCGTGCGAGAAGCGCAGCAGCGTATCCTGATCGAGCCGCCAGAGGACGCTCCCGCGCGTCTCGGCAAGCTCCTCGCCGTCGTGGATGGGCTGTCCGCCGCCGCCCGCGCAGCCGCCCGGGCAGGCCATGACCTCAACAAAGTCATAGCTGGCCTCGCCGCGCTCCACAGCCTCAATGAGCCTGCGGGCGCTGCCCAGCGAGCTGACGACCGCAACGCGCACATCGCCCGCGCCGGGGATATTGAACGTCGCTTCCTTCCACCCGTCCATGCCGCGCACGGCGGTGAAGGCGTCGGGGTCGGGATTCTTTCCTGTGACAAGGTAATACGCAGAGCGCAGCGCCGCGTCCATCACGCCGCCGGTCGCGCCGAAGGCGACCGCCGCGCCCGTGGACGAGCCGAGCGGACTGTCGAACTCCTCCTCCGGCAGATAGCGCGGGTCGATATGGTTCGCGCGCAGCATGATGGAAAGCTCGCGCGTGGTGATGCTGACATCGACCTCCGGCGTACCGGCGTCGTCCCGCATCGTCGGCAGCGCGCACTCGGCCTTCTTGGCAACGCACGGCATCACCGAGACCACGAACATGCGCCTCGGGTCGATGCCGACCTTTTCGGCAAAGTAGCTCTTGGCGACCGCGCCGAACATCTGCTGGGGAGACTTGGCCGTGGAGAGGTTCGCCGTCAGCTCAGGGTACTGGGACTTCAAAAAACGCACCCAGCCCGGGCAGCACGAGGTAAACATCGGCCACTGGTACTGCTCTTTGTGCGTAAAGCGCTCAACGAACTCGCTGCCCTCCTCCATGATGGTGAGGTCGGCGGCAAAATCGGTATCAAAAACATAGTCGAAGCCCAGCTCGCGCAGCGCCGCGACCATGCGCCTGGGCGTTGCGAACTCGCTCGAAAGGCCGAACTGCTCCGCCCATGCCGCGCGCACGGCGGGCGCGACCTGCACGACCGTCACGGTGTTCGGATCGTCGATCGCGTCGTAGACCCGCCCCGTATCGTCGCGCTCGCGCAGCGCCGCCGTGGGGCAGTGCGTGATGCACTGGCCGCAGTACGTGCATTCGGTATCCTGGATGCGGCGGTTATACGACGCGTCCACGACCGTGCGCGAGCCGGTGCCGAGCAGATCCCAGATCCCGACCGTCTGGATCTTTTCGCACACCTGAATGCAGCGCAGGCACTGCACGCACTTGTCGTTCTCGCGGATGAGCGGCGTCGTAAAGTCTACCGGCTCGCGCCGCAGCCTTTGCGGAAAGTGCGCGCCGCGCATATTGAAATCGCTTGCCAGCTGCTGCAGCGTGCAGCTGCCGCTGCGCGTGCAGTTGGTGCAGGAGGTATCGTGATGCGAGAGGATCAGGCGCAGGTTCAGCCGGCGCGCCTCGCGCGCCTTGGCGCTGTTGGTGAAAACGACCATCCCGTCAGCGACTACGTTGTCGCACGCCGGAACAAGGCGCGCCATGCCCTTGACCTCCACGCAGCAGAGGCGGCATGCGCCGATCTCGTTGATGTCCTTTAAGTAGCAGAGCGTGGGGATGTGGATATTGAGCTTGCGCGCCGCCTCGAGGATGGTGGTATCCTCCGGCACGGTGACGCTTTTGTGGTCGATGGTCAGTGTGACGTTCTTTACCATTTGCCCTTCCTCCCTCCGCGGAACACGCCGTAGCCGAAGTGGTCGCAGCGCAGGCAGCGCGACGCCTCGGTATAGGCCTCTTCATCGGTAAAGCCGCATTCGATGCACTTGAAGTCATGCTTGCGCTCGCCTGCCTCGCGCTCGGTGGTGTTGATGCGGCCGTGCGGCGGCTTGTTGTTCAGCCGCGGCGTCGGCACCTCCACGCCGGGGTCGATCTCGTGATGGAAGCCGAGGTATTCGTCGATATTCGCCGCGGCGACCTTGCCCGCCGCGATCGCGCGGATGACGGTCGCGGGGCCGGTGACGCAGTCGCCGCCGGCAAAGACGCCGTCCATGTTGTCGATCTGGCCGCTCGCCTCGGCGACGAACGCGCCGCGCTTAATGGCGATCTTGCTCTGCTCAAAGCCGTGGGTCTCCACGCCCTGACCGATGGCGACGATGATGCGGTCCGCCGCGATGCGCTTTTCGCTGCGCTTGGCCTGCTCCGGCGCGGGACGGCCCTTTTTGTCCATCTCGCCGATGATCTGCGGCTGCGTCCAGAGGGCGGCCGCGCGGCCGTTCTTGTCCGTCTCGATGCGCACGGGGGCCTGCAGCGTCACAAGCTCCACGCCCTCGGCAACGGCGCCCTCGACCTCCTCGGGCAGCGCCGTCATATCCTCCTGGCGGCGGCGGTAGACGCAGCTGACCTTGCGCGCGCCGAGGCGCACCGCGCTGCGGCAGACATCCATGGCGACATTGCCGCCGCCGATAACGACGATGTCCTTGCCGCGGAAGTCCGGCATGTGGTCGTCGCCGATCTCGCGCAGCATCTCAACGGCGGAGATGACGCCCTCGGCGTCCTCGCCCTCGATGCCGGTCTTCTTGTCCGTGTGCGCGCCGAGCGCGATGTAGAGCGCGTCGTACTTCTGGCGCAGCTCGTCAAAGGTCACGTCGTCGCCGACGTTGACGTTGACATGCGCGTCGATGCCGATGGAGAGCATCGAGGCGATCTCCGCGTCGAGCACCTCGCGCGGCAGACGGTAGGCGGGAATGCCGTAGCGCAGCATACCGCCGAGCTTCGCGCGCTTTTCATACACCGTGACCTTGTGGCCCATCAGCGCAAGATAGTACGCCGCGGAAAGGCCGCTCGGGCCGCCGCCGACGATGCCGACGGTCTTTCCCGTCGACTCTGCGCAGTCGGGATGGGGCACATAGCCCGCGTTGTCCACGGCATAGCGCTTGAGTCCCCGGATGTTGACCGCGTCGTCGATCATGTTGCGGCGGCAGCGCGCCTCACAGGGATGCTCGCAGATGTAGGCGCAGGCCGAAGGGAACGGATTGTCCTTGCGGATCAGGCGCACGGCGTCGGCATAGCGGCCGTACTTGATGAGCACCGTGTAGCCCGGGATATCCACGCCCGCGGGGCACAGCGCCACGCACGGCACGGGATTCTGCATCCCGCCGAGACAGCGGTGGCGCAGGATATGCTCCTCGTAATCGTCGCGGAAGCCCGTGAGCCCGTCGAGCACCAGCCGCGCCGCGTCGCGGCCGATGGCGCAGTCGGCGCTGTTGACGATCACGCGCGCCATGCGCTCAATGACCGAGATGGTCTCCAGCGTGGCCTTTCCCTCAAGCACCTGCTCCATGAGCGTGGACAACTGGCCGAGGCCGATGCGGCAGGGCACACACTTGCCGCAGGTCTGCGCGTGGCAGAGGTCAAGAAACGTCTTGGCGAGATCCACCGGACACAGCCCCGGAGGGCTTGCCGCGATGCGCCGCTCCACGTCGCGGTACAGCCCGTCGATCACGGTCTGCGCGCGGGAGGGCGTCATGATATCAAGTCTGGACATGCACTGTCTCCTTTCGCTTTTTGCTGCGCGAGAAGTTGATAAATAGACATTATCAACGATAATGCATGATGAATGCTTTTTCAATAGTCAATTGGCTGAAACTGTCATTTTATTCACTGCCGCCGCTCGGCAGGACGGCGAACGCCGCCGTCCTGCTCGGCATTTCTCCGGCAAAAAAGGCGGGGGCTGAGCGCCCCCGCCTTTCGATGCTTTTTTACTTTACGCGCGCACCGGCGACCTCGTCGAAGACCGCTGTGACCTCCTTTTCCGGCGCAGGCGTCGCAAGCGACACCGCAACGAGCGCGATGCAGGCCGCGATGAATGCGGGCAGCAGCTCGTAGATCGCCCATGCGCCGCCCATCGGAGCGACGAGGTACTTCCACACGAAGACCATCACGCCGCCTGTGAGCATCCCCGCGAGCGCGCCCTGACGGTTCGCGCGCTTCCAGAAGAGCGCGAAGAGCATCACGGGGCCGAACGCCGCGCCGAAGCCCGCCCACGCGAACGACACCACGCGGAACACCGAGCTGTTGGGGTCCCACGCCAGCACCACGCCGATCACCGCGATGGCCGCGACCGTCAGGCGCGCGGCGCGCATTGTCGCGTGCGCGCTGACCCTCACGCCGAAGAAGTCCTGCATCAGATCCTGCGACACGCTGGATGCGGCGGCAAGAAGCTGGGAGTCGGCGGTGGACATCGTCGCCGCCAGAATACCGGAGAGGATGACGCCCGCCATGATTGCCAGCAGCACGCCGTGGCGGCTCATGAGATCAGCGAGCTTGATGATGATGGTCTCCGCGTCGGAGCTGGTGGTCAGAAACGGCACCTTGCCCGCAGCGGACACGCTGTAGCCGATGACGCCGATAAAGACCGCGATGAACATGGAGATGACGACCCAGATCGTTGCGATGCGGCGGGACTGGTTGAGCGCCTTCTCCTCGCGGATGGCCATGAAGCGCAGCAGGATGTGCGGCATACCGAAGTAGCCGAGGCCCCACGCAAGCGTCGAGACGATGCTCAGCGTGCCGAACGTTGCAGCCGTGCCGGTCGATGCGTCGTAGCCCTGCGTCATGCTGAGATAGCCCGGCAGCGCGCGGGCGTTGCTCATCACCGTGTCGATGCCGCCCGCCTGCTTGATGCCGAAAAGCACGATGACGATGAGCGCAATGGTCATGAAGATGGACTGGATGAGATCGGTGAACGACACGGCCATAAAGCCGCCCATCACCGTATAGCCTACCACGACGACCGCGCCGACGATCATCGCCGCATGATAATCCACGCCGAAGAGGCTGCTGAAGAGCGTCCCGATCGCCTTGAAGCCCGAGGCCGTGTAGGGGATAAAGAACACAAGGATCGTCACCGCCGCAAGGCAGGAGAGCAGATGCCTTTCATCGCCGAAGCGGCGGGCAAAAAAGTCCGGCACCGTGATCGCGCCGAGACGCGCGCTGTAGCGGCGCAGACGGCGGGCGACGATCAGCCAGTTGAGGTAGGTGCCCGCAGCAAGGCCGATGGCCGTCCATGTGACCTCCGGCAGCCCGCAGAGATAGGCAAGGCCCGGCAGGCCCATCAGGAGATAGCTGCTCATGTCGCTTGCCTCGGCGCTCATGGCGGTCACGATCGGCCCCATCTTCCGTCCGCCGAGGTAAAAGTCGTCCGAGCTGCTGCCGCCGTCCTTTTTCCCGAAGTAAACGCCCACCAGCACCATGGCGGCGAGGTAGAGGGCGATGGTCACAATAATGATGATCTGTGCACTAGTCATATGCTCTCTCTCCTTTGTTTTGCTGTCTGACCCGCGCAGTATAGCACAAAAGAAAATAGACGTAAATACAGAACGCCCTACAGAACAAATCCTGTACGGCGTTTATCCATATTTCATTTTTTCGTTATAATATCATTCTTTTTTACCAGACGATATCGTATTCTATCTCTGAACGAAATCCATTATTTTTTGCGGAAGCCATCCAAAAACAGCGGCAGCATCTCCCCCGCGTACTGCACGAGCGAGTATTCCCCGCCGGAGAGGCACCAGTCGTACATCAGCCCGCGCTCGAACATCGCATAGGCCTTGACGATCTCGCTGACGGTGCGCGTGTCGGTCAACTCGCCGCTCTCCTGTCCCTGCGAGACGATCTGGCGCAGCAGACGGTAATAGGTGCGCTTGCGGTCGAGCAGGTGCTTTTCCCCGCGCGTGATGAGCTGGGAGGAAAAGAGCTGCGCCAGCAGCTCGATGGACACCGTGTTCTCGATCGTCTTGAACAGCTCCTGATTGAGCCAGCAGAGCAGCGCGATGCAGCCCATGCCGTCGTGCTCCTCACGCATCAGCTCCTCGTATTTCTCGTCGAAAAGAACGGAGAGCGAGGACAGCAGCGCATCCTTCCCGTCGAAATAGTGATAAAACGAGCCCTTGGAGGTCTCGGACTCAAAGATGATGTCCTCCACCGTCGTCTCCTCGTAGCCCTGCTCGTAAAAGAGCTTCCACGCCGCCGCGACAATGCGCCCTTTCGTGTTGCGGCCCGATCTTTTCGCCATGCCTGCGCCTCCCCCGTCTTTTTTTACGCATCATACCACAGCCCCGCCCCCTCTGCCAAGAGGGAAGTGCGGCTCAGGGCAGATTTTTGCGCAGAAACGCGCGGGCGTTGGCGTAGAATATCCCGTCGGCGTCCGCCCGGGAAATGCCGCGCGCGAGCAGGTATTCGTAAAAGCCCGCCGCCTTTTCCGGCGTATCGAAGCAGGGCGGCATCGCCGCGCCGTCAAAGTCCGAGCCGAGGGCCAGGCTTCTCTGCGCGCCGAGGGCGAAAAAGTGCGCCACATGGCGGTAGAGATCGTCATAGCCCCGCACGCCGCCGTCGCGCACGAAGGTTCCAAAGTAGTTCAGCCCGATAAGACAGCCGCGCCGCACCAGCTCGCGGATCTGCGCGTCGGTCAGATTGCGCGCGTGCGCGCAGACCGCGCGGGCGTTGGAGTGCGTGGCAAGGAACGGCTTCTCCGCCGTGTCCAGCACATCCGCCAGCCCCGCGTCGTTCAGGTGTGAGACGTCGACAAGGATGCCGCAGCGCTCCAGCTCCCGCACGGCGGCGCGGCCAACCTCCGTCAGTCCGCGCGGCGTTTTATGGCCCGAGCCGAGCTCGTTTTCCCCATTCCACGTGAGCGTCACGGCGCACACGCCGCGCTCTTTCAGCAGCGCGATCCGCGAAAGCTCCCCCGCCAGCGCCCCGCCGTTCTCCACGCTCAGAAAAGCCGCCGTTTTCCCCGCCGCCCACGCCCGCTCCATGTCGGCTGCGCCGCGGCACGGCATGGCCAGCGCCGCGTACTTCGCCATCTGCCGGTCAAAGTCCGCGCAGGCGGCATCGAAAAAGCGGATCGCGTCCTCTCCATGCAGCGTATCGGGGAGGAACACGGCGAAAAGCTGCGCCCAGCGGACGCCGCGCGGCAGGCGCGAAAGCGCAAACACGCGGGCGGGATCGTTCAGCGTATCGACGCCCGGCGTATTTTTATAGATGCAATTGGTCAGCGTATCGCAGTGCAGGTCTATCAGGGCATAGGGCAGCATGGACGTTCTCTCCTTCTTGTCTCTTATCCGTTATCATATGCGCTTTGTCTCCTCTTTGCAACCTCCTTTCACACGCAGGCTTAACGCGCTCTTTACAAGCGATGGGGAAAGCTGATATACTAAGGCATTGAAAGGAGTGATCTCCCCATGGAGCAGCTTTCCGAGCTTTTATCGCTCTCACTCGGCGGCTACAGCCTGAGCCGCATTCTTTCCGCAGTGCTCACGCTTTTTGTCTGTCTGCTCGCCGTCCGGCTCGCGCTGCGGCTGCTCACGCGGCTGCTGAGCCGCTCGCAGCACCTCGGCGAACGTCTGCAAAGGATCATCTGCACAAGCGTCAAGGCGCTTTTGTATCTGCTGACCATCATCATCACCGCCGAGGCGCTTGGCGTGAACACCGCGTCGCTCACGGCGGTCATGTCGGTGCTGACGCTGGGCGTCACGCTCGCGGCGGAGGATATCCTCGGCAGCGTCGCAGGCGGGCTCGTCATTCTTTTCTCGCATCCCTTTGCCATCGGCGACGAGATCGAGGTCGGCGGCACGACCGGCACGGTACGCGAGATCACGCTGACCCACACGAAGCTCGAGACCTTTGACGGTCAGCTCGTGCTCCAGCCCAACCGCGAGATGTCCAGCTCGAAGATCGTGAACTACACGACGCTCGGCCGCCGGCGCATCGTCTGCAAGGTCACAGCCTCCTACGACGCGCCGAGCGAAGCGGTCAAGGCCGCCTGCATGGATGCCATCGCCGCTTTCCCCGCCGTGCTGCGCGATCCCGCGCCGACGGTGTATCTCACGGACTACGGCGCGAGCAGCATTGAATACACCCTCCGCTGCTGGACGGCGGCGGGCGACTACTGGACGACCTACTTCAAGCTGTATGAGCGGCTACGCGAGACCTTTGCCGCGCACGGCGTCGAGATGACCTATGACCACCTGAACGTCCATGTGATACCGGAGGAGCGCCATGAAGATCAAAGTCGTTGACATGAGCTATGAGGAGGCGCTGGCCCAGCCGCCGCAGAAGCACCTCCCGCCGCGCAGGCCGCCGCTTCTTTTCCGCGCGCTGCTGCGCGCCGTTTCCGCGCCCGATCTGCGCGCCACGCACTTCCGCTGCGAACGGGTCGGCATGGAGCGTCTCGGCGACGAGGAGCCGTGCCTTGTGCTGATGAACCACTCCTGCTTTCTCGATCTCAAGATCGCCGCGACAGTGCTCTACCCCCGCCCGTTCAACATCGTCTGCACGTCGGACGGCTTTGTCGGCAAGGAGGGGCTGATGCGCAGCTGCGGCTGCATCCCCACGCGCAAGTTCTGCTCGGACGCGACGCTCGTGCGCGACATGCTCTACTGCGTGCGCAAGCTGAAGTCCTCCGTGCTGCTCTATCCCGAGGCGAGCTACAGCTTCGACGGCACGGCCACGCCGCTGCCCGAGAGCATCGGCAAGTGCGTCAAGGTGCTGGGCGTGCCCGTCGTGATGATCCGCACCTACGGCGCGTTTGCGCGCGATCCGCTCTACAACGGGCTGCAGAACCGGAATGTCAGCGTCTCGGCGGAGATGCGCTATCTCCTCTCCCCCGCCGAGATTGAGCGCAAGAGCGTGGATGAGATCAACGGCACACTCTTTGAAGCGTTCCGCTTCGACAACTTCCGCTGGCAACAGGAAAACGGCGTCACGGTCGACGAGCCGTTCCGCGCCGACGGGCTCAACCGCGTGCTCTACAAGTGTCCGCACTGCATGACCGAGGGCGAGATGGAGGGCCGCGGCACGACGCTCACCTGCCGCCGCTGCGGAAAGGAATACCGCCTGACCGAGCTTGGCGCGCTGGAATGCACGAACGGCGAGGCCGCCTTCACCCACGTGCCGGACTGGTACGCATGGGAGCGGCAGTGCGTGCGCGAGGAGCTTGAGCGCGGCAGCTATTCGCTCGACATTCCCGTGCGCATCTGCGTCATGGTCAACACCCGCCAGATCTGCCGCGTGGGCGAGGGGCGGCTGCGGCACGACGCGAGCGGTTTCCACCTGACCGGCTGCGACGGCAAGCTGGACTATTTCCAAAAGCCGGAATCCTCCTACAGCCTGTACGCCGACTACTACTGGTACGAGATCGGCGATATGCTCTGCATCGGCGGACGCGACGCGCTCTACTACTGCTTTCCGCTCGAGGGCGGGGATGTGGTCGCCAAGACGCGGCTCGCCGCCGAGGAGCTTTACAAGCTCAAGCGCAAAAAGCAAGGCCAATGATTTGAAAAAAGGGCGTTCTCCCATGCGGGAGAACGCCCCTTTCATCGCGGTCACTGTTCAAAGTCCCTGAGCGAGCGCTTTTCCTCGTGGAGAAAAACGAGGATGCTCAGCAGAAACGGGAAAAAGTACGTCGCCACGCGGTGCAGCACCAGTGCCGACGACGACGCGCCGCCGCCCGCGAGCGGCGAAAAGAGCAGCAGGAACGCAAATTCCGTCGGCCCAACGCCCGCGACGTTCGGCAGCGCGCTCGTGATGAGCAGCATCAGCGAGGCAAGCAGCTGCACCTGCGCGAAGCTGAGCGCCGTGCAGCCCACGAGCCGCAGGCTGACATACGGGATGCAGTAGAGCACAAAGAGCTTCAGAAGGCTCACCGCGACGCCCTGCACACAGTTGGACGGCACGAGCAGCACCTTCTTCGCCTCGGTGTTGAGCCGCGTCAGATCCGATGACCACTTCTCCCGCCGCGCGGCCCATTTTGGCGTATCGGGCAGCCTTTGCAGCAGCGCCAGCACGAGCGCGAGCACGCGCCTTGAGGTGTAGAGCAGCGTCAGCGTCATCACGATCAGCGCGCCGATGCCGTAGCCGATGCCGATATAGCGCGCAAGGCCGCTCGCGCTTTCGCGCAGCCACTCGCCGCCGAGCAGCAGCGCCGCCGTCGCGTAGAGCAGGATGGAGACCTTGTGCAGCACGTATTCGCTCGCCATGATGCCGACGCTGCTGCCCGCGTCCAGCCCGCGGCGGTAAAGGTAAAAGCCCTGCATCGGCAGCGTGGCGGCGCCCATGGTCGCAATGTTGCCGAATACGCCGAGAAACGTCAGCTTGAGTGCGTCGGCGAACGTGACGTCCGGCTTTGCGCGCCGCAGCAGCACAAGTCCCACCGCCGACTCCATCGCCTCATAGGCAAAGCCCATCCCGAGCAGCGCCGGCACTCCCCACAGCGGCACGGCGCCAAGCTTTGCGATGATCTCCGGCAGCGCGTCGCGGAACACAAGGATGAGCGCGCCGAAGATCAGCGCGAGCGTCGCCGCGCTGAAAAGATATGTCCGCTTTCGCTTCGCGCCCATATCCGTCCCGTCCCCTCTTGAATGAATGCTCCTATTTTAGCCCGCGCCGCGGCAAATGAAAACTGGCAGATCGCGCCGCACGCACAAAGGTGTTAAGATGCCGTTCAGAAAGCGGTGTTTTTATCCTTGCAAGATCTGGCAGGATACGGTATACTGGGTATATTCCACCAGAAAGAGAGGAATGCACCATGGCGCTTCGCACCAAGAATGTGATCCGCCGCAGCTTCATGGAGCTGCTGGCCGAGCGTCCCTTCGATAAGATCTCCGTGCGCGATATCGCCGAACGCAGCGAGGTCACGCGCAACACCTTCTATTACTACTATACGGACATTTACGCGCTGGCCGAGGATGTGTTTGAATCCGAGATCGAAAAGATCAACAGCTGCGTAGAAAGCTACGAATCCTGGCAGAAGGCGTTTCTTGCCGCCATCGATTTCGCGGCGCAGAACAAGCGCGCCATCCTGCACCTCTACGATTCCGCCCACCGCAGCATTCTGGAGCACTATTACCACAAGACGATCCTGGCCGGCATGCTCTCCTACGTGGAAAAGGAGGCCGAGGGGCTCGACATCAGCGAGAGCAAGGTGCTTGCGCTCGCGCGCTTCTACACCGCCGCGCTCACCGGCCTGACGGCCGACTGGCTGCGCAGCGGCATGAAGGGCACGCCCGATACGTTCCTCGCCGACCTTGGCGATATGCTCGATGGCAACATCCGCGCCTCTCTTGAGCGCGGCGCGCAGCGCGGATAAATACGGCACCGCCTTGTAAGAGCCGGAGGGATACCCTCCGGCTCTTCTTTGTCCTTTCGCGCGGGGCGAAAAATTTACGCATTATTTATCCCTTTGCCCCTGTTCAGCGCGCGCGCTTTTTGATAGAATGAATGTGATATTTCGGAAAAGGAGTGAGGTTTTGTACCAGAAACAGGTGCTGCTTGAAAAACTGAGCGAGGCCGCCGCGTCGGTGCTGCCCATCAGCCTGATCGTCATGGCGATCTGCCTCGTGCTCGTGCCGATGGACGCGGGGCTGATGCTCTCGTTCGTGCTGGCAACGGCCATGCTGATCCTCGGCATGGGCCTTTTTACGCTGGGCGCGGAGATGTCCATGAGCCGCATCGGCAACTACATGGGCTCCAAGCTGACGAAATCGCGCAACCTGCCGCTCATTCTGTTCGTGAGCTTCATCCTCGGCGTCGCCATCACGGTGGCGGAGCCGGATCTGCAGGTGCTCGCCGGCAATGTGCCCGACATTGATTCCACCGTGCTCATCCTCACGGTCTCCGTGGGCGTCGGCTTCTTCCTGATGCTGTGCATGGTGCGCATTCTGTTCTCCATCTCGCTGCGCGCGATGCTGATCGTGTTCTACGCGATCGTGTTTGCCGCGGCGTTCCTCTCGGACGCGGGCATCCTCGCCGTCGCGTTCGACTCCGGCGGCGTGACGACGGGGCCGATGACCGTGCCGTTCATCATGGCGCTCGGCGTCGGCGTC
>CAKTLG010000030.1 GCA_934572465.1 uncultured Oscillospiraceae bacterium
CGAACACGGAAGTTAAGCTCGCTTCTGCCCACAATACTTGGCTGGCGACGGCCCGGGAAGATAGGTAGCGCCAACACGAAAGAGGACATCTGAAAGGATGTCCTCTTTTGCTATGCAAGGACCAGGTTGGTTTACACGCCGGTGGAATACGCTGACCGGAAAGGGGGCTCTCCCTCCGGTATTTTGCGGTCTCTTTTCGCTCATATGACCTGCGCCATAGCGGCCTCTTGATTATGCGGCTTTGTCCTGCTGTTGCTGGGTGCAGGTGTGCAGCGCAAAGGCTGTGTCGTGGCAGCCGCTGCCGGCGCTTTGGCGGCCATGACTTTGTGCGCATTGCGTGAGAGAGTGTTGAACTGTTGCGCTGCTACATGATATAATGCTCATAAAAGTGCAGCGAAAAGGCTGGTTTTCTGAAGGAGCGTGATGGAATGCTTGACGTTTGGCTGGGTGGGGCGGAGCTTACGACTGTCTGCCTGATCGTCTCTGCTGTTGCGCTGCTGCCGATCCAGCTTTTGCTTTGCTTCAGGGTGAGAAGCAGGATGATCCGTCTGCTGCCCGTGGTCGTGCTTGCCCTTACTGCGCTCATTTTTTGCTGCAAGGCGGTCACAAGCACTGACTGGGACAGCTTTGGCTATACCTTCCTTGCGATCCTTGCAGGGCTTATGCTGTTTATGTGCGGCATCGGCTGGGGGATCTGGGCGATCGTAGGGATCGTCAAAAAGAGAAGATAGGAATCGCTGATATTCCGACGCAAAAGGGGAGGGACAGCTCTTTTTACGAGAGCTGTCCCTCCTTGATCTTTATTTCTTCTTTACCGGATAGCATACCTCGGTGACGAACTCCGCGGGGTCCTGTGTTTCGTGCGGGCTGACGTGGTAGATGTCGAACATCGGGCCGGCGTATTCGTAGCCGTTGGCCTCGATCCATTCCGTCAGCGCGGCTGTGACGGCACCGATCTGCTCGTAGCTGCCCTTGAAGGTGCAGCCGGCGTAAGTGACGGCGGGCAGCGTGCGGAATTTGACGTGCTCGGTGTCGGGATACGCTCTCCTGACGGTCTTCTGTGCCTCGATCTCGACATTTTCCTCCTTATATTCGCCGTCGAGAAAGACGACGCAGCAGTAGCAGGGGTCGGAGGGAATGAGTTCGAGCGGGGCGGTCTCCCTGCAGAGCACGCCCCATACGCGCCCCTCGTCCTCGTAGCGGGGGATGGTCATGCGGACGGTGGCGGCGTAGCGCTCGGGCAGGGTCTTGATGGTGACATTGTAATGCATATTTTCTTCCTTTCTCAGCCGCTTGCGGGCTGTGTCCAGAAGCCGCAGCTGGTGCGTGAGCTGCGCCTGCTCCGCCAGCAGAGCCTCCTGCCGCGCGGCAAGATGCGCGTCCAGCTGTGCGGGATCGTCATAAACGGGCAGCAGGGCGCGGATCTCAGAGAGCCCGAAGCCCATGTCGCGCAGCGCCGCGATGCGGCAGACGGTGGGCAGCTGGGACTCGCTGTAGTAGCGGTAGTCGGTGAAGCGGTCGATGCGGTCGGGCCGGAGCAGCCCAATCTCGTCGTAATAGCGCAGCATACGGATGCTGACTCTGGACAGCTTTGAAAAATCTCCGATCTTCAGCATGGCGGTACCTCCGTGTTTTTGAGCTCAGATACAGGATAGGCCCTGACATGATGTGAGAGTCAAGAGGTTTTTTCAAAAAGGAAGAGGCGGCGGACGAGTGCTTACAGCGCGATCAGCTCATAGTCCTTGGAGCCGACGCCGAGCGCCGCCGCGGAATCGACGGTGCGCTTGCCGTTGCGGCTTTCGATGCGCTCGATCAGGTGATCGCGGCCGGGGTCGTCGGAGGCGTAGACGAGGTCAAGGCACGCCTGATCGACGGCGACGGGGTCGAGCGAGGCAAGAATGCCGATATCCGCGATGCAGGGATCCTCGGCGACGGCGCAGCAGTCACAGTCGACGGACATATTCTTCATCACGTTGATGAAGACCATATTGCCCTTGAAATAGTCGACGACGGCGGAGGCCGCGTCGGCCATGGCGTCGAGGAATTTGTTCTGCTCGGTCGTCCACATCTCGGCGGGGTTGCCGGCGCCGTGGATATAGGCCTTGCCCGCGCTTGACGCACAGCCGATGGACAGCTGCTTGAGCGCGCCGCCAAAGCCGCCCATTGGATGGCCCTTGAAGTGGGAGAGAACAAGCATGGAGTCGTAATTGGCAATATCCTTGCCGACGAGGTCTTTCTGAATGCTCTTGCCGTTCGGGATGGGCAGCTCAAGGTCGGGGCCTTCGGCGTCGAGGATGTCGACATCAAAGTGCGTGCTCCAGCCGTGCTTGATCATCGTGCGGCGGTGCGCCTCGGTGGTGTTGCGCTCGCCGGGATAGGCGGTGTTGCATTCGACGACCGTGCCATGCACGGCCTCGATCATCGGCTGCCAGAAGTCGGGGCCGAGGAAGTTCTGATTGCCCGGCTCGCCGGAGTGCAGCTTGACAGCGACCTTGCCGGTCAGCTCTTTGCCGACGGCTCTGTACAGCGCGACGACGCTCTCAGGGGTGATGGTTTTGGAAAAATAGACGTTTGGTCTCACGATCATATCCTCCTGTGTGTTTCTTGCAGTATGCTCCGCATGGGGGGAAAATGCGATCCGGCATTCAGTATATCATTCCCGCCGTGTGCGGGCAAGAGCAAAGTGCGTGCGCCGCGCGGATCAGTCCGCCTTCTCGGGCGCCTGCTGGTGCAGCAGACGCGGGCTGGCCGCGTCGATCAGCAGCGCGCCGAGCGGCGCGGTGATGAGGATGCCGAGCACTGCAACGGACAGCACGGCCCCGCCGCAGGAAAGCCCCGCCGCCAGCGGCACAGAGCCGATGGCCGCCTGCACCGTGGCTTTGGGCAGGTAAGCGAGCACGCAGAACAGGCGCTCGCGCCGCTCGAGCGGCGTTTTGACAAGACAGAGCGCGACGCCCAGCGAGCGGAACACGAGCGCGCCGAAAATGAGTACGACCGCACTGCCGCCCAGCGCGGCGGTATAGCGGACGTCGACAGCCGCGCCGACGAGCACGAAGAGCAGGATCTCGGCAAACAGCCAGAGCTTGCCGAGCTTTTCGGACAGGCGGCGGGAGACGGGCACGGGACTTTTTGCCCGCAGCGCACAGGCCATGGCGGCCACGGCGAGCAGGCCGGAGACGGGGACGACGCCTTGAAGCAGATCCTCGGACGAAACGAGCAGGAGCGCGACGCCCAGCACGATGATGATCTTTATGCTGCCGCGCACGCAGCGGCCATGGTGGAAGGCCGTCTCAAAAAAGCGGTGGAGCAGGAGACCCGCCGCCGCGCCGAGCAGGATGCCGAGCGCGATGGAGACGGGGATATCAAGAAACGCGCGCACCTGCGCCTGCCCGCCCTGCGCCATGCCGAGAAACGTGGTAAAGAGCACGATGACGAAGATATCGTCGCAGGACGCGCCCGCCATGATGAGCTGCGGGATGCCCTTGTCCGTTCCGCGGCGCTCTTCCATCAGCTGCACCATACGCGGCACGACCACAGCGGGCGAGACTGCCGCGAGCACTGCGCCCATGACAGCGGCTTCAACGGCCGTAAGGCCGAGCAGGCGCGGCGCAAGCAGCACGTAGCCGAGGATCTCGAAGCTTGCAGGCAGACACGACATGAGCAGCGCAGGACGCCCCACACGCCGGAGGTCGGCGAGGTCGAGCGAAAGGCCAGCCTTGAGCAGAATGATGATGAGCGCGAGCTTGCGCAGCTCGGCGGAGATGGCGAGCAGCGACGGATCGAGCACATTGAGCGCGCACGGGCCGAGCAGGATGCCGACAAGCAGCAGACCGATGATGCGCGGCAGGTGCAGCGCACGGAAAAGCGCCGCCAGCGCAAGGCCGCAGAGAAGAACGAGCGCAAGTGAGAGCAGCATAAAAAAACCCCCTTTTCGGGGCATGAAAAAAGCCAATGCCCCTGTGATAAAGTCACAGAAGTCATCAGCTTACAAGCGGTTTAGGCGTTCGCCACGGGAGAACCTCATTCCCAAGGCAGTATTATACCATGCCGCGCGGAAAAAGCAAGGGGTAGTTCGTTCTGCCCTCCGGAACGGACAGGGCGGCGGCAGGAGCCGGCTCCTGCCGCCGTTTTACGGCATCGGCCGCCGCGCGCGGCGCGCGAGCAGCGCGTCATAGGCATGTGCGGCGCCGCGCCAGTCGATCACATCCACGCGCAAAGCGAGAACCTCCTCGCTGACCGGTGCGGACGGCACCGTCAGCTCCAGCAGCACTGTACCGTGCGGCGGCGCGCTGTCATGCGCGGCGATGAGCCAGAGCGCGTCGTCCGGCATCATCAGCAGCAGGACGCGGCCGCCCGTGCCGCGCCGCAGAGCGTGCAGCAGTATGGCGCGCAGCTCCTCGCGCGGGCCGAATGCGCGCATGAGCGCCGCCTCAAATGACGGCGCAGGGGAAAGCAGGGCTTCGTTCAAACTGACCACCTCGCCGCTATTCTATGCGCGCACCGGCAGGAAAAGCACCGCTGGCACGGAAACCGCCAATGCGCAAAAAAACTCAAAAAGGCTATTGACAAATGCAGACGCTTATGCTATATTCTTATTTGTTCCGGGCCGTTCCGGCGAGGACGGGAACGTACAAGTTGGGGGTTTAGCTCAGCTGGGAGAGCGCTTGACTGGCAGTCAAGAGGTCAGCGGTTCGATCCCGCTAATCTCCACCAAAACAATATAATCCGAACCTTTTGCCGATTGGTCATGGGTTCGGATTTATTGTTTTTATGGAAGAAATTGAAGACTGGTAACGAAAAAAGTGGGAGGATTGCCGATTGTGGCAATCCTTCCGCTTTCTTTATGTAGACGCGGAGTCCGAAATCTCCTTCTTTGCTTTCCATTCGGCAAATGCCTTTTTGCCGTCTTCGCTTTCGTAGTACATTGTCGGCTGCGGCGCAGTTTCTTCTGCGCCTGTTCCACGGTGAAGTACATCCGGATGGTACCGTCAGTTTCGAGAAAACCGTTTACTTTTGAAATGCTTGCCCGATCCAGCATCAGGGCGTACAGCACTTTTGCATCGTTGGATAGCTCAGCAAGACTATCCTCCATCAAAAACCGTGGAAACGGTATGTAGGATGCAGATAAGCTCTCGCTTGTAAATTTCAAAAACTTCTGTGACATAATCCTCCTATCCCATCCATCAAAACCAGTATTGATAGGATTGATGGATGACTATATTGAGCGTTGATCGTCGGAACGTATATTGATAGGGCATTATCTGCCAAAACAGCAGATCGACCGGAGTTCCAGCACATGATCAAGGACAGCGCAAAAGAACTGTTTGAGATCGTACTTGTATGGAAGAACTAGAAGAAATTGTTCTGTTACTCTCGCGGTTACTTTCGCAGTGCTACGTCCCGCGGTAGATGTCCTGCATGCGCCGAACCTGCGCCGTGCGCTCGATCTGCCTGCCATGCAGGTAGTCATACAGCGAGCGCATTCCCTCCGGCAGCTCACCGTGATCCTGCTGGTAGCGCTGGATCACCGCTGTGACTTCGTTGTGCAGCAGCGTCATGTGGCGCAGCTCGTCGGTCGAGAGGTCGTAGAACGTCTTCGCCAGCGTGGGACGTTCATCCTTATACTCAAGGGCGCACTTTGCGTATTTCTTGGCGTCCTCAATCTCCTCGTCGACCATTTCGACAAGCTTCTCAATGAGTTTCATAGGGCGCACCTCACAGTTTCTCGACCGTGACCGCAAGGTTATTGATGACCGATGCCACGCCGCCAAGGAGCAGCGACAGGAGAGAGCTCTCACAGCCGCAAGCATTGCGCACGATGGCCGTCAGCTTGAGATTGGCTACGCTGTTGGCAGCGACCGTCTGCGCGGTCAGAGAGACGTTACCGGCAGCGGAGGGGGCTACTGTCGCGCTCACGTCGACCAGATAGTAGCCCTGACCGCAGAGCACGATCGCGTTGCCGTCCTGGCGGACATTGCACCCATAGCGGCGTGCAGTGGTGCCGACCGGCACGATGCCGCCGGCCGCAACGGTGGGATTGCTGACATTGGTCGTGTAGATCGCAGATTTGCTCATGAAATCATTCCTTTCTCCAAAAAATCAAAGCGGAGCGACGATTGCCGCCCCGCTTGCCTCGCCAGTTAGGGCGTTACCATTTTCCCTGCGTGGGGAAGATGGATCAGATGTTGCCGTTACCGCCGCAGCAGTGCGAAGCGCACCAAAAAGCCGCCCGTGAACTCCTCACGGGCGGCTTTTGGAATATTCACTTGTTGACTGCTGCGAGGATGTGGTAAGCGTGCGCGGTCTCGGCGCGGGCAGCGGGAGCGGCCGGACGGAGGTTGTTGTTTTCGTCAGTCTCGAGGATGCCGTTCATAACGCACCAGTGCATCGCTTCGTCCGCATATGACGCATCCGAGCAGTTCAGCGGGAAGTACCACATGCCCTTGAAGCCGCCGCCGTTATGCTGCACATAGCGGTAAATGATCGTCGCATAGCGGCGGCGAGCCGCGAGACAATCTGCCTAAAATCGTTGCTACACGCTAAGAGTCAATACCGCCGTGGGAGCCGCGGAAAAGGCCTCCTCGCCATGACGGTGCCGCCGATAGCCGCTCTTGCGCACAGGGGAGCGATGCACAAAGCGGTTGCTTTTTTGCGGGGAATATGACACAATGATCCATATACATACCAGCCCGCAGGAGGGGCACCGTGCCGGTCTCGGCGCGAATGGACTTCCGCGGGATGGTGCAAGACCGATCGCAGCGCAAGGGGGTACCCCCTTGCATGGGGATTTCATCCCCATGCAAGGCTCCTTTGCCCGCGCCTTTTCACGGGGTACGGGAAAGACGCAGACCGAAAGGGAGGACGAGAGATGAAAAAACGCCTGCTTCACCTGCTGATGATCCTTTGCGCGGCGCTGACCCTGTGCGTCGCAGCCTCCGCCGCGAGCGTCACGCAGGTCAGTACCGACGCCCAGCTGAGAGCCGCGGCTGCGAACGCAAGCATTTCGGAAATTCAGCTGACGGCTAACATTTCCCTTGAAAGCACGCTGGAGATCAAGCGCACGCTTACGCTGGATCTGAACGGCCATTATCTGGAGCCGAGATCCGGCGGCCGGTTCAGGGGCGTCAGGCTCGGCTCCGATACGTGGATCACACTGACCGTCAAAGACAGCCAGAAGGATAAGGATGGGACGAAGGCCGGCGCGATCCGAAACGGCGTAGATACCACCGGCGAGGGTGGCGGCGGCGTATATGTCGGCCCCGGCGCAACGCTCATTCTGGAAGGCAGTGATATCCTCAACTGCAAAGCCCAAAGCGGCGGCGGCGTGTATCTTGATTCCGATGCAAAGCTCGAAATGCGCGGCAGCAGCGGGATCAGCGGCTGCAGCGCCGTCTCCGATAGTTCCAATGCGTATGGCGGCGGCGTGCATGTCAGCAGATTTGCATCTATGCTGATGACGGATAACAGCAGCATTGCCTCCTGCTCGGCTGAGGCCGGCGATGACGGCGGCTACTGCTATGGCGGCGGCGTCTATGTCGATGCCGGCGAGCTTACAATGGAGAAAAGCAGCAGTATTATCAACTGCAAGGCGGCAGCCAAAAGCCACGTTGCGGGCGGCGGCGTATACGCACGCAATTCATCCTCGTTCGTCATGAGCGGCGGCGATATTGGCAATTGTACCGCGACGGGCGACAGCTTTGTTTCCGGCGGCGGCGTTTACTCCGGCGGCAGCTTCCGGATGACCGGCGGCACCATTGCCGATAGCTGCACGTCAACGGGGAACTCTTATGCCTACGGCGACGGGTTGTTTATTGAGGACGACCGGATGAACGCCGACGGCGGTACCGTGGAGTGTGCAGTCCGCATTTCCAATGGTAGGATCGGCTGCAGTGAGGATGCGGCCGGCAGCACCACGTTTACCGGAAATGTATCCAACGCGGGCACCATTTCGGGCGGCACGTTTGAAGGCTGGGTGACAAACAGCGGCGATAGCGGATACATCTGCGGCGGCACGTTTGGCGAAAACTCCGGCGTGAGCACTGTCAGCTTTGACGCAGCCGGCGGAACACCGGTAACGAAGAAATGTTATACCATTACCGGCAGCCCGATCTCCTACTACGATTACCGCGGCGGCCGGCTTGACTTGAGCAGAGAGGGGTACGATTTTGACGGCTGGTACTATGGCAATAAAAAGTGGGATTTCAAAACGGATGCCGTCACCGAGAACATAACGCTTACGGCACGCTGGATATCGCATTCCGCCGTGTTTATGATAACGTTTGACGCAAACGGCGGCGCTTTCATGGTCGGCGGGGACTCTATCGAACAAAAGATCTCGAACGTGCGGTACAACACCTGCGCTGTGGAGCCGGACCCCGCGCCGGTCCGCTTCGGTTATACGCTCGCGGAATGGCGCGACAAAGACGGACGCAAGTGGGATTTTGAAAAGGATGTAGTCAAAGGAAATATGACGCTCTACGCCGCGTGGACGCCTGCGGTCTACACCGTGGAATTTGATTCGGCCGGCGGCACCGATATCGCGGCACAGGAGGGCATCGAGCACAACGCACACGTCACCGAGCCGGAGGACCCGACAAAGGCGGGCGCGGTCTTTGACGGCTGGTATTACAACGGAAAGCACTGGAATTTTCGGTACGATCCCGTGACCGGCGGCATGACGCTTGTGGCGCGCTGGGTCGGCGGCGCGCAGACGATCCCCGTCACCGGCGTGTCGCTGGACATGAAGAAGCTGAGCCTTGAAAAGAGCGAAAGCACCTCGCTGACCGCCATAGTTGCTCCGGCAGATGCCGATGACCGGCGTGTCAGCTGGGAAAGCACGGATACGTCGGTCGCAGCGGTGGATGCAAGCGGCAACGTGACCGCAAAGGGCGCGGGCATGGCGATGATCGTCGTCCGCACCGCGAACGGAAACCGGATCGACACCTGCACCGTCACCGTCACGGATGCCTCCGCGCCCGCGCCGGAGCCCAGCCACACGCACAGCTACAGCGAAACATGGGACAAGGATGCGGCGCATCACTGGCGCGTCTGCACGGGCTGCACAGTCACAACGGGATTCAACACGCACGATTACGGCAGCTGGAATGTGACCCGGCAGCCCACCGCGACGGAGACCGGCGAGCGTGAGCGCAGCTGTACCACCTGTGGCTACGTAGAGAGGCAGACGATTCCCGCGATCGGCGGATCGCCGGAGCCCAGCCACACGCACAGCTACAGCGAAACATGGGACAAGGACACGACGCATCACTGGCGCGTCTGCGCCGATGCGGATTGTCCGGATCCGGAAGCCAGTGTGCGCGACAAAGCGGAGCACGGCTACAGCAGCGATGCGGACGCCACCTGCAACACCTGCGGCTATAAACGCACTGTCTTGCCGGCGCCCGCGCCTGTGACGCCCGCTGCTCCCGTTACGCCCCCTGTGCCGCAGCCCTCGAAAGCGGAGGATGAAGGCAAGCAGGAGGACACGACAGACGGCTCAGATTTTACGGATGTGGACAAAAACGACTGGTTCGATGAAGATGTACGCTATGTCAGTGAAAAGAAGCTGATGAACGGCGTCTCCGGTACGGAGTTTGCCCCTGACGCGGCGGTGACACGCGGGATGGTCGTGACCATCCTTGCCCGTATGGAGGGCGTGAGCACCGGCGGTACGCCGTGGTATGCGGCAGGCCGCGCGTGGGCGATGGAAAACGGTATTTCCGACGGTACGAGCATGGAAGCGCCGATCACGCGCGAGCAGCTTGCGGCGATGCTGTTCCGGTATGCTGTTTTCAAGGGGATGGATGCGGTGACGCTTGCAGATCATCTCGCGCAGTTCAGCGACCGCGGACAGATCAGCACTTGGGCCGTATCCGCCTTGAACTGGGCGGTCGGCAGCGGGATCATGAACGGCAGGAGCGGCGGAGCGCTGGACCCGAAGGGAACAGCGGCGCGCGCGGAGCTGGCGGCGATGCTGCGGCGGTTTTTGGAGCAATAGACCGGATCTGGAAAAGCGTATAAGAAAGCTGACCTGCCGCATTTGCGGCAGGTCAGCCTGCTTCTTGAGGGGCTCGACCGCGATCAGGGGCCTTTGCGCGGCATTCTGCCGTTCGCTGTGACATCGCGGCGCGTTCAACCGGCGATGGAGCCCGCGCCGTCCTGTCCGCAGTTCCGCTCACATACCGGCAATTTTCCTGACGGTATTCGCCGTTCTTATCGTCAGCTTCGAGCCGATATTCGCGCTGGCCGTTTTTGACCACCAGTTCGTCTTCTGATAGTCCTTTCGGCTGAACGACCAGAACACGGCCGCCTTATATTCCTGTATCTGCTCCAGCCCCTCCTTCGGCTCGCCGATCTCGTGATAGACGTCCTTGAAGGCTGTGGGCGGCAGGATAAAAATAAGGTTATCGTAGATCTCCTGATCCTCCGTTCCTCACCAATCGGGCGTATGGCGCAGGATGTCCGCAAGCTCCTTCTGCGCCATGACGAAAACGGAAATATCCAGGCTGAATTGACGCTGGATCATGCGCTCGATCCGGCCGGTGAGCGCCGCTGCATCCGCTTCCTCGCCGGAAAAGATCACATTGCCGCTGTTCAGCCAGGTCCTGACCTCAATAAAGCCGAGCGCTTCAAAGCCCTTCTTCAATTCTGCCATCGGCACTTTGTTTTTGCCGCTGATGTTGACGCTCCGCAGCAGGGCGATATATCGTTCCATCTAGTTCGCCTCGCGCAGATGCTTCAGGTTTTCCAAAACGAACGGGCTGTTTGCTGCGATGCGTCCCAGCGTCGGGCATCCGTCCATCTGCGCGCAGTCCGCACAGGTATCGAGCCCCTTCTCCCGCACGCAGTTATGTACGGGGCAGAGCCTGTCGCAGAACGGCGTTTTTGCGCCCTCCGCGCGGCAGCCGGTGCAGCGGGTCATTTCCGGCGTGATCGGCACCCCGTTGAGCTTTGTCCACAGGGCGGCGGTCTTCTCGCGCAGAGAATTGTCGTTTGTCATCGTTGCGATCCTGGCGTCGCAGGCCTCACAGTCAAGCCCGCAGCAGCCGATGAGTATGCCAGTGTGTTCCATCGTTCCCTCCGTCGATCCGTGTTTCAGTCTGCGAGCTGCTTCAGCGTGTCTCCCGCGATGCGGTAGACCGTCCAATCCGACATGGGCTCCGCCCCCAGAGAAAGGTAGAAGTCAATGCTCAGCTTGTTCCAGTCAAGGCACCACCATTCCAGACGGCCGCAGCCGCGCTCGACGGCAATGGACGCCAGCTTTTTCAGGATCGCTTTCCCATAGCCCTTCCCGCGGCATTCGGGCCGGACGTACAGATCCTCCAGATAAATGCCCGCGCGCCCAAGGAAGGTGGAAAAATTATGGAAGAACAGGGCGAACCCGACTTCCGTTCCATCCTCGACCGCAAAGATCACCTCCGCCTTCTGCCGCTCGAAGATCCATTCCTCCAGTGTCGCCTCATCGGCGACCACCTCGTCCAGCATTTTCTCATAATCGGCAAGCTCCCTTATGAATTGCAGGATCAATGCCGTATCCTTTCGCTCGGCGTTCCGAAAAGTCAGCTTGCTGTTCATATCTGTTCCCTCCCGTAAATTAGACGATATCATCCGTATGCTCCCGCACCATTTTCGGCAGCGTTCTTGTCAGGATCAAGGTATAGGCGGCCGTAATGGCGATCAGAACGGCAATATGGAGCAGACGCGCTTCCGTGGTGAGCGCCGCATCATTGGCAAACGTGCCGAGCGTGTTGATGGCGGAGTGAACGATGATGCAGGGGATCAGGCTCCCGCCGCGATAGAAGATCGTGACGAGCAGGAAGCCGACCGCGATGGCAAAGACGATCTGGCACAGATTGCTCACAAGATCCATGCCGCTGCCGTTGAACAGGTTGATGATATGCCCGATGCCGAAGGTCACGCTGGAGATGATAATGGCCGACCTGATGTTATCCTTTGCGATGGCCTTGAACAGAAGCCCGCGGAAGATCACCTCCTCCAGAAATCCGACGCAGAGCATACACACGATGCGGCAGACCGTTTCCGCCGCCGTGTAATTCATCGCGGTGCCGTTCCAGAGATTTCCCGACGCCAGGATCACGAGCGGCACATAGTAAAGGAACCGCCGCGCGGGAACGGGCGATTTGCAAAGCCCGTACCGCTTCATGAGATCGTTCTTTCGGATAAAGGTGAAAAGAACGACGGCCTGCAGAACGCAGAAAGCGGCGCTTGCCGCGTAGTCGATCCCGATGAGCGCATTGAGCGGATTCGCCAGCGATTGCAGAACGCAGTAGACCGCGATCCATACGAGGGCGAACCTCAGCTCATTTTTTTCATATAGCGTTTTCATGTCGTTTCCTCCTGAGCAGCCAGTATTGCGCCTCTATAGGCGCGTTCCAGATGAGAATTGATGGTCTCCTCGTCGTATTTCAGCGAATTGTTGGCGATGATGCTCGCATACCCGTGCGCAAACAGAAAAACCGTCAGAAAGACCTTTTTCGTCTGCTCCATGCCGAACCCCAGCGCCTCCCGCATCGCTGAAAGAACAGGGGTGAGTTCCTCGGCGTCGATCAGCTCAAGCAGCGTGGCCCCGCCGAAAAGATCCGACTGAAAAAGAAAGCGGAACAAATGCGGTTCTTCGATGGCAAAGCGGATATAGTTCAGCCCGATCCCGAGCATAACGCCGTTGGAAGGACGCTTCAGCTCCATCAGATAGTCCGAGTGATAGCGGTCCGCCTTTGCATAGACGGCCCTTTTCAATTCTTCGATCGTTGCGAAATGATACATGACGGGCTGCGTGGAGCAATGCAGCCTTTCCGATACCGTTCTGGCGTTGACGTTCCCCGCGCCCGTTTCACGGGCGACCGCAAAGGCTGCGTCAACGATCATTTCTTTTGTGACCTTTGCTTTTGCTGGCATGACCATACCTCCATACATAATCAGAATTATGCATAACAAAAATTATACATCGGCAGGCGGCGCTTGTCAACCCGCATGGCGGGCAAAAAATGCCCTTTTGCGATACGGAGCGCGTCTGCGTCGGATGCGGCCTGGGAGAAGCGCGGACGATCCCCGCCGCGGCCTGCTCTCTCAGATGTCCGCCTCGCCATTCCGAAGATGCAAATAAATCTCAGACCCTATGCTCCCAGCTTATTGTTTTCGACCTTTTCGCGCCGTATCCTATAACTATCGCCCAAAATGAGAGAGAACCACGGGATATGAAAAGGAATGCGCCGCAATTGCTGCCGCGGCCCGTTCCGCTGACGAAAGGAACTATGGAAAATATGAAAAAGCATCTTCTACTTGTATTGGCGCTGGTGATGTGCATCGCGCTGACAGCCTGTAAGAGCGACGCGGCCAAAAGCGCGGACGGCCTGATCGCTGCGATCGGCGAGGTGACGCTTGACAGTGAAAGCAGGATCATCGAAGCCGAAAACGCCGTGGCCGCGCTTGAGGAGAAGGACCGGTCGCAGATCGAGAACGAGCAGCTCCTGCTGGATGCGCGCAGCCAGTACGATGAGCTTGTGAAAGACCGGGCTGCGAATGAGATCTCCGCTGCGATCTCCGCTGTCGGAAAGGTGACGCTGGACAGCGAGCCTCGCATCACGGCCGCGCGGGAGCTGTATGACGGCAGCGATGCGGACGTTCAGAAGCGGGTCGCCAACTACTCCGAGCTGCTGGCGGCGGAGGAAGCGCTGGCCGGCTTAAAGGCGCAAGAGGTCATTGCGCGCATTGATGAGATCGGCGAGGTCTCGCTGCAAAGCGAGGAAAAGATCACCGCGGTCAAGGATGCCTATGATTCCCTGCCCGCTGCCGCAAAGAGCAGGGTGACAAATGCGGAGGCATTGGAAACCGCGGTGCAGACGATAGAGACCCTGAAGGCTGAAGCGAAGGAAAAGGCCAGACAGGAAGCGTTTTCAAAGCTGAAAACGGAGACGGACAAGGTCGAAGGCATCACGTGGTATCAGTCCAAAAACGAACCGACGTATATCAATACCAGAAGCTTTGTCCTTCCCTACATCGGCCAGAACAGCTCGGGTACATGGCTTCGCCTGAAGTGCAATTACACCGGCGACGACTGGGTCTTCTTCACAAAGATCACCTTTTTGGTCGATGGCGAAAAATATACGAAATACTTTGATTATTTCGATGTCGAAAGGGACAACGACCATGGCGACGTTTGGGAGGTCGCTGACTTTGCGCCCGGCGACGCCGATATCAAAATGCTCGAAGCGATCGCAGATTCGTCGGAGACGATCGTTCGCTTCGAGGGCGACAGCAAGTACTATGATCTGACGATCAAGAGCGCGGACAAGCAGGGCATCAAGGATGTTCTCGCCGCCTATGAGTTTGTCAAATAAACGATACCAAAAGCGCGCAGGCTTCAGGAGACTGCGTGCTTTTTCAGCTTTTTCTGGACTTTTTGCGCTTTTTGGCATATACTGTCATAATTAGGCAAAAGTATTCAGAAATCGGAGGGATCTGCACATGAACAAACGGCTGCGCGTCCTCGCGGCGCTTCTGGCGGCGGTGCTTTTGAGCGGCCTGCTCACGGCGGGGGAGGCCGGCTCCGCCTCCGCTGCGGGAAGCCCGTACTATATCATGGTCAACCGGAAAATGAACACCGTGACGGTGTACACGCAGGACGAGGCCGGAGAATATACCGTTCCCTATAAAGCGATGATCTGCTCGACCGGACGGCAGGGCCATGCCACGCCGCTCGGCAGCTTCCAGCTCACGAACGTCAGAAAGCAGTGGTGCCTGATGTTCGACGGCTCCTACGGCCAGTATTCCACTCAGTTCAGGGGCAATTACCTTTTCCACTCCGTCTGCTATACGGCGCCGGACCCGTCGAAGCTGATCGCCTCGGAGTATAATATGCTCGGCGGCGTCGCCTCGCTCGGCTGCGTGCGCATGCAGACGGCCGACGCAAAATGGATCTATGAAAACTGTCCCGCCGGCACGCGGGTCACCATCTACGACAGCGACGACCCCGGCCCGCTGGGAAAGCCCGAGCGGCTCGTGGACGCGATCCCCGATGACTGCGGCTGGGATCCGACCGATCCGCGGCCGGAGAATCCATGGACACAGAAGCCGGTGGAGGAGATCCGGCTCTCCGCGGAGTCGGCGTCGCTCACTGCGGGCGGCAGCCTGACGCTGACGGCGGCGTGTCTGCCGGAGGACGCGGGCATCAAAGCCGTGGTCTGGACGTCGGATGCGCCTGAGGTCGCGTCGGTGCAGAAGGGCCGCGTGGTCGCGCTGCGGGAGGGTACCGCCGTGATCACGGCGAGCTGCGGGCGCGCCAGCGCGTCCTGCACGGTCACGGTGACGGGCGAGCTGCTGCCGTTCGCCGATCTGGCGGCGGGGGCGTGGTACTATGACGACATCCGCTTCGCCGCCTCGCACGGCGTCCTGCACGGAGACGGGCAGGGGCGCATGGATCCGAACGGCGTTGTGACCTGGGCGACGGCGCTCCAGATCGCCTATAATCTCGCGGGGAGCCCGCGGATCGAAACGGCCAATGAGCGCTGGTACGGTCCGGCGCTCGCGTGGGCGGAGGAGCACGGCCTGCTCGAGCAGATGACATTCCGTGCGGGCGCGCCGATCAACAGGCAGGAGATGGTGACGCTCCTGTACCGCTGCGCGGTGACGACCGGCCAGATACCGGAGTATTTCGGCGCCTTCAGCGGCGTCGCGGACGTGCCCGGGGCGTCCGACTATGCCGTGGACGCCGTGCGCTGGGCGATCGGCACGGGGATATTGAAGGGCGACGGCGCGCAGCAGCTCGAGCTGTTCTCGCCGCTGACGAGGGCGCAGGCCGCCGCCGTGGTCAGGCGTTATCTCCAGCAGCAGGAGAGCCTGCTCGCCGCATAAAAACTGATCGAAAAAGCGGGAGGAACCGTGAGGTCCCTTCCGCTTTTTTGCGCCGCCGGCCCGCGTCAGAGCCGGACGTTCGTGACCGCGAGATCGTACAGCAGATGCGACAGGATGAGAGAGAGCATCGTGCAGCCGCGCCATTTCTCATACGCCGCGCCGAACAGCAGCCCGATGCAGAGCGGTATCAGGAACTGCGCGATACCGGCCCGTCCGCCGGTCAGATGAGCGAGCGCAAAGATCAGCGCGCTTCCCGCGACGGCGAGGGCGGGGGACTGCCACCGCCGTTTGATCGCGCCCTGTAAGCACCCGCGGAAAAACAGCTCCTCTGCCGCCGCGACCAGCAGCTGAAAGAGGAAGAACTGCGCGGCGCTGCCCGCTGGCAGCGCGAGAAACTGAAGCACTGAAAACGAGCCTGTGAGCGCGATATTCAGCGCGCCCACGAGCACGACCGGCACGAGCCCCAGCCCAACGCCGCAGAAAACGTGGGCGGGGCGCACCGGCTGGAGCGGCCCGCGCCACGGGCGCAGCAGCGCCAGCGCCGCCGCAAGCAGCGCGAGGTTGATGAGCCAGTATTTCAGATCAATCAGCATCCCGCGTCCACGTCCTCTCCCGTTTTTTCAAGCTTATCATGCCGCCGCGCGATTTGCAATCAAGAACTGCGCCGCGCGCGCATACCCTTTATGGAAAAGGGGGAATGAGATGGCTCGAACGATAGCATTTTTGGGCGGCGATGCGCGCATGCGCCTGCTCGCGCAGATGATGGCGGCGGACGGATACGATGTCTGCTCGTGGGGGCTTGACGGCGCGCCGGAGGAGCGCGCGCTGTGCGACGCGCTGAAAGCGGAGATCATCGTCCTGCCGCTGCCGATGGAAAGGGACGGAAAACTCGCCGGCACGGACGTCGCGGCGGACGATCTGCTGCGCGCGCTGCGCCCGACGCAGCGCATCTTTGCGGGCAATGCCGGTGCGGAGACGATGGCGCGCGCCCGCGCGCTGGGGCTTTCCGTCACGGATTACTTCACCGCCGAGGAGCTGAGCGTGCGCAACGCGATCCCGACGGCGGAGGGCGCGATCGAAGCGGCGATGAAGCACACGAGCGTCACGCTGCACGGCACGCCCTGTCTTGTGCTCGGCTTCGGCCGCATCGGAAAGCTGCTGGCGCACGATCTGCACGCGCTGGGGGCGAAGGTCACGGTCAGCGCGCGAAAGCTCTCCGACCTTGCATGGATCGACGCCTTCGGCTACGCGCCGCTGCACATAAACCGGCTGAGCGGCGCGCTGGGGGAATTCCGCGTCGTATTCAACACCGTGCCGCATCAGGTGATGGACGAAAAGCTCCTTTCCGAGCTGCCGGCCGACGCGCTGCTCATCGAGCTGGCGGGCCGCAGCGGCTTCGACCCTGCAGCGGTGGAAAAGCTGCGCCTTTCCTATGTCAAGGCGGGCGGACTGCCCGGGCGCGTCGCGCCGGAGACGGCGGCGCTTGCGATCAAAAAGACTTTATGTAAACTCTTGGAGGAGGACGTATGAAGATCGGTTTTGCCTTTTGCGGCTCGTTCTGCAACCATCCCGAGCTGCTGAAAATTTACGAGGACATCGCGCGCGAGCACGAGCTTGTGCCCATTCTGTCAGAAAACGCCGCGCGCTATTCCACGCGCTTCGGCACGGCGGAGGATTTTGTTTCCCGCGTTGAGGCCATCGCGGGCCGCAGCGCCGTGCGCGACATTGTTGAGGCTGAGCCGCTGGGCCCCCAGGGAGCGATGGAGGTGCTCGTCGTCGCGCCCTGCACGGGCAACACGCTCGCAAAGCTCGCCCACGGCATCACCGACGGGCCGGTGACGATGGCGGCAAAGGGCCACCTGCGCAACGGCAAGCCCGTCGTGCTCGCCATTGCGACGAACGACGGCCTATCCGCCAGCGCGCCGAACATCGCCGCGCTGTTGAACCGCAAGAACTACTACTTCGTCCCCTTCGGGCAGGACAATGCCGAAGCAAAGCCCACCTCGCTCATCGCGGACTTCCGCCGGATCCTGCCGGCGGTCGAGGCGGCGATGGCAGGCCGCCAGCTGCAGCCCCTTTTGCTATAAGGCTGCGGAAGCGGAAAAGTTGCACGTCTGCGTGCAATCTTTTCGAAAAAACTGCGATGTAACATCTGCCTTGCGCGGAAACAGCGCGCCGCTCATTTAACTTGCTTGAAAAAAAGTCCGCTCCCCTCTATACTTGAGCACAGAGAGAAGAGGGGGAGGGCGCGATATGGACGAAAAGCTGCATGAGCTGAGCCGTCAGGCGGCGGAGGAGACCGCCTGCGCGAATAATGCGGAGAGCGCGCCGAAGACGGAGAGCGGCGCGGGCGGGCTGTCGGAAAAGAGCTTCCGCGGCAGCGCCTGCGATCCGCGCGGAATCGAGCGGTGGCTCGCCGAGCGCGCGGCGGACGGCGACGAGCTGGTCGACTGGAACCGCTTCCGCACGGGCGAGCCGCGCCGCTGCAAGTTTTATCTTGAGCCCGCCGCGGAAAAGGGCGGGCCGGACGCCGCGCTGCGCAAAAGGCGTGCGCTCGCGGGCTGGAAATTTGTCTGCACGTCGAAAAACGGCGTGTTCTACGTCTGGCGCGGCGAGGCGGCGGCGCACACCCCCGCGCCGCGCGAGTGTACGGAGAGCTATGCCTATCGCACGGTGCGCGGCAAGCTGCTGCGCAGCCGCCTGTCGCAGCTTTTGCTGCCGCTTGCCGCGGCGCTGCTCTGCTGGTGGACTGTAAGAGAGTCTGACCTTCCGGTGCGCGGGTTGATCACCGTCGGGACGGAGTCGATCGTACAGGGCGTGTCGCTGCTCAGCTCCCTTGTCTTTGCGGCGCTCAGCGACGCGCAGGAGCGGCGCAATCTCCGCGCGCTCAAGCGCGCGATGGAAAACGGCGAGTCCGTCGGCCCCGCCCGGCGCGACCGCTGGGCAAAGCCCGGTAAGATCGTCTCGGTCGTCTTTCTTATCCTGACGTTCGTGCTGGGCCTGTACGGCCGCGGCGCTTCCGATGGTGAAATGTACGACACGCCGCCGCTGCCCTATGTCAGCGCCGAGATGCTCGGCGGAGACGCGGTGGACTGGTACGAGCTGTGCGAGCAGCGCACGGTGCTCGGCGGGCACATAAGCGCTCTGGGCGAGCCGCCCTACGCGGGGATGATCGGCGATTGGTGGCTTTACAGCACGGAGCTGGACTTTTACGCGCTGCGCATCTCCGCGCTGGCCGCTCCGCTGACGCATGAGCTGCGCGATTATTTCGCGGCGAGCGGCGACCATCATGAGAGCAGCGCACGAAAAATTGAGGCCGACAGCTTTGACGAGGCGTACTATATCGCAAATACGTTCTTCCGCTACCCGAATTCCGCCGCGCCGGAGGATCGGATCGTCCGCCAGTTCCTCATCCTGCGCCGCGGCGGCTGCGTGCTTTTCTACCGCACGGAGGCGCCGGAGGGGCTGCTCGGCCATCTGGACGAATTTGAGACGGTTTTCGAGCAGTACCGGCTGTCGTAAAAAGGAAAGAGGGCGCGTTCCCATCGGGAACGCGCCCTCTTTTGTATGCGTTACTGTTCGCCTTCGAGTTTTTTCAGCTCCTTTAAGTCGGTGCGCAGCGTGTTGAACGCGGCGGGCAGCTGCGAGATCATCGCGTCGGTGCGCCGCAGCTCGCTGGAAACATTGGCGCAGGTGGTGCCGAGCGTGGCGATGACCAGCTCGCACTGCTTGGTGCAGGCGTCGATCAGCTCCTGCGCTCTTACGCGCGTTGCAGTGTCGAGCGCGTCGGCGCGCTCGCGCGCAGACAGCTCAATCTCGGCGATGTGCGCCTTGACGCGCGCGTACTCGTCGAGCTGCGGGCGCAGCGTCTCCAGCTCACTGGCAAGCTGCGCGCGCTCCGATTCCAGCGCGGAGAGCCGCGCGCCGGAGGACTCGCGCGCCTCGGCAAGCGCCTGCTCCTGCGCACCCTTCTGCTCGCGCAGGCGGCGTTCATAGTCCTGCCGCAGCGCGTCCTGCTCCTGTGCAGACTGTGCGCGCAGCGCTTCGAGCGCCTGCGCATCGGTCTCGTACTGCGCCTTGAGGGCGGCAAGCGCCTCCTGCGCCTCGCCGAGCTGCTTTTTGAGCGTTACCTGCAATTCCAGTGCCGCGCTGTAGGACCCGGCCAGCTTGTCGTGCGCGCCCTTGGCATCGGAGAGCTCGTCGCGCAGCGAGGCGTTCTCGCGGCAGAGCGCGTCGCTCTCCTGTTCGAGCTGCTCGATCCGCTGCTTGCTCTCAAGCGCGGTCTTTTCGATATAGCGGATAACGTCGTCGCGGTTGAAGCCGCCGAAGACGGAGCTTTTAAAGGTATTTTCCATCGTGATCCCACCTTTTTTCTGTTATAGCCCATGGTAGCACAGTTCCCGCCGCTTGACAAGAAGAAAAGCGCGGGTTCCGTGCCGCGCTCTTCCGCTTTTTACTTTTGGTTGACGCTGCCGCCGACGGACCTGCAGCGCACGCTGTCGCCCGCCGTCACGTCGCCGCCGACGTCGCCGCAGGTGACGCTGTCGCTTGCGCGGACGCTGCCCTCTACATTGCCGCCGATTCGGGCGCTGTCGCCCGCCGTCACGTCGCCGCCGACATTGCCGCTGATGCTCGCGCCGTCGCCCGCCTGCACATTGCCGCCCACGCCGCCGCAGGTGACGCTGTCGCCCGCCTGCACGCTGCCGCCGACACTGCCGCACCTTACGCCGTCGCCGGCGTTCACGCCGCCGCCAACATCACCGCAGGTGACGCTGTCGCCGGCCTGGATGCCGCCCTTGATGGTCGTATCGGTGCAGACGACGGAAAAGTCGCTGTAAATATCCTGCGCCGAGCCGGAAAAATGCAGCTCGACGGTCTTGCGCACCTTGTCATACTTGTCGTGGCGGAAGAGGCTGCCCGCCTTCGGCACGAGCAGCCGGTGCCCCTGGAAGAGCACGGCGTGGATCGAATCGTCGTCCGCCCACGGCAGCTCCGCGCTCACGGGGAGCACCTGACCGTCCGCCGGCGCGTCCGCCGCGCGCTCGCGGCCAAACAGCTCGTCGAGCGTCATGCCAAGCGCGTCGGTGAGCGGCGGGAGCAGCTGGATGTCGGGGCAGCATACGTCGCTCTCCCATTTGGAGACGGCCTGATTGCTCACGCCCAGCGCATTTGCCAGCGCCTCCTGCGTCATTCCCTTTTCCTTGCGGCTGCGCGCAATGCGCGCGCCCATCGTCAGTTCTTCCATAGTTATATCCTCCTGTCCTGCGTCATCGTGAAAGCGGCGTGCTCAGCGGAACGCGCCGAGTATCGGGAATGCGAGCGGCGGGCGCTCCGCGCCGAGTGCGCGGGTGAGCGCGTCGAGTGCCGTCTCCCGATTTCTAAGCCCCCGCGTCTCGCGCCGGAGCCGGTATGTGATGGCCTTCATGGTAACAGATCCTTCCTTGCCCCGTGCTGCAGCCGCGGCGTTTGCATTACCGGTATGGCCCCAGTATAGGGGGCGCACAGAGGAAAAGACAATGGCGCGGTGGTTGAATCGCTCGTTTTTCTTTCCAACCTGCGGTTGGATTCCGCGAACCGCGGACAGCTGCACGCGAAGGAGCGCCTCAGCGGCGCACGGTCACCTCCTCGATGCCGTGCGTATAGTCGACGACATGCTGGAGGAAGAGCTGCGTGATCGTGGAGGGCAGGAAGCCCTTCTTGACCGCCACGCCGATCTCGCGCGACTGCGCGACGTTCAGCGGCAGGCTCGCCACGTGATAGCGCTCCGGCTGGAGCAGGATGCTGTGCACGATGCTCACGCCCAGACCCGCCTCGACCATCGACAGCAGCGCGAAATCGCTCGTGACGTCGTAGGTGATCTCGGGGTGGATGTTGTACTGATCGAGCAGGCGGTTGAATTCATAGTCCTGTATCTCCATCAGTCGCACGAAGTTTTCGTGCGGCAGCTGCTCGAGCGGGAAGACCGGCGCGTCCGCCATCGGATGATCTTTGGGCAGGATCGCGACCATCGTATCGTGCAGGATGGGGGTCGTCTCAAAGTCGCTGGAGGCTGGCATGGCAAGAAAGCCGCAGTCGATCGCGCCGCGCCGCAGCCACTCGGAGATCTCGTAATACTCGCCCGTGAGCAGCTGGATCTGAATATTCGGATAGCGCTGGTGGAAGTCCTTGAGGATCTCCGGCAGCAGGCTGATGGCGAGGCTCGTAAAGCAGCCCAGGCGCAGCGTGCCGGACTGCACGCCGTGCAGCTCGGAGACGGCGAAGTTCAGATCCTCATAGTCCTTGACGATCTCGCGGATCGTGGGCAGCAGCACCATGCCGTCAGACGAGATCTCGATGCCGGAGTGGTTGCGCGTCAGGAGCTTGACCTGCCAGTCCTGCTCCAGATCCGAGATCATTTTGCTCACGGCGGACTGCGTGTAGCCCAGCTCGTTCGCCGCCTGCGTGATGCTGCCGGTCTCCACGGTGCGGAGGTATGCGATGTACTTGCGGATGCTCATGATGTGTTACCTCAATGTCGATATGGCTGTTAAGATTCCAAATTGGAATGCAGAGATAAAAATATATTCGCTTTCCAAAACTATGTGCAGATTATACAATAGGCGTTAAGAAAATTCAATGCCTGTAGACAGAATTTTCAAAGCCATCCGGCGAGAGATAATAAGGAGGAAAACAGACATGATCCATTATTCCTGCATCGGTGCTACCGGTTATGTGTGCGGCGAGGTGCTGCGCATGATGGTCAACCATTCCGAAGGCGAGCTTGTCAACGTGCTCGATACCTACGGTGTGGGCGACGCGATCTCGACTCACCATCCCGCGCTGCGCGGCTTCTACGATCAGGTCATCATGGACCTCACCGAAGAGACCGTCCGCGAGACTGCGAAAAAGAGCGACGTTATCATGATCCAGGTCCCCTCCGGCGACGTGGCCAAGTGGGCGGAGATCGTGCTCGCTGAGGACTGCGCCATTATCGACATCGGCGCCGACATCCGCTTCCGCGACGTCGACGTGTGGGAAAAGTGGTATGGTCAGAAGCACCCCAACGCCAAGATGACCCACGAGGCCGTTTACTGCATCCCCGAGGTCATGCGCGATCTTGCCAAGGGCAAGAAGCTCATC
>CAKTLG010000031.1 GCA_934572465.1 uncultured Oscillospiraceae bacterium
ACGTCAAGGTCAACGTGACCGAGAAGGAATTCACCTATGACGGCGTCACCTATCCCGCCGGCACGATGATCGTTTCGATGTATCAGGCCAAGCGCTCTGTCGCCAACGGTGCGCTCTATGACGGCACGCTCATCAACAACTGGACGATCCTCTACTCCGAGGGCATCACCTCCTTCAACGAGACGCGCGGCTTCGACATGGTCACCGTGGCCGAGCCCGCCGCCTACAAGACCATCGCCGCCGTCTGCGGCAGCGCGATGGATCACGACGACGTGCTGGCCTACACCAAGGGCCTGACCTCTTACTTCACCGGCGAGAAGAATAAGGACGTCATCATCTCCAATGCCTCCGAAGACTCCACCGCCGCCGTCAACGAGCTGCTCAAGGCCGGCAAGACCGTCGGCATGGTAACGTCCGGCGACTGCATGGGCGACTTCATCTGCTCCTACACCGACTATCAGAGCGTTGCGGGCAAGTATCTGCTCACCGCCACGGGCGTCGACAAGACGAGCGTGAAGGCCAAGGTCATCACCAAGTCCCCGACCGTCTACATCCCCGGCACGCCGACGCTGAGCACCGAGGGCTTCCTCTACGCCGACCAGATCGCCGAGCACTTCGGCTGGAACTATGATACCGCCGCGATGAGCCTCATGGGCTTCGATACGACCGACTCTCTCGCCAAGGCGGACGCCATTGCGGGCGCGAGCGAGCTGAGCGCCGACGCCAAGGCCGCCGTCAAGAACGGCCTGCCCTACATCGGCTACGGCGCGTGCGCCGCGACCGACCTCGTCTCCGGCGTGGAGCGCACGACGCTCGAGGGCGCGATGGACTGCCTGACTCCGGTGGTCTACCCCAGCAAGACGCTTGTGAACGCGAGCTATGTCCTCGACGGCGACGGCGTCCTCTATGCCTACGGACACTCCGCAGGGTACTCCAGCGACCTCGGCTTCTTCTCCAAGGTCCCCGCGGCTGCGACCGTTCTTGTCAAGACCGACAAGACCAAGACGCCCACCGAGGGCTTCATCCCCACCAACACCGCTGAGCGCGCCGCGAACTTCAAGGCGTACATGAACGGCTCCGTGCAGGCCTTCTCCTACAGCGAAAACGGCATGAACGTCGCCTTCTTCGCGAACTCGCTCACGCACAAGGTCCACCAGAGAGACGAGTATGCCTTCATCAGCAACTTCCTCTTCTCCTCCGTGCTGAGCAGCGAGAACTATGACGGCTCGGAATCCGTCGACCTCCCGTTCACCGACGTTTCTGAGGACGCCTACTACGCAGAGGCTGTTGCATGGGCGGTCGAAAACAAGATCACCTCCGGCGCGAGCGCCACGACCTTTGCCCCCAACGCCACCTGCACGCGCGCCCAGATGGTCACGTTCCTGTGGAGAGCCGCCGGTTCTCCGGAGCCTGCCGGTACCGCCTCCGCGTTCACCGACGTGAGCGCCAGCGACTACTTTGCCAAGGCGGTCGCCTGGGCGGTCGAGCAGAACATCACCACCGGCACATCGAGCACGACGTTCTCCCCCAAGGCGACCGTTTCCCGCGCGCAGGCCGTCACGTTCCTGTGGAGAGCCGCCGGCGCTCCCGTGGCTGAGGGCACGAACGCCTTCGCCGACGTCGCCTCCGGCGCGTACTACGCGCCCGCCGTGCAGTGGGCGGTCAACGCGGGCGTGACCTCCGGCGTGTCGAGCACAGCCTTCGCTCCCGTGAGCGCCTGCACGCGCGCCCAGATCGTGACGTTCCTGTTCCGGAGCGCCGCAAAGTAAGGAACGAAGCGGAACATATGAAAAACAGGAGAGACGCATCGCGTCTCTCCTGTTTTTTACCGGTTTTTTGTTACGGCAGCGGGATCTCCTTGCTGTCGAACAGCGTCTTCAGCTCGATCGAGGTGCGCGAGTCGCCGAACTTCTTGATCTGCGAGAGCAGCCCGTCGAGCTGCTGTGTGTCGCGCACGGCAAAGCGCAGCAGCGCGTTGAATTCGCCGACGACGTGATAATGGCTGATGACCGCGCTCTGCGCGGCGCAGAAGGAGCAGAACTTGTCGTACTTGTCCGGCTCCAGGGCAACGGAGATGAAGCCCGTGATGTTGCAGTCGAGCTTCGTGCGGTCCACGTCGATGTGGTAGCCGCGGATGACGCCGCTTTCCTCCATGCGCCGGATGCGCTCAGAGACGGCGGGGGGCGTCAGCCCCACGAGATCGCCCATGCGGCGCAGCGTGCACCGGCTGTCGGTCTGCAGAAGGTTCAAGAGCTGATAGTCAGTCCGATCCATAGCGTTCCCCTTCTCCGGTCTTACATGACCGTGCCGCGCTTGATGACGGTCCTGGCAAGGTTGCTGCCCACGCGGTAGCAGATGTAGTCAAGGTCGGGCGCGTCCCAGATGACGAGATCGCCGAGCTTGCCTGCCTCAACGGAACCGACCTTGTCGGCAAGGTCGATGGCGGCCGCGCCGTTGAGCGTGACGGCGGTGAGCACCTCCTCGGGCGTGAGCCTGTACTTCAGGCACCCGAGGTTGATGACGAACTGCATGTTCAGGCACGGGCAGGAGCCGGGGTTGAAGTCCGTTGCCATCGCGACGGGCACGCCGGCCTTCACCATGTCGCGCGCGGGGGCGAACACCGCGCCGAGGTTGAAGCTCGTCGCGGGCAGCAGGCACGCGATGACGCCGCCCTTTGCCATGCTCTCAATGCCCTCCGGCGGGCAGACGATCAGATGCTCGGCCGAGATCGCGCCCAGCTCGCCTGCGAGCTGGCTGCCGCCGATGGCCTCGATCTCGTCGGCGTGGATCTTCGGGCGCAGGCCGTACCTGAGGCCCGCTTCGAGCACCTGACGGGACTCCTCGACGGTGAAGGTGTCCGCCTCGCAGAACACGTCGCAGAACCTGGCGATGCCCTGCTCCTTGACGCGGGGGATCATCTCCTCGCAGACGAGGCGGACGTACTCTTCGCGGTTCGCCTTATACTCTGCGGGGACAAGGTGCGCGCCCATAAAGGTCGCCACAAGGTCGATCGGGTGGCGGTCGTTGAGGTCCTTGATGACCTGAAGCGCCTTGAGCTCATGCTCGGTGGCAAGGCCGTAGCCGCTCTTGGCCTCCACGGTCGTGGAGCCGAAGCGCAGCATCTCGTCGAGCGCCTTTTCCGCCTTGTCGGCAAGCTCCTGCTCTGTTGCCTTGCGCGTGGCATTGGTCGTGGACTGGATGCCGCCGCCGGCGTTCTGGATGTCGAGATAGCTTGCGCCGTGGAGCTTGAGGCCAAGCTCGTTCTGGCGCCAGCCGCCGAAGATGAGGTGGGTGTGCGCGTCGACAAGGCCCGGCGTGACGAGATGGCCCTCGGCGTCGACGATCTCCGCGCCGTCCGCGGCGGGAGCCTCGCCGGTGCCGACGGCGGCAATGACGCCGTCCTCGATGAGCACCCACGCGTCCTTTAAGAATTTGATCCTGCCCTGCTCCTCGCCGCGATGGGCCGTTTTGCCCTCGGGCGTTGCGAGCAGACCGATGTTTTTAACGAGTAGCTTTTTCATAGCAGATGTTGTCCTTTCTCACGGTTGGAAAGAGCATCGCAGACGTTTGCCCGCAGGGGGCGCGGCCTGCTCAAAAAAGGGGCTTTGAACAAAGCCCCTTTTTTGAAGTGTTTTTAGTGCTTCATGCCCTTCATGGCTTCGGCGACAACGGCGTCGTCGGCAACGTAAGGCATGGTGATGTGATCCTGACCCTCGTACATCTTGTTGTACTCGGCCACGGTGGTCATGGCGTTCTCGTTGCGCGCCCAGCTGCGGCGGGCGACGCCGACCATGGTATCCCAAGGCATGGACATCTTCAGGATGGTATCGACGCGCTCGGAGCCGTCGAGCACCATGCCGAAGCCGCCGTTGATGGCGCGGCCGATGCCCGTGCCGCCGCCGTTGTGCAGGGCGATGTAGCTCATGCCGCGCGCGGCGTTGCCGGCGTAGCACTGGGTCGCCATCTCGGCCATGATATTGGAGCCGTCCTTGATGTTGGAGGTCTCACGGAAGGGCGCGTCGGTGCCGCCGGTGTCGTGATGGTCACGGCCAAGGATGACGGGGCCGATCTCGCCGTTGCGGACCATTTCGTTGAACTTGAGCGCAAGGTTCATGCGGCCCATGGCATCCTGATAGAGAATGCGGCACTGGGTGCCGACGACCAGCTTGTTCTTCTCCGCGTCGCGGACCCAGACATAGTTGTCGTAGTCCTGATAGCGGCGGTTGTGCGCCTTGATGTACTCGGCGGCGGCCATGTCGGTCTTGTGCAGATCCTCGGGGTTGCGGCTCAGGCAGCACCAGCGGAAGGGGCCATAGCCGAAGTCGAACAGGCACGGGCCGAGGATATCTTCCACGTAGGAGGGGAAGATGAAGCCGTCGAGGTCGTTCTCGCCGTTCTTGCAGATGCTCTTCACGCCCGTGTCGTACACGGCCTTGAGGAAGCTGTTGCCATAGTCGAAGAAGTAGGTGCCGCGCTCGTGGAACTTGCAGATCATCTCATAGTGGTGCTGCAGCGTCTTGTCGACGAGCACGCGGAAGCCCTCGGGATCCTTGTCGAGCATCTCGGTGCGCTGGGCAAAGGTGAGGCCCTGCGGGCAGTAGCCGCCGTCGTAGGGGACGTGGCAGGAGGTCTGGTCGCTCATGAGGTCGACGTGGATGTTGTTGTCGTACAGGTACTCGAGCAGGTCGACGATGTTGCCGCAGTAGGCGACGGCGCAGGCCTTGCCGGCCTTCTGGTGCTCGAGGGCAATCTTCGCGGCCTCCTCGAGAGAGTCGGTGCGGTGGCTGACCCAGCCCTGGGTGTAGCGGGTCTCGATACGGGAATCGTCGACCTCGGCGATGATGGAGGCGGCGCCCGCGATCTCAGCGGCCTTGCCCTGCGCGCCGCTCATGCCGCCAAGACCGGCGGAAACGAACAGACGGCCCGTGAGGTCCTTGTCGTTGGGGATGCCGAGCTTGAGGCGGCCGGCGTTGAGCAGCGTGTTGAACGTGCCGTGGACGATGCCCTGGGGGCCGATGTACATCCAGCCGCCGGCGGTCATCTGGCCGTAGTTGGCGACGCCGAGCGCGGCGGCGCGGTTGAAGTTCTCCTGATCGTCGAACGTGCCGACCATCAGACCGTTGGAGATGATGACGCGGGGAGCCAGCTTGTGGGAGTGGAACAGGCCGAGGGGATGACCGGACATGACCACGAGGGTCTGCTCGTCGGTCAGCTGTTCGAGGTACTTCTTGATGAGACGGTACTGCATCCAGTTCTGGCAGACCTGACCGGTCTCGCCGTAGGTGACGAGCTCGTAGGGATACAGAGCGATGTCAAAGTCGAGGTTGTTGTCGATCATGACCTGAATGGCCTTGCCCTCGATGCACTTGCCCTTGTATTCGTCGATGGGCTTGCCGTAGAGCTTGCCCTCGGGGCGGAAGCGGTAGCCGTAGATGCGGCCGTGCTCCTCAAGCTCGGCGGCGAACTCCTTGGCCATCTGCTCGTGATGGTCGGGGTGGATGTAGCGCAGCGCGTTCTTGATGGCCAGCGCCTTGTCGGCTTCGGTCAGGTGGGATTCGCGGCGGGGAGCGCGGCGATAGCAGGATTCAAACTTCGGATACTCCGGAAGCTCGTAATCCAGCTTGATCGTCATGGCTTCGTCTGCAAGATTGATCATGGTGGTGCCTCACTTTCATAAAAATTATTTTCGTAAAAAACAATAAAAATGTAAATTATTCTGCGGCATTTCCTTTACATCTTGCATTATAGCAAAGATCGGCTATAATGAAAAGTACTTAATTTGTCGTGATTCCATACTAAAAAGGTATCGGAGGAGGGAGCGCCCATGAAGCTGAGACAGCTGGAGTATTTCTGCGCGGTGGCGGAGGCGAAGAGCATCTCCGCGGCGGCGCGCGAGCTGCACGTTGCGCAGCCGCCCATCTCGCGCCAGATCGCGCAGCTTGAGGAGGAGCTGGGCGTGCAGCTGTTCCTGCGCGGCAGCAAGGGCATGGCGCTCACCGACGCGGGGCAGAGCCTCTACCGCCAGTCGCAGCAGATCTTTCAGGACGTGCGCCGCGTGGAGGACAGCGTGCGCAGCGTCGGCATGGGGCTGAGCGGGCGCATCAAGCTCGGCGCGATCTACTCGGCCATGCCCTACGCGCTGCCCTATGTCGAGCGCTATCACCGCGCCTATCCGCAGGTGGAGCTTTTCATCCGGCTGGGCTCTCCGCAGGAGCTGCTCGAGGCGCTCAACCGCGGCGAGCTGCACGCGCTGTTCCTACGTACCGCCGCGCGCGAGCCGGGCGGCCTGCGCGAGCGCATTCTCGGCGAGGACGCGCTGGAGCTGATCATGCGCGATGACTTAGACCCCGCGCCGGAGCTTGCGGAGGTGCCGATCGAGCGGCTGAAAAACGTGCCGATGTGCCTTCTGCGCTCGGACGACCTGTGGAGCTACAACGATTTTCTCGTGCAGGAGTGCCAGCGCAGCGGCTTCACGCCGAACGTCGTCTGCCACTGCTACGATACGCCCATGGCGATGCAGATGGTGCTCTCCGGCTTCGGGCTGAGCTTTCTGCCCAAGTCCATCCTCAGCACGCATCCCGGCGCGCCGCTCAGGGCCAAGCCCGTGCGCACGCTCCCCATCCGCTCCTACGCGGTGCTGGCGTGGAACGGCGAGGTCGCGAGCGCGCCGTGCGTGGAGCGCTTCGTCGCGCTGAGGATGACTTAAAAAAATTAAGCGCCCATCTGAAAACGACAAAGAAAACCTGTTTACGCCCCCTGTGCGCCGCGATATAATAGCGGTACTTACATAAAAATCTCAGGCGCGGCACGCCTGAACATGTAACAGTTGACGATTCAATAAAAATTTTTCAAACGGAGGAACACCATCATGGCAAAGCTCATCGAATGCATCCCCAATTTCAGCTGCTCGAAGGAAAAGGACGAGGCCACCTATAACGCCCTCGTCGAGACCGCCAAGAGCGTTCCCGGCTGCACCCTGTTCGACGCGCAGACCGACGGCAACCACAACCGCTGCGTCTTCACCCTCATCGGCTCTCCCGAAGCCATCGAGGAGGTCGCCTTCCAGCTGACGAAGGTCGCCACTGAGCGCATCGACATGAACAAGCATCACGGCGAGCACAAGCGCATGGGCGCGACCGACGTTATCCCGTTCGTTCCGCAGATGGACGTGACCGTCGAGGAAGCCGTCGAGATGTCCAAGCGCGTCGCCCAGCGCATCTGGGACGAGCTGAAGGTCCCCTCCTTCCTGTATGAGGACAGCGCCACCCGTCCCGAGCGCCGCAACCTCGCCACCTGCCGCAAGGGCGAGTTCGAGGGTATGCCCGAGAAGCTGTTGCAGCCCGAGTGGGCGCCCGACTACGGCGAGCGCAAGATCCACCCCACCGCCGGCATCACCGCCATCGGCGCCCGTATGCCGCTCGTCGCGTTCAACTGCAACCTCGAGACCAGCGACGTTGAGGTCGCCAAGAAGATCGCCAAGGTCATCCGCGGCTCCTCCGGCGGCTTCCGCAGCTGCAAGGCCATGGGCTTCATGCTCGAGGACCGCGGCATCGCGCAGGTCTCCATGAACATGGTCAACTACGAGGACACCCCGCTGTACGTCACCTATGAGATGATCAAGGCTCTCGCCGAGCGCTACGGCACCCGCGTCATCGAGAGCGAGATCGTCGGCCTGACCCCCGCCAAGGCCCTGATTGACTGTGCCGAGTTCTATCTCAAGGCCAAGAACTTCGACTGCAAGAACCAGGTCATGGAGTATCACCTGATCGACATGGAATAAAATACTTCAAAAATGCGCTGAAAGCGCATTTTTGAGCGCAACCAGGAAAAGCGGCTTGCCGCTTTTCCTGGTTGGTTTACAGTCCGCTGCGTCGCACTCGCTTTTGCTCGCACGCTGGCGGACTGAAAAGTGTTTTTTCTGACGCACGTGTCGTCAGAAAAAACGATCAAAATTATTTGCCGCCGGAGGGCGGCATGGAATGCGGCGCTGTTCGCGTTCCGCGCGGGCGTTGGCTGCTCCAAGAGGGACGGCTGACCGTAAAAGCGCGGCGATGCCCGTGCGGGACAGAAACGGCGCAAAACGAGGAAAGGAAATATTTGACATGATGAAGTTAGCTGATATGACCGTTACCGGCTTTGCCGATACTGTTGCTTCCGACGCGCCCGCGCCGGGCGGCGGCTCCTGCGCCGCGCTCTACGGCTCCATCGGCGCGGCGCTGACCGCGATGGTCGGCGGTCTCACGCAGGGCCGCAAGAAGTATGCCGAGTATGCCGAGCACGCCGCCGAGGTCGAGAAGAAGGGCAACGAGCTCAAGACCCGCCTGCTGGACGTGATGGACCGCGATACCGAGGCGTTCAACGTCGTCTCCGCCGCGTTCGGTATGCCCAAGGCGACCGACGAGGAGAAGGCCGCCCGCTCCGCCGCCATTCAGGACGGCCTCAAGGGCTGCACCAAGACCCCGATGGAGATGATGGAGCTGATCGACGAGACGCTGACGCTCGCGCAGTCCCTGCTCGGCCGCTTCAACGACACGTCCGCGAGCGATCTGGGTGTTGCGTTCCTGTCGCTCAAGGCCGGCATTCAGGGCGCGTGGCTCAACGTGCTCATCAACGTCGGCTCTCTCAAGGATCAGGAGTTTGCCGCTGAGTACCGCGCCAAGGGCGAAAAGCTGCTCGCGCACGCGCTGCCCCTTGCCGACGAGTGCTACGCCGAGATCGTCAAGCTCATCGAGGGCTGAGCCGATCAAAACGAATCAAATGGCTTCGGTGCGCGCACCGGAGCCATTTGCACCTTTTGCTGCAAAGGAGTTGTACGATCATGACCATTCAGCATTTGATGCCGGACGATTACATTACGACCAAGTGGTCGGGCGGGCTGACGACCCAGCTCGGCATCGCGCCGGAGGGCGCGGTGTACGCTGACCGCGATTTTCTGTGGCGTCTCAGCTCCGCGACGGTCGAGGACGCGGAGTCCACCTTCACGGCGCTGCCCGACTATGAGCGCCTGATCTCCACGCTCGAGGGGACCATCGAGCTGAGCCACAACGGGGGGGCGAGACTTGAACTCGCGCCCTATGCCGTCCACCGCTTCGACGGCGGCGACGATACGCATTCCTGGGGCCGCTGTCGCGACTTCAACCTCATGCTCCGCAAGGGCAGGTGCGAGGGCACGCTGCGCGGCGAGACGCTCACCGCGGGCGAGAAGAAGCACATCCACGGCTGCGGCGGCATGACGCTCGTCTACTGCGGCGCGGGCGAGGTCAACGTTATCGTCGGCGACGAGAGCGTCGAGCTCAAGGCCGACGAGGCCGCGCGCCTTGACGGCTTTGCGGGCGATGTGACGCTCACAAGCGAGCGCGGCGCGAAGCTGATGCTTGCCGAAGCGGAGGCGATCTGAAATAAAAAGGAGAGGCTTTTTGCCTCTCCTTTTTCAGTCTTCAAAGTCGCTCGGGTCTTCGTCGTTCTGCTTGCGGAAGCGGTCGAGCGCGACGAGCACCGCGGCCGCCGCGGCGATGACGGCGAGGACGCCGATGAGAATGGATATGAACTTTTTCATAGTGGTTCCTCCTGTTGTAATAAAGTGTGGGATGGGTCACGCCTCAGCGGAGATGATGTCATAGACCTGCTGCAAAAATTCGTCCTGCCCGCTTACGGTGCAGCGGAGCGTTTCATCATCGACGGCGTTGAAAATGCGCAGAACGCCGAAAAAGTTCCTGCACTGAACAAGCGTGCCTCTGCCGGCGCTGCTGTCGGGAAAATCGGTCAGGCCGAAGTTAAAACCGACCTCCCACCGGATGTCGCCGTCCTGCGTTTGGCGCACCGTGCCGCCCTGCGGCAGAAGGCTGAGCAGGGAGCGGCGGAATTTCTGCCGCGCAAAAAGCTCGGCAAGCTGTGAGAAGCGCTCGTCGTCCGCGGAAAGTTCAAAGTATGTGTCCTCCACCTCCGGACAGCGGAGATGATAGCCGGAAATGGATCCGCATTGCGCGATATCCAGCCCGCACAACTCTTTCAGCGTCATCGGGCGCGTGTAGATCAGCGCCGCGAGGACAAGGGCGGCAAGAATGCCGAGGGGGATGAAGCGCTTTTTCTGCATGGGGAGACCTCCTCAAAAGTTCTTCTGCTCTCTTAGACGCAGAAAATGAGAAAAAGTGTCACGATTATGCGGATTTTTCCATGAGGTATAAAACGGAGCCTAACTACAACATAACATGAAAGGCTGCGCTTGGCAAGCTTGCGGGCACAGCCTTTCAGAATATTTAAGGGTCATCCCCGTCCGCGGCCGATGAGACAGCAGAGAAGAAACGCCGCGAGGTCGCAGAGAACGACCGTCGCGCCCACGGGGGTGGAGAGAAGATACGACCCCGTAAGCCCCAGACAGAAGCACACGACCGAAAGCCCAGCGGCAAAGCACACGACCGAGCGGAAGCTCTTGAACACCCGCATCGCAGAGAGCGCGGGGAAGATGATAAGGCTCGAGAGCAGCATTGCGCCCATCATGCGCATGCCGAGCACGACCGTCAGCGCCGTCAGGACGGAGAGGATCGTTTTGTACGTGCCCACGCGCACGCCCGTCGCACGGGCAAAGGCTTCGTCAAACGTGACGGAAAAGAGCTTGTGGTAGAAAAGGATATACAGCGCAAGCACGCAGAGCGCGAGCGTGACGCTCAGAAAAACGTCCGAGCGCGACATGGCGAGGATGCTGCCGAACATATAGCTGTCGACGTCCGTGGTCATGCCCGTCGTGAGCGAGGTGACGATGACGCCGACGGCGAGCGCCGAGGCCGAGAACACCGCGATCATCGCGTCCGCGCTGACGCGGCTCTTTTCCGCGACGTGCACCAGAATGAACGCCGCCGCGACCACGACGGGGATGGAGAACCACAGCGGCGCAAAGCCGCACGCGACCGCGACCGACAGCGCGCCGAACGACACGTGGCTCAGCCCGTCGCCGATCATGGAGTAGCGCTTTAAAACGAGCGGCACGCCGAGCAGCGCCGCGCAGAGCGAGACGAGGATGCCGACAACGAACGCGCGCACGATGAAGGGGTAGGCGAACATCGAAAGAAGCAGCTTCATGTGCGCTCACCTCCAAACCGTTTTCCGGCGGGCGAGGATAAAAACTCGCTCACCGTGCCGTAAAAGCAGCCCGCGCGGTCGACGCAGAGGATGTGTCGGGCTTCGCGCAGGGCGTTTTCAATGTCGTGCGTGACCATAATGATGGCCATGCCCTCGCGCTCGTTCAAATAGCGGAGCGTTTTGTAGAGATCCTGCACGCTCGCGGGGTCGAGCCCCGTGACCGGCTCGTCGAGGATGAGCAGGTCGTTCGCCGCGCACAGGGCGCGCGCGAGCAGCACGCGCTGCTGCTGCCCGCCGGAGAGCTCGCGGTAGCATTTGTCCTTGAGCTCGAGCACGCCGAGCTTGCCGAGATCCATCAGCGCCTTGGAGCGCTCCTCCGCCGTGTAAAAAAAGCGTGCGCGGCGGTTCGAGAAGCCCGAGAGCACGACCTCCATGACCGTTGCGGGAAAGTCGCGCTGCGTGGGCGTCTGCTGGGGAAGGTACCCAAGCCTGCCCTCGCGCTGGGCGGGGCAGTCGATGCTGCCGGAGAGAGGAGAGAGGAGACCTAAAAGCGAGCGCAGCAGCGTCGATTTGCCGCTGCCGTTTTCGCCGACGATGCAGAGGTAGTCCCCTGCGCGGACGGTGAGAGTCAGGTGCTCCAGGAGCGGCTTGCGCTCGTAGCCGAGCGTGACGTCCTCGCAGGCGAGGACGATGGGCGTTTCGTTCATTCGTTCAGCCCCTTTCTGAGCGCTTCGTAGTTGCGCTCCATGAGCGTAAGATAGGTCTCGCCTGCGTCAAGATCCGCGCGTGAAACGGTCTGCATCGAGTACAGCGTATCGACCGCCGCGCCGGTGCACTCGCTCACCACGGCGGCGACCTTTTTCGTGCTGAGGTCGACGGTGTAGACCACGGGGATGTGCTCGTCCGCCACCTTGTCGATGAGGTACTTGATCGTGGCGAGCGACGGCTCGGTGTCGCCCGAGCAGCCGTGGAATGCCGCGCGGTAGTCGAGACCGTACTCGCGGCAGAAGTAGAGCATCGGGAAGCGGTCGGCAAAGACCAGAAGCTTTCGCGGCGCAATTTCGCAGAGAGACGCAAAGCGTGCGTCGAGCGCTTCGAGCTGCGCGCAGTAGGCATCGCAGTTTGCGCGGTAGAAGTCCTCGTTCGCAGGATCGGCCCCGCAGATGGCATCGCAGACGGCGCGGCAGAGGACGACGGCGTTTTTTGGCGACGTCCAGATGTGCTCGTCGTATTCGACCTCGTCGCTGTCATGCTCGTCCTCGTGGTCGTGGTCATCATGGCTGTGGTCATCATGGTCGTGACTGTCCGCGCCCTGCATGCCCTCGGAAAATTCCTCGTCGAGCGCGTCGACATAGTCCATCATGCGCGCGACGACGGCGATGTGCTCGCCCGCGGCGCTCAGCATTTCGTCGACCCAGTATTCCCCCTCGCCGCCGTTGTAGAGGAAGACGTCGGATTCCGAGATGGTCACGGCGTCGAGCGGCGTCGGCTCGAAGCTGTGCGCCTCGCGCCCGGGCGAGAGCAGGAGCGTCACGTCCGCGCGGTCGCCGGCGATGGCGCGGGCAAAGTCATAGTAGGGGAAAAGCGTCGCGACGATCTGAAGCTTGCCGTCGTCCGCCTTTTCGCGCGGCGCGGCGCAGGCGGCGAGGGAGAGCGTCAGCGCGAGCGTCAGAAGCAGGGAAGCAATGCGTTTCATGCGCCCTCCTGACACTCGCAGCACAGGCCGTAGAACATCGTCCTGCGGGGATCGATGGAAAAGCCGTGCTCGCGCTCGAGGTGCTCGTAGAGCGGAGAGAGCCGGTGACAGTCGAGATGCACGATGCGCCCGCAGCGCTCGCACTTGAAAAGGCAGCAGCCGGACGCGCAGCCGTGGGTGCAGAGCTGGTAGTACGCACCCTCGTCCGTCGTGACCTTGTGGACGCTGCCCTGCCGTCCGAGCTTTTCGAGCTGGCGGTAGACCGTCGCAATGCCGATGTGCTCGCCGCGCTCGCGCAGCGCATCGACGATCGCCGCCGCGCTGACGGGCATGTCCGCGCGCTCGGAAAGACAGTCGAGCACCGCCTTCTGCTGCTTTGTCGTATAGGTCGCCATGTTGGCCTCCTGAATTTGAAAATGAAAATCAGTTTCAAATTATACTCATATTTCTGCGCTTGTCAAGCCCCGTCAAAGCGTTTCCGGCTGCCGATAAAAAAATACCGGATGCCATGCATCCGGTATTTTTGGCTGCAAGCGCGGGCGGCGCTATACCACTTGGAAAAGGTAAAACTTGAGGTAATCCGTCTCCGGCACGTTCCAGAGGATAGGGTGGTCGCTTGCCTGCGTGCGCGCTTCGATCTGCCGCAGCTCGACGCCCGCGTCCGCCGCCGCGGCGCGCAGCATCCGCTCAAAGCGCTCGGCGGGCATGAAGTGGCTGCACGACGCCGTTGCGAGATAGCCGCCGCGCGGCAGAAGGCGCATCGCGCGCAGATTGATCTCCTTGTAGCCCTTTTCGGCGTTGTCCGCCGTGCGGCGGGACTTCGTGAACGCCGGAGGGTCGAGGATGATGAAGTCGTAAGGTTTGCTGCCCTCAGCCTCGAGCCGCGGCAGCAGATCGAAAACGTCGGCGGTGAGGAAGTCCATGCGGTCGTCAAGACCGTTGCGCCGCGCGTTCGCGCGCGCCAGCTCGATGGCGCTTTCGGAGACGTCCACCGCCGTCACGTGCGCAGCGCCGCCTCTGGCGGCGTTGAGCGCAAAGGAGCCGGTGTGCGTGAAGCAGTCGAGCACGCGCTTTCCGCGCGCGAGCTTTGCGGCGGCGAGACGGTTGAACTTCTGATCGAGGAAGAAGCCCGTCTTCTGCCCGTTTTCCACGTCCACGCGGTAATAGACGCCGTTTTCGCAGATCTCGGTAACGGGACTCGCGGGCGTTTCCTTACCGGGCAGCGGGAACCAGCCCTTGCTCTGCGAAAGGCCCTCCTTTTCGCGCAGGGCGATGTCGTTGCGCTCGAAAAGGCCGTCGATCGTCTCGCCGTCCTCCTCCAGCACCTCGACGATCAGCGGAAAGAGCATATCCTTGAGCCGCTCCATGCCGAGCGAGAGCGTCTGCGCGACGAGGAGGTTTTCAAAGCGGTCGACCGTCAGCCCGGGAAAGCCGTCGGCCTCGCCGAAGATCAGGCGGCAGCAGCCGGTCTGTCCGTCCATGACGGCCTTGCGGTAGTCCCATGCGTAGCGGATGCGGCGGCGCCAGAAGGCCTCGTCAAAGCGGTCGTTCGCGTTGCGCGAAACGATGCGCACGCGCAGACGGCTCTCGCGGCTCAAAAAGCCCGTGCCGAAATATTTCCCCTTTTCCGACGCCACGTCGACGAGCGCGCCGTTTTCGCACGCGCTTTCGTCCGGCGCGCGGGCAATGTCGGAATCGTAGACCCAGGGGTGGCCGCTCTCCACCCAGCGCGCGCCCTTGGCCGTGACCAGAACGCGCGGATATTCACGCGCAGCTTTCATCGATCAGCATCCTTCTTCCAAAAGTTTTTCTCATCATACCATGCGCGCGGGCGCGGCACAACTCATTTGTTGAGGAAAAAGAGCCCCGCGACGCACAGCGCCAGCCCGACGAGCTTGTTGACCGTGATGGCCTCGTGATAGAGCAGGTAGCCGACGAGGACGAGGATCGCCGCGATCGCCGCGGCGGACGTGACCTGAAACGCGCTGACCGGCCAGCCCGCCTTGTAGGCGTGCATGCTGCCGGCCTCGAGCCCGACGACGGCAAGGCCGAGCACATACGGCGCCCAGTTCATGCCGCTGTATTCCTTCAGCAGATCGGCGCTGCCGCGGTTGGCCGCAAAGTACAGCACGCCGGAGAAGATCGCGCCGATGAGGTACGTGACGGTGAGCGAGGCGAGAGGGTCGACCCGCTCGGGCAGGGATTTCGCGCAGATGTGATAGACGGTGTTTGATGCGACGACAAGCAGAAGCGGCCAGAGATATGCCATGATGCAGTCCTCCCGATAGTTCCGCGGGCAGAAAAAAGAGCAGCCGGAGAAAAGGTCCGGCTGCCGGTCGTCGCCCGCAAGTTTGATCCAGATGCCGACAGTTTACCAAGCCGCGGCCCGCTTGTCAAGCGCGGCTTTCCCGCGCGCGGACGCGGCGAATCCTACAAATTTTCCGCGCACAGTTCATACAGCTTGCCGCTTGTATTTTTGCCCGCGCCGTGCTACGATACAAGCGTCAATATTTATCCTGTGCGCCGCCCTGCGGACGGCGCGGAACACTATGGAGGGCAAGCTATGAAGTATCCCAAAACCGGAGAAGAAGTTTACGTCAGCCTGAATCTTTCCAACACCATGCTCACCGGTCTCGGCAAGGGCACCATCACCCGCGAAGACGTATCGGTGGACTACCTCAAAAAGCTCTTTGCCCAGCACGGCGTCATCGTATCGGCAAAGCCGGAGTACCGCAACATCATGGAGCGCGTGAACAGCACTTACGATCTCGGCCTTGAGATCCCCGAAAAGCTCCAGCTGTTCCAGCTCTCCGAGCAGCACCGCCGTCTGGTGGTCGTGAATATCTCCGGCCTTCAGCGCAAGCATGGCTCGCTGCTCCCGTCCTACACCGAGGAGGAGCTTGACGAGGCGACGTTCACGTTCGTGAAGTACTACGTGCAGGGCGAGCACTATGACGAGCTGGTCGAGGAGAACAAGAAGCTGCGCTACGAGCTTGAGCAGGAGATCTCCTGGAGAAACCGCACCGACTCGTAAGCCAAAGTTTTCTACAACTTACTTAAACAAAAAAGGAAGGAGTTCCCGACGGGAACCCCTTCCTTTTTGTCTGTTCAAAAGCCTTGCAGAGTTTCGCGCCCGCGGACGCGAAACTGCTTTTGATCCGTTTTTCGCTGCGGCGTGTACGCGGCGAAAAACACTCTGCGCGAAGTGAGTGTCGAATTGGCCGCTTGCAGCGGTCAACCGAGGCACAGAACGCAGCGAAGCCTTTTCAAAGAAGAGGCAGCGCCTCTTTTTTGAAATTCTTATTTCTTCTCGTCTTCGAGAAGACCCTTGAAGCTGGCGGCAAGACCGGCAAGGCTCTGGATCTCGCTGGGGACGATGATCTTCGTGGCCTGACCGTCGGCAGCCTTCTCGAACGATTCGAGCGCCTTGAGCTTGACGACCTGATCGTTGGGGTTGGCTTCATTGAGGAGCTTGATGGAGTCGGCCAGCGCCTTCTGGACCTCGAGGATGGCCTGGGCTTCGCCCTCCGCCTTGAGGATCGCGGCCTGACGCTCGGCCTCGGCCTTGAGGATGGCGGCCTGCTTCTCGGCGTCCGCGCGCAGGATGGTGGACTGCTTTTCACCCTCGGCCACAAGGATCTGGGACTGCTTCTGGCCCTCGGCCTGCAGGATGGACTCGCGGCGCTCGCGCTCGGCCTTCATCTGCTTTTCCATCGCGTTCTGGATCTCGCGCGGCGGCAGGATGTTCTTCAGCTCCACGCGGTTGACCTTGATGCCCCAGGGGTCGGTCGCTTCATCAAGGATGGAGCGCATCTTGGCGTTGATGACGTCGCGGCTCGTGAGCGACTGGTCGAGCTCCATATCGCCGATGATGTTTCGCAGCGTCGTCGCCGTCAGGTTCTCGATGGCGTTCATCGGGTGCTCGACGCCGTAGGTGTAGAGCTTGGGGTCGGTGATCTGGAAGTAGATGACCGTGTCGATCTGCATGGTGACGTTATCCTTGGTGATAACGGGCTGGGGATCGAAGTCGGCGACCTGCTCCTTGAGGCTGACCTTCTTCACGACGCGCTCGATGAACGGGATCTTGAGGTGCAGGCCCACGCCCCAGGTGGCGCTGTAGGCGCCGAGCCGCTCGACCACGTAGGCGCGCGACTGCTGCACGATCTGGATGTTCGAAACGAGCACCAGCAGCACCAGCAGGATCAGAACGCCGATACCGATATAACCTATCCACTGCATAATTCTCTTTCCTCCTGTTTGTTGTGTATTGTTGTTTATTCGCTTTCCTTTATTTCACGGACGTAGAGCTTGACGCCCTCCATCCGGATGATTTTGACCATGCGGCCCTTTTCGATGATGCTGCCGTTTTCGCTGCGGGCGGACCACGTCTTGCCGTCGATGTAAACGGCGCCGGCGGCGTTTTCGTTGTCCACCGTCTCCGTGACCTTGGCCTTGTGGTGCAGCACGCGGTCGGCGTTGGTGGGGACGATGGTCTTGTCCAGCATTTTCCGCGCGAGCGGGCGCGTGGCGATCAGCGCAAGGATCGATACGGCAAGGAACACCGCAAATTGCAGCCACAGCACCGCGCCAAGCTCCGTGACGATCAGCGCGGCGACCGCGCCGGCGACGAACCAGATCGACACCAGCCCCGCCGTCGCCGCCTCGGCGATGCCGAAGACGATGATCGCGGTGATCCAGATAATGGTCATCATTTCATCTGCTCCTCCTTTCAAACTGCGCATACAGTAGACGTATGCCGGCCCCAGCATCATGATGACCGTCAGCAGCATGATGCCGATGCTCTTATTGTAGGGCGACAGATTGGCGTACAGGCTCGCAAGCTCGCTCGAAAGCGTGCGGGTGGAGAGCCGCGGCGTTTCCTGCGGCGGCTCGCCGGGGGTGGGGACCTCCTCGGCAAACAGCTCGTCCATCGTCGCACCGTAGCGGTTGCAGATGAAGATGATCTTCTCCATCTCGGGGTAGCCGCGGTTCGACTCCCAGCGTGAGACCGACTGGCGCGAGACTTGCAGCTGCTCGGCAAATTCCTCCTGCGTCAGCCCGCTGCGCTTGCGGACGTCCTGAAGGCGGTCTCCAAAGGCCATGGCATCGTTCCCTCCGTTTCTCTGTCTGAGGACAGGATAGCAAAGCCGGGCGTGTGATTCCAGCAAGCTGAACGTTGCATCCCGCTTTTTTTGCAAAATATCTGCGCAAGTTTGATGTTACATCGCCGCGGCGGCGCGCTTGCGCGCCGTTTTTTCTATTGTACCACACGCACCGCCGCTTTACCACGCTTATTTTGACGCGGCGATTGCCTTTTTTGTTCCCGTCGGTTATACTGTCAGCAGAAAATATTTTTCGGGAGCGGTAGTATGCTGGAATTTGTCATCCCGTGCCTGCTGGGGCTGGAGAGTCTCGTGGGCGACGAAGTGAAGAAGCTGGGGCTTTCGGACGTGCGCGTGGAGAACGGGCGCGTGCTCTGCCGCGGCGAGGCGCGCGATATCGCGCGGCTGAACATCAACCTGCGCTGCGGCGCGCGCGTTATCCTCGTGCTGCACCGCTTCCGCGCGACGGACTTTGAAGCGCTCTTTCAGGGCGTGCGCGCGGTGAAGTGGGAGGACTGGATCCCGCGCGAGGGCGAGTTTCCCGTCGTGGGCTATTCCATCAATTCGACGCTCCACTCCGTGCCCGCGTGCCAGTCGATCGTCAAAAAAGCGGTCGTCGACCGCCTCGGCGCGGCCTACGGCATCGCGCAGCTGCCCGAAACGGGGCGGCGCTATCAGGTGCGCTTTGCCATCATGAAGGACGAAGTCACGGTGGGACTGGACACCTCGGGCGAGGGACTCTACAAGCGCGGCTACCGCGCCCACGGCGTTGCCGCGCCGCTGCGCGAGACGCTTGCCGCCGCGATGGTCAAGCTTGCGCACTACAATGGGCGCGACCCGTTCTGCGATCCCTTCTGCGGCAGCGGCACCATCGCCATCGAGGCCGCGCTCATCGCGCGCAACCGCGCGCCGGGGCTGAATCGCAGCTTTTCCGCCCAGCACTGGGCGATGCTGGACAAGCGGAGCTGGCTCGACGCGGCGGATGAGGCCATGGACAACGAGTTCCACGGCAAATACGAGATCTGGGGCGGGGACATCGACCCCGACGCGGTCGCGCTCTCGCGCCACAACGCGGAGCTTGCCGAGGTGGACGACATCGTTCGCTTTGAGGTGGACGACGCCACGCGCTTCCACTGGGGCGGGCTGTACGGCCGCGTCGTGACGAATCCGCCCTACGGCGAGCGGCTGCTCGAGCGCGAGGAGGCGGGCGCGCTGTACGGCGCGTTCGGCAAAGCGATGGACAAGCTGCCGGATACGTGGCGCGTCTACGTGCTCTCGTCGCATCCGGATTTTGAGCGCTGTTACGGCAGGTTTGCCGACAAAAAGCGCAAGCTTTATAACGGCATGCTCAAGTGCGACCTGTTCATGTACGGCAGGCGGCTGTGAGGATGGAAAAAGCGCGGGCCTCCCAAGGAGGCCCGCGCTTTGCTGCTTTTTGCGCCGCTCAGCCGGCGTAGGGCTGGGCGCTTTCGATGTAGATGCCGCGTCCGGCCGACCAGCCGACATTGAAGCCGAGCACCTGTCCGAGATCGCGGAGCTTATAGTAGGTGTAGCCGCCGCCCTGATCGTCGGTGAGCGTGATGGCGGTGAAGGGAATGGTCTGGCCGTAGATCTTCGTCGCGGCGGCGGCAAGCGTGTAGTGCCGGTCGCCGGAGAACGGCGTCTGCATCTCCGTGCCGTTGGGAATGTAAACGTCCTGCGGCGCGATGACCACGCTGCCGTCCCATTCCACGCCGAACTGCGCCGCCGTGCCGGTGAGCAGCGAGGCGATGTCGCGCAGACGGACGTAGTTCGTCTCGCCGCCGCTTGCGCTGCGCAGCGCATAGGTCTGGAGCGTGACGGTCTGCCCGTCCACCTCGACCGTCTGCCGGCGCATAAACGCCGTGCCGCTGGCGGGGATGTCCTCCGGCGTGACGGAGCCGAGCGTCTTGCGCTGCGGCTCGTCGGTCAGCGAGGTGGAGAAGCGATAGGTGCCGGCGGGGAGCGCGAGATAGTCGATGCTCACGGCGCTGCCGTCCACCGTGATGCCTGCGCCCTCGGCATACTGCACGAGCACGGCGGGGAAGGTGAAGCGGTAGGTCATCACCATGCCGTCGAGCAGCGCGTCGATCTGCGCGTCGGAGTATTCGGGGAGCTGCGCGGCAAGCTCGCGCTTGATCGCGCCGCGCCGGTCGGTCTGCGTGCTTTGCAGCGTGAGCGTCAGCCCGCCGTCTGCGGTGAGAGAGAGCGTGACGGAGCTGGGCGTCGCCGCGGCGCTGACATCGGCGATCTCAGCGCTGACGTCGGCGAAAACGGCGTTGAACTCGGCGGGATCGGCAAAGCGCTGCGAGGCCTGATCGCCATAGTAGCCGCGTCCCTGATAGCTGAAGTAGGAGAAGTTATTCTCCGCCATCCGGTCTTTCATGTCCATCGCATTGACGAGCTGCTCGGAAAAGCCGAACTTTGCCTCGACCATGCCGCTGCCGTCGGCATTGATCGAGGTCTCGGCGACCTGACACATGCAGCCGGTGAGGATGGCCGCGAGCATCGCCAACACGAGCGCCGGCGCCAATAATTTTTTCATGCGATCCGCTCCTTTGCAGGGATTTGTCTTTTTCTATCAATTTTACACGAATTTTCCGCCAATTGCAAGCAAGCATCGCCTTCTGCGGCTGGAAATTTCTGGAAAAGCCCGCCTTTTTCGGAAAGACGCGGTGATTTTTCGGAAAAAAGCTTGACTTCTCCCCGCTTTTTTGTATAATAATATGGCTTGCGGCCTGTCCGCAGGTAAAAATCCTTGCTCACGCGGTCCGCGTGGGCCATCAGTCCAGAAGGAGGTGCAACCAAGAATGGCTAAGATTTCCGCAAACTATGAGGTCGTGTTCATCATGGACGGCAGACTGCCCGAGGAGCAGGTCGCCGCTCTGACCGAAAAGTTCAAGACTCTCGTGGAGCAGAACAGCTCGGCTATGGAGGTTGAGGAGTGGGGCAAGCGCAAGCTGGCCTACGCCATCAACTACATCACCGAGGGTTACTATGTTCTGATCTCTTTCACGAGCGCGCCCGATTTCCCCAAGGAATTGGACCGTATCCTCGGCATTACCGATGGTATCATCCGCTCCATGAT
>CAKTLG010000032.1 GCA_934572465.1 uncultured Oscillospiraceae bacterium
GTGATGACCTTGTCGCCGGGCTTGACGGTCATCACAACGTCGTGACCGTCCACCATGCCGCCGGGGCCGACGGAAATCACTTCGGCGACGGAGGGCTTCTCCTTGGCGCTGGCGGTCAGGATGATGCCGCCCTTGGTAGTCTCCTCGACCTCGACCATCTTGAGGATGACGCGGTCAGCAAGCGGGGTAAGTTTCATAGCTTGGTGCCTCCTTGTATATTTTAAAATTCTAAACGATCTCAGGCGGGTTAGCACTCAATATCGTTGAGTGCTAACCAACGGTGCTATCATAGCGCAAGCGTACCGTATTTGCAAGAGGTATTTTGGCAGTTTCTCAAAAATTCACAGCTTATTCAAATTCTTCCCATCCTGCGCGGACGGTCATACGGAAAAACGGCGGATGCCTGCGCATCCGCCGTTCCTTTATCAGTCTTCCCGCGCCGTCGCGTCCGGATCGCAGCCGGCGGGAGCGAAGAAATTGAGCTTTTTGTCCGAGAGCTTCAGCGTCACGCCCTGCGAGTGGAAGCACTCGCCGTCGAGGCACGTGACGATGTCGCCCTTGAGCGGCGTGATCGTCACGGTCTTCGCGCCGCTCACGCGGATAATATCCTGCGGCAGCTTTTTGTAGTTGCCCGCGCTGTAATCGGGGAAAAGCCTGGCAAAGCGCAGCTTGGGGACATTGCGCACCAGAACCGTGTGCAGCAGGCCGTCGGTCATGCGGGCCTCGGGCACGGGCGTTGAGCCGCCGCCGTAGTAGCGGCCGTTGCACATGGAGACGAGCGCAAAGTCGTCCTCGATAACCTCGTCGTCCAGCGTGACGCGCCAGCGCTGGCCGATGCCGCGGAACAGTCCGTTCACCGCCACGCTGACTAAGTAGCTGCCGCGGCCGGAGAGCATCGGCGAGGAGCTGAAATCGTGTACGCTCTCGGCGATGCGGGCGTCGATGCCCGTGCAGGCGATCGTCAGGCACTGCTTGCCGCTGCAGTCGATGAGGTCGAGCGGCGTGACAGGGCCGTTCCAGAGATTTTCCGCGTCAAGGAACAGCGGCATCGCGTCCTTGCCGAAGTTCTTCAAAAAGTCGTTGCCCGTGCCGATGGGGATGCAGGTCATCGCGGCGTTGGGAAAGCCCGCGATGCCGTTGGCGATCTCATTGACCGTCCCGTCGCCGCCGCAGGCATAAAATCGGACGTATTCGCCGGTCTCGGCGATGGCGCGGGTCAGCGCCGTGGCATGGCCCTGAGAATTGGTCAGCATACACTCCACGTCAAGATCATGCTTTTTCCGCAGCGTTTCCGCCATGGCGTAGACGCGCTGGCGGCTGTCCTTTTTCCCCGCGGCGGGGTTGATGATGAAAATATGCCTCAAAAAAGCTCACTCCTGCTCTGTGTTTACGTGTTCTCAATATTATATACTATACCGCAGCAAGGCAGAAAAGAAAATGGACAGAGTGTTAAGAGCGTGTAAAAAATCTGTGGACGGCGCGGCAAAACAAAAGGAGGCGCTCCCTATTGGGAACGCCCCCTGACGAAAAAGGCTTTTTAGAACTTGGGCTTCTGGGCCTTGACCTTGGGCTCCTGACCGTTGCAGACGGCGACGATATCGTTGGCGACGCTGGTGCAGCAGTTGAGCACGCTCTGCTCGGTGGTGGCGGCCATGTGCGGGGTCATGATGACGTTGTCGAGATCGAACAGCTCGCGGCTGGACTCCTGAATGGGCTCATGCTCGAACACGTCGAGGCCGGCCTGGAACAGCGTGCCGTCCTTCAGGCACTCGACCAGCTCGTTCTCCTTGATGAGAGCGCCGCGCGCGCAGTTGATGAAGGAAGCGGTGGGCTTCATCCAGCTGAACTGCTCGCGGCCGATGGAATGCTCGGTGGAGGGAACGACGGGCAGATGGACGGAAACGAAGTCGGCCTGCTCCCAGACCTCCTTGGCGGTCTCCTTGAGCTCGCAGAGGTCGCCGAGCTTATCCTGCGTCATGTACGGATCGTAGCCGATGACCTTCATGCCGAAGCCGTGCTTGCACTTCTGCATAGCGAGCTGGGAGATGCGGCCGCAGCCGATCATGCCGAGCGTCTTGCCGCCGAGCTCGTAGGTGTGCTCCATGTCCATGCGGACGAGGAAGTTGCCACCGCGGAACTGACGGTCGACATAGGTGAAGCGCTTGGCGCACATAAGCATCAGCATGACGGCGTGCTCGGCGACAGCGTTGGCGTTGCCGGCGGGCGCGTAAACGACGGTGATGTCCTTGGCATGGGCGTGATCCATGTCGATGTTGTCAAGACCGGCGCCCTGCTTGCCGATGACCTTGAGATTGGCGCAGGCGTCCATCATCTTGGCGGTGATGGGCTCGGTGCGGCACATGATGGCATCGGGCTGGAACTCGGCGAGTTCCTTGACATAGGTCTCCTCGTCGTTGTGGCTGCACAGCTTCACTTCAAAGTCGTTGGACTCGAAGATATGCGTTGCGACCTCGTTCAGCTCGATGGTGTAGTAAACCTTAAACTTTGCCATGATAAATGCTCTCCTCTCAAAATTTTAATTGAATTTCTCAATGATCATATTCAGTTCTTTCATTATACCTTGCACCTTGCACAAAAGCAAGCGAATTTGCGAAACTTTTGCAAGAATTGATTCAAACTTTTGAAGCTGTCGATTCATTTTGACGATTTGCCGTCATGCAAGCGCAGTGTTACATCGCGGCGCGCGGAAAACCGCGGTATGTCAAGCTGAGGTTGCTTGTGTTCCGCGCCGCCCTCCCGTAGAATAGACAGCGTCAGGGGCGTCCGCCCCGCGAGAGACCGTGAAAAAGAGAGGAGACGTATGATGATGGAACCCGATCTGACCCCGAACGCCGTCCCCGACGGCACCCCTGTTTCCGCCGATGCGCCCGTTCCCGCCGATGCACCTGTTCCTGCTGAAGTCCCCGTGAACGCGCCGCCGCCGCGCGAGCATCCCCATGCGCCGCTGCTGCACAGAAGCTTTACGCGGCTGTTCCGGCTGAATCTTGCCGCGCTCCTTGTGAACGTTCTGAGCAACACCTTCAAGCTGGGGGAAAAGATCCCCGCGCTGCGCATCCCGCTGAGCCTTGCCTCGCTTGCGCTCAGCGTGCTGATCGTCGTAACGTTCTGGCAGATGCAGCGCGCCGTGCCGCGCTTCCGCAGGGCGGCGATCTGGAGCGCCGTGCCGCTGGCGGCCACGCCGCTGCTTTTGTGGATCAACAGCTCCGCCGCAATAGAAGGGCTGGGCAGAGAGAACCTTGACGCGCTGCTGCTCGTGCTGCTCGCGCTGCTGCTCGGCATCCTCGCCGTTGGCGCGGCGGCGCAGTATCAGAAGCTCAGCGCCTGCGCCGAGGCCTTCGACGGCTATGACGGCGGCTTTGCCCGCAAATGGCGCACGCTGCGCACCTGGGCGGTCGCTCTGACCGCGCTGCTCGGCGCGCTCCTTGCGCTGATGTTCCTGCTGATGCTCTCGCAGGGGGCGTTTTTCTACCTCTTCGGCGGAACTGTGCTGCTGGCACTCCTGCTGGCGGTCATCATCGGCGTCGCGGTAACGAGCATCGTCGAGCTGGTGTACCAGTACCGCGCGGCACGGCTTTTTGCCTGACCCTCGCACCATGAAAAGGGGAGGCTCTCTTCGCTGAGAGAGCCTCCCCTTATCCTGTTTTGACCGCGCCGGTCAGGGCGCATCGCCCTGCATGGGGACAAAGAGCGCGTCCGCCATCGCAAGGAGCGCTTCGCTGTCCGCGCCGGTATCAACGCTCAGGCTGTACTCGATGCCGGGCACGATATCGAACCAGATGATCTTGCCCGCGCCGCCCTCGTCATAGGAAAGCTGCGCCTCGCAGTAGCTCACCTGTCCCGCCGCATCCGCGGAAAAGCCGCCGAGACCGGAGATGTCCACAAGCTCCAGCTCGCCCGGCGCGGTGCGGTACGCCCAGCGCGCGCCGTCCATCGTGAACGCCGTCTCGGCGACGGTCATGCCATCCTGAGAGAAGACGCTGATGACAACGTCCTCCGCGCCCTCCGGCGCGGTGGCCAGCTCCTGGCCGAGTCCCTGCGCAATGATCTCGGCGTTGCGCAGGAGCTGCGCGTCGCTGCTTGAGCTGCTCACGCACCACTGCTGACCCTCCGCGGGCAGGAACCAGCTCACATAGCCCGTGAGGTTGTTGGTGCACATGCGCAGCTGCGCGTCGCCCACCGTCCAGCTCAGATCCTGATCCCATGTCTCGTACATGCCGGAGATATCCTCGTTCTCGGCGCTCCGCGCCGCACGGCAGGTGTATGCCACGCCGTCGAGCGTGTAGTCGGCCTGCACGAGCGACGCGCCGGTTTCATCCGCATTCAGCGCCGTGAAGGTGATGTTCTCCGCACCGTCGGGCAGGACCATATGGAAGCCCATCGCGCGGATGCCCTCAAGCGTCGTATCCGTCCACGGATTCGGGATCTGCGTCGTATCGCCGCCGATGGTATCGCCGTCATTCTCGCCGCTGTTCCACGGCTGCCAGACGGCCGCCGCCGCAATGACGCAGACGCACGCGGCGGCAGCCGCAAAGCGCGTCCAGCTGTTTTTCTTCTTCATGGGTATCTGTGCCTCCTCAAGCATCGTCTTGTCAGCGGACTGCTGAAAGACCTCAAATTTGTGTTCGTTCATAGTGCGATGCCCTCCTTTTTCATTGCCTCGCGCAGACGGTTCCTCGTGCGGAAGAGCGAGGATTTGACCTTCTCCTCGCTCGCGCCCACGGCCTGCGCGATCTCGCTCACGCTCTCGCCGTACCAGTAGCGGCGGACGAAGAAGACGCGGCTCTCGCGCGGCTGCGCAGCCAGAAACCGCCGCAGCCATGAGCGGAATTCCCCGGCCTCCGCCGCGCTCTGCGCGTCGTCCGCGCCGATAAGGCACGGCTCCAGTTCGTCGAACGCCTCGGTCAGAGCGCTCGCGCGCTTTTCCGCGCAGTTGTAGGCATAGCGGTCGAGCGCCAGATTGCGCGCGATGCGCGCAAGAAACGCGCTCAGCACGCGGGGCCTTTCCGGCGGGATCGCGCTCCATACGCGGCCCCATACGTCGTTCAGGCACTCCTCGGCGTCGCGCTCGTCCGGCAGGATGCGGCGGATGACGCCGCGGCAGAGCGCGCCGTACTTCCGCTCGCTCTGCGCGATGCCCTCCTCGCTGCGCGCAAGGAAAAGCTGCACGATCTCGTTGTCGTTCAAGACGGTCACCTCTTTTTTCTTTCATGCATGAATGAAGTACGATCGGTTCGTCTTCACCCTATGAGACGGAGAAGCGCGGGAAAAGGTTGCGCCGCGCCGCGCTTTTTTTGCGCCGCCGCCTTTTTTGCTTTGACAGACGGCGCACGCGCGGTTACAATAATACAATAGATCGCACGATTTCGGGAGCCGATATGAAAAAACTTTTTTCCGCGGCCGCGCTCGCTCTGGCGCTCGCGCTTTCTCTCTCCGCCTGCGGCGCTGCCGCGCCGCAGAGCGAAACGCGCACCGTGTACGCCATGGATACGGTGATGAACCTGACCGCTTACGGCGGCGATGCCACCGCGCTCGAAAGCGCGGAAAAGGAACTGCATACGCTGGACAAAGCCGTCCTCTCGCGCACGGCGGAGGGCAGCGGGCTTTATGCGCTCAACGCCGCAAACGGGGAAACCGTCCGCTTCGGCGCGGAGGACGCGCTGCCCGCATTGATCGAAACGGCGCTTGCTATTTCGGACGCGACAAACGGCGCGTTCGACCCGACGCTCGCCCCCGTGCTCGATGCGTGGGGCTTTACGAAGGATACGCGCCGCGTGCCGTCTGACGACGAGCTTGCGGAGCTTTTGCGCCATACGGGGCGCGATCAGGTCACGTGCACGCGCACGGCGGACGGCTGGGCCGTCGCGCTGTCGGACGGCGCGCAGCTCGACCTCGGCGGCATCGCCAAGGGCTACGCTGCCGACCTTCTGCGCGCGCAGCTTGAAGAAGAAGGCGTCACGTCCGCGACGCTCGACCTCGGCGGCGATGTGTTCGTCATGGGGAAAAAGAGCGACGGCAGCGACTGGCGCATCGCCGTCAAGGACCCTGCGGACACTGAGAGCTATCTCGGCATTCTGACGGCGTCGGACGCCTTTATCGTGACCTCCGGCGTCTACGAGCGCTATTTTGAGGAAAACGGCGTGCGTTATCACCACATCATTGACCCCAAGACCGGCCGCCCCGCGGAGAGCGGGCTTGTGAGCGTCACGGTCGTGTGCGAAAACGGCAGCTGGGCGGACGCGCTCTCGACGGCGTGCTTCGTCCTCGGCGCCGACGGCGCGCTCGCGCTGCGCGGCGACCTCGCCGCGCAGGGGACAAATTTCGAGCTTATCTTCGTCACCGACGACGGCCGCGTGCGCTATACCGGCGGCCTCGCCAATGCCTTCACACCAAATGCGGAAAGCGGGTACGCCTATGAAGCGCTCGCCTAAGCTGAAGCCCGCCGCGTGGGACGCGCTGGTGGTACTCGTCGTGCTGGCGCTGGCGGCGGGCCTTGCCGCAAGGCCGTATTTTGCGGCAAAGACGGCGGGCGAGCTGACGGTCAGCGTCACCGTCGATGGCGAGACGGTCGAGCGCTGCGCGCTTGCCGACTATGCGGGCGGCACGTATGAAAGCCGCGGCTATACGCTCACCGTGGCGGCGGCAGACGGCGCGGTATACGTCGTCTCGAGCGACTGCCCGAATCAGGACTGCGTGCACTCGGGCGCGATCTCGCGCGCGGGGCAGAGCATCGTCTGCCTTCCCGCCCGTGTGGCGGTCACACTGGAGGGTGCAGCGTCCGACTACGACCTGATCGCGGGGTGAGCGCATGAGGATCACCGTAAAACAGCTGACGCTCTGCGCGGTGCTCGCCGCGCTGGCGCTGGCGCTTTCGTATATGGAAGCGTTCTTTCCGCTCGTGCTGCTCGTGCCGCTGCCGGGCGTCAAGCTCGGACTTGCGAACATCGTCACGCTCTACGCGCTCTACGCGCTCGGCGTTCCGAGCGCGTTCTGCATCCTGCTCGTGCGCTGCACGCTCGGCGCGCTGTTTGCGGGCAACGCTTCGGCGCTGCTGTTTTCGCTGCTCGGCGGGCTGTCGGCGCTTTTTGTGATGGCGCTGCTGGGACGGTCGAAGCGTCTGAGCATTTTCGGCGTTTCCATCGCGGGCGCGGCGGCGCACAACTGCGGGCAGGTCTGCGCCGCGATCCTCACGCTTGGCTCGACCGCGCCGCTCTACTATCTGCCGTTTCTGCTGCTGGTGTCGCTCTTTACGGGCGCGCTCAGCGGCCTTGTCACCGCGCTTTTGTTCCGCGCGATGGCGCATATACCATATGGAGAGAGGGAATAAACCATGGACAAAAAGGACGAGATCATCCTCCAGCAGCTCGACGTCATCCGCACGATGACGCAGAACAACCTGAACCGCATGGGCGGCGACTTCTGGGGCGCGCCGCTGACGCCCGACGTGCCGAAGTCTGCCGCGCCGAAGCAGGATGCTCCCAAGGCGAACGCATCAAAGGGCGCGGACGGCGCAAAGCAGGGCGGCCCTACCGCCGTCTCCAACGGCGGCGACGCAAAGAAAGAGGAAGAGGAAGCGCTTCCCCCGCCGGAGAAGATCGAGGATCTCAAAAAGGAGCTCGACACCTATATCGGTCTTGGCGAGGTCAAGCGCGAGGTGAATAACCTCATCAGCATGGCGACGGTCTTCAAGCGGCGCGAGGAGGCGGGACTGCCGAACGCGGACTTTTCGCTCCACATGGTCTTTACCGGCAATCCCGGCACGGGCAAGACGATGATCGCGCGCCTGATGGCGCGCATCTACCGTTCGCTCGGCATTCTCTCCAAGGGCCAGCTCGTCGAGGTCGACCGCAGCGGGCTCGTCGCGGGCTACGTCGGACAGACGGCCATCAAGACGAGCAAGGTCATCGAAAAGGCGCTCGGCGGCGTGCTGTTCATCGACGAGGCCTACGCCCTCAACGGCAAGGGCGACAACGACTTTGGCCAGGAGGCCATCGATACGCTGCTCAAGGCGATGGAGGATCACCGCGACGACCTTGTCGTCATCGTCGCGGGCTACGACGGTCTGATGGAGAAATTCATCCATTCAAACCCCGGCCTTGAATCCCGCTTCAACCGCTATCTGCACTTTGACGACTACACGCTCGAGGAGATGTTTGCGATCTTCGAGATGCGCTGCCGCAAGTCGCAGTACACGCTCTCGCCCGACGCCGAGCAGGACGTGAAGGACTTTATCTACGACGAGAATTCCGACGGCATCACCTTCGGCAATGCGCGCGGCGTGCGCAACCTCTTTGAGCAGATCCTGACCGAGCAGGCCAACCGCCTTGCCAGAATGGAGACGTTTACCAAAGAAGACCTTATGACCATTACGCGCGACGACGTGCTCCACGCGCGCGGCATGGAGGACGATGTCACGGCCGAGCAGGCGGAAGCGGCGGCGGACAAAGCCGCGGAAACTCCCGCCGGCGCTCCCGATGCGGATGCGCCGCGGCAGGATAAGGAGTAAAAAAGAAAGGACGCTCGCGCGTCCTTTCTTTTTATCCTTTTTACTTTTCCTCAGCCTTTTCCTTCGGCGCGTCCTTGGGGACGACGCGCTTTTCGGGGATCACGCGGCCCTCGTCCACCTCGACCATGTGCTCGAGCAGACGCACGACCATGTTGGAATAACCCCACTCGTTGTCGTACCACGCGATCAGCTTGACAAAGTCGTTGTCGAGCATGATGCCGGCGGTCTCGTCGAAGATGCAGGGGCAGGGATTGGCGATCAGGTCCGTGGAGACGACCTGATCGGCCGTATAACCGATGATGCCCTTCATGTTCGTCTCGCTCGCGTGACGGATGGCATAGCAGATATCGGCATAGGTGGTCTTGACCTTGAGGTGGGCGGTCAGGTCAACGACGGAAACGTCCGCCGTGGGAACGCGGAAACTCATGCCGGTCATCTTGCCGTAAAGCTCGGGGATCACGCGGCCGACGGCCTTGGCGGCGCCAGTGGAGGAGGGGATGATGTTATTGAGGATGGAACGGCCGGTGCGCCAGTCGCTGCCGCCGCGGGAGTCGACCGCCTTCTGCTTGGCGGTGGCGGCGTGGATGGTGGACATGAGCGACTGCTCGATGCCGAACTCCTCGTTGACGACCTTGGCAAGCGGCGCAAGGCAGTTGGTGGTGCACGAGGCGTTGGAAACGACCTTCATGTCGGAATGCAGCTGCATGTGGTTCACGCCCATGACGAACGTGGGGGTGACCTCATCCTTGGCGGGCGCCGTCAGGATGACCTTCTTCGCGCCGCCTTTGAAGTGGCGGGATGCCTTTTCGGTGGAATTGTAGGCGCCGGTGGACTCGATGATGTACTCCGCGCCGCAGCTCGACCACGGGATCATCGCCGCGTCGGACTCGCTGAACACGCGGATGGTATGACCGTTGACGATCAGGTTCTGATCCTTGTGCTCGACCGTGCCGCTGAACTGACGAAACACCGAGTCGTACTTGATCATGTAGACCATATAGTCCAGATCCGCCTTGCGCAGATTGATGCCGCAGATGTCGAACTTCTCCGGATGCTCGACCATGATGCGCAGTACGACGCGGCCGATTCGGCCGAAGCCGTTGATGCCCACTTTGATAGCCATAGTAATGCTCCTCCACGAAATGTTGTCATAATTGCGGCGAAGCACCCCTTGCTCCGCACTCAGTCACACACATTATATCATGGGAAGTTTTTTTGTCTTCCCCTTTGCCGAAAAAAGGTAGCCGAACTTTCTTTGTCAAATATGTGCATTACTTACAAAAATAAGCAAAACCATTTGTTTAACTTCTCCAAATATTCCATACATTTGAAACATTTGAAGCATACATCAGGGCGCAAAAAAGGCGGCTCCCGTTCGGGAGCCGCCTTTCTCTTTTTGAAGCATTACGCAAGCGCCGCGGTGATGATGGCCATGGAGTAGACCTCCTGCGCGTTGCAGCCGCGGGAGAGGTCGTTGATCGGCGCGTTCAGGCCCAGCAGGATGGGGCCGTAGGCGTCGAAGCTGCCCAGACGCTGGGCGATCTTGTAGCCGATGTTGCCGGCGTTGATGTCGGGGAAGATGAAGGTGTTGGCGTGGCCGCCGACGCCGTCGGCGATGTGCTTGGTCTTGGCGACCGTCGGGGAGACGGCGGCGTCGAACTGGAACTCGCCGCCGATCGGGGTCTCGGGCATGAGGGCCTTGGCCTTCTCGCAGGCGTTGCGCATCTTGTCGACATCCTCGCCCTTGCCGCTGCCGAGGGTGGAATAGCTCAGGAACGCGACCTTCGGGTCAACGCCGAAGATCTTGGCGCATTCGACGGTCTCCTTGCAGATCTCGACGAGCTCATCCTCGCTGGGCTTGATGTTGATGGCGCAGTCGGCCATGGCGAGCACCTCGTTCTCGCCGGAAGCGGCGGGACGGACCATGATGAAGCAGGAGGAGACGATCTTGTTGCCCGGCTTGGTCTTGATGAGCTGCAGCGCGGGACGGACGGTGTCGGCCGTGGAATAGGTCGCGCCGCCGAGCAGGCAGTCGGCCTTGCCCATCTTGACGAGCATGGTGCCGAAGTAGTTGCTCTTCTTGAGCGCGGCGCGGCACTCGTCGGCGGTCATCTTGCCCTTGCGCAGCTCGACCATCTTCTCGACCATGGCGTCCATGCCGTCATAGTTTTCGGGGTCGATGATCTCGGCGCCGCGGATGTTGAAGCCGACGTCCTCAGCGGCGGCGGCGATCTCGTCGGCATTGCCGACGAGCACGGGCTTTAAGAAGTTACCGGACAGCAGACGTGCGCTTGCCTCCAGAATGCGGGGGTCGGTGCCCTCGGTGAACACGATGGTCTTGGGGCTCTTTTTCAGCGTGGCGATCAGTTTTGCAAACATAATTATCCTCCTGTATCTGGTGTGCCGCCCTTTCCGGCACAAAATTCACGCGCATTAGTATACACCTCTTTTTTCCCCGTCTCAAGGGAATTTGACGCAAAAGTTTACAAATTTTCAAAACTTAGGCAACATTATAGCGGTATCTTTCGCCAAAAAGACTTGACGCGGCGGGAAAAAACCGCTATGATAGGGAGTAGTTACAATTTGTAACTTTTTTTATTGTCTTTTTCTCTAAGGAGTATGTGATAATGTCAGAGCAGGATCGATCCAGACAACGCACGCGCGGCGAGCGCGGCACAACGGCTGCGCAAACGCCGGACAGAGCGCGTGAGCGCCGCCGGCGCTCACGCACGGAGCCGCCCCGGCTGCGCGCGTGGTTCGCATCGCTCGCGCTGCATGTGTACGCGTTTTTCGCCGGTCTCGGCCGCCGCATCCGCCGCATCGGCCCGCGCGCCCGCACGCTCATGCGCGAATCGCGCGAGCGCAACTTCCCCGAATCCAACCGCTTCCTGATCCAGCTCATCCTGCTGGTGGGCGGCATGTTCCCGATGTGGCGCTCGCTGCTGCGGGAAAGGACGCAGGCCCTGCGCCGCCAGCGCAACCACGCCGCCGGCGCGCACGAGCACTGCTGGCACGCGCGGCGGCTCAACCCGCTGTACTTCATCGGCGGCGCGGCAGCCGTTGCCGCGGTCGCGCTGTTCTTCTCGTTCTTCACGCTCGGCACGGTCGTTGAGTACAACGGCAGCGTGGTCGACACCGTGGGCAGCGCGGTGACGGCGAAGAAGGTCGCCGCGAAGCTTGAGAGCATCACGACCGAAACGCTCGGCAAGGCCTACACCATCGCCGACGACGCCATCCACTATTCCACCACCTTCGTCCGCCGCAGCGACATCGCCGAGACTGCCGATTTCGAGCAGGAGCTGGCAGACGAGCTGGGGCAGGTGACCTACGGCTACTCGCTCTACGTCGACGACGAGCTGATTGGCTCGACGGAGTACGCCGGCGCGCTGGATGATCTTCTCGAACAGCTCAAGCAGATCTACGTCTCCGCCGATACGCTTTCCGTCGGCTTTGTGGAAAATGTCCGCATCGCCGAGGGCTACGTGCCGACCGAGAGCATCATGAACCTTGGCACGATCGCCGAGCTTCTGAACTCCACCAAGGCCGGCGAGGTGACGTACACGGTCGTCAAGGGCGATACGTGGGGCCAGATCGCCAACAGCAACGGCATGACCGCCGCGGAGCTGGAGGCGCTCAACCCCGGCTACGACATCAACCGCATCCACATCGGCGATACGCTCACGCTCTCGAACGCCGTGCCGTATCTGACCGTCAAGGTCACCGAGCGGCAGAACTATATCGACGATGTCAACTACGAGATCAATTACGTGGACGACTCCACGATGTATCAGGGCGACGAGCGCGTGCTGTCCAAGGGCGTATACGGCAAGGCCGACATCGTCGCCGACGTCACCTACGTCAACGGCGAGGAGCAGGAGCGCACGGTCATTTCCTCCGTCACGCTCTCCGACCCCGTGACCGAGACGCGCGCGCGCGGCACCAAGCCGCGGCCGACCTGGTTCCCCACCGGCAGCTTCCGCTGGCCGTGCTCGGGCCGCATCACCTCGTACTTCGGCTACCGCAACACCGGTATCCGCGGCGCGACGAGCAACCACAAGGGCATCGATATCGCCTGCGCCTACGGCACGGCGATCTACGCGGCCGACGGCGGCCGCGTGACCTACGCGGGCTACAAGGGCGCGATGGGCTATGTGGTCATTATCGACCACAACAACGGCTATGTAACGTATTACGAGCACAATTCCTCGCTGCTCGTCTCGACGGGACAGACCGTTTACAAGGGCCAGCAGATCGCCAAGGCGGGCCGCAGCGGCGTGGCGAGCGGCGTCCACTGCCACTTTGGCATCATGCGCAACGGCTCGTATGTCAACCCGCTGAACTATCTCGGCTAAAAACAAAGGACAGATGGCTTGCCATCTGTCCTTTGTTTTAATTAAGTTTGCACTGCGCTGCATGCACGCGCCGAAGGCGCACACACTCCGCTCCGTGAGAGGTGTAAATTCTGACGCACATGTCGTCAGAATTTACGATTAAGATCATTCCGCGTCTGCGGACGCGAAAGTCTGCGACGCTGGTGCCTGTTTTCTGCCCGCAGGGGCAGAAAATGCGGCGGGTGAGGGACGGAGAATGCTGCTTCCGGCCTGTTTGCCGCCGGAAGCGGCAAATGCGGCACGGCGGCCGTTTGCTATCTTTTTTTACCGTTCTGTCAAGACGCGGCGCACCTCGCCGGTGAAATAGAGCGAGCCCCAGGAGCAGATGGCGTCGTCCTTGCCTGCCATGGAGAGCGCGCGGCGCACGCCGTCATCGGTGTCGGCGGCAGGAATGGCCTGCACGCCCTGCGCGCGCAGCCATGCGGCGAGTTCGTTTTCATCGAGCGCGCGGGCGGAGGGCGGCGTGATGACGACAAATGCCTTGGCGAGCGGCAGCGCGCGGCGCAGCATCTGCTGCCAGTCCTTGTCGCGCAGCACGCCCGTGAGGAAGATGAGCTTTTTATCGCCGTAGAGCGCGCCGAGCGAATCCATCAGCGCGTCGACGCACTGAGGATTGTGCGCGCCGTCGACGATGAAGTCCGGCCGGCGGCGCAGAAGCTCGAGCCGCCCTGGCCATTGCGCGGCGGAAAGGCCTTCGTCGACGGCCTCGTCCGTGATTTTGTCCCAGCCGCGCGAGCGCAGCGCGGTGCACACGTCGACGACCGTCAGCGCGTTGAGCAGCTGATATTCGCCGAGCAGCCGCAGATGGAACGGCCCGCGGCCGCGGTATTTGAACTCCTGCCCGTCGAGCGAGGAGGAGATGCGTTCGAGCTTCTCCGGCGCGGTGACGGTGAGGGCCACGCCCTCCCGCGCGCATTTTTCGCGCGCAACGTTTTCCACACCTTCGCTCTGTCCAAAGAGCACGGCATGGGAGCCGCGCTTGATGATGCCGCACTTTTCCGCCGCGATCTTTTCCAGCGTGTCGCCGAGGATCGCCGTGTGCTCGAGGCCGATGTTCGTCACGACGCAGACCTCCGGCGCGGGGATCGCGTTCGTCGAGTCCATGCGCCCGCCGAGGCCGACCTCGAGCGAGACGACGTCGCATTGCTCCTGTACAAAGTAGAGCAGGGCGATGGCTGTCATGATCTCGAAGCCCGTGGGCATCTCGCGCATCCGCTCCGCCGCCGCGCGCACGGTATTCGTCAGCGCGATGAGGGAGGCGTCGTCGATCTCGCGCCCGTTCACGCGCATCCGCTCGTGAAAGCGCAGCAGGTGCGGCGAAGTGTAAAGCCCCGTGCGGTACCCCGCGCTTTGCAGCACGGAGGCGAGCATCGCGGCGGTGCTGCCCTTGCCGTTCGTGCCCGCGATGTGGACGAACTTCAGGCGCTTTTCCGGATGCCCCAGCAGCCCCAGCAGCTCATGGGTGCGTGCGAGGCCCGGCTCGCTTTTCTCCCAGTTGTCAAATTGCAGATATTTGAGGGTATCCTCAATGGTTTGCAGCTCCTTCACGTTTCTCACCTGTGGTTCCTTTATAAAGTGAGGCGGGACGCTTTCGTCCCGCCGATTTTCCTGTTTTCAGCGGTCGATCCTGCGCAGCGCCGCGGTAAATTCATCCGGCAGCGGGCATGTGAGCGTGACCGGCTCTCCCGTGCGGGGATGGATGAATCGCAGCCCCACCGCATGCAGGCACTGGCCCGTAAGGCCCGCTGCGGGCTTTTTCGCGCCGTACACCGTGTCGCCCAGGATCGGGTGGCCGAGATAGGCCATATGGACGCGGATCTGATGCGTGCGGCCGGTCTCAAGCATACAGCGCACGTGCGTATAACCCGGATAGCGGGCAATGACCTCCCAGTGCGTCACCGCGCGCCGCCCACCCGGCACCACAGCCATGCGCTTGCGGTCGCGGCTGTCGCGCGCGATGGGCGCGTCCACCGTGCCGCTGTCCTCGCGCAGATTGCCCGCCACGATGCACTCATACGTGCGCGCGAGCGTGTGATCGGCAAGCTGGGCGGCGAGCGCCTGATGCGCCGCGTCGTTCTTCGCGGCGATGATGAGTCCGCTCGTGTCGCGGTCGATGCGGTGCACGATGCCCGGGCGCAGCGCGCCGCCGACGCCGGACAGGCTGTCGCCGCAGTGATGCAAAAGCGCGTTGACGAGCGTCCCGTCCGGATGCCCGGGCGCGGGATGCACGACAAGCCCGCTCGGCTTGTTGACGACGATCACATCGTCGTCCTCGTATACCACGTCCAGCGGGATGTCCTGCGGGATCGCGTCGATGGGTGCGGGCTCCTCGGGCGTGAAAGCAACGGTCTCGCCTCCCGCGAGCTTATAGCTCTTGCTCGGGCACTTGCCGTCCACGAGCACGCGGCCCTCCTCAACGGCGCGCGCCGCCGCCGAGCGCGTCAGCCCTTCAAGCGCGCGGGCAAGATAGGCGTCGAGCCGCGTGCCGGCGTCCTCTTCACTTGTCCGCAGCAGGATCGGCTCCATTGTGCTTGCTCCCCCAGTTCTTCTCGTCGCCCTTACTGTAGAAGGCGAGGTAATAGATGAGCGCGCCCGCTGTGCCGCACACGACGAACACGTCCGCCACGTTGAAAATGGGGAAGTCCATGAACATCGTCTCAAGCATATCGACGACATAGCCGAGGCGCACGCGGTCGATGAGGTTGCCGACGCCGCCGCCGAGGATGATCGCCAGCGACCACTGGCCCAGCGGGTGGCGCACGATCCTCACGAGCAGCCACGCAAGCGCGCACATGCCGATCGCCGTCAGGCCGACGAGCAGCCATCGGGCGCCCGAAAAGCTCGACCACGCCGCGCCGTAGTTGTGCACGCGCGCGAGCTGCAAAAGCGGCGGCAGAAAGCGCTCCGTCTCTCCCAGCTGCATCGTACCCACGACCAGAAGCTTGACGAGCTGGTCAGCGGCAATGCAGGAAAGCGCCGCGAGGGCAAGGCAGACCGCCTTGCCCTTGCCGCGCCGGTAAAAGCAAACATATAAAAGCGCCATCAGCGCCACTGCGCCGAAAAAGCTCCACAGGACCGGCCCCGCGATGCTGCCGGAGACAACGATGACCGTCTCCCCGTCCGCGCTGCCGATGATGCCGAGACCGCTGCTCATCGGCTCACCTCTTCTTCCTCGGGCGCGGCCGCTTCGCCGTCGCCGGCAGGCGGCTCCGCCTCGCTCTGCTCCGCGCTCTGCGCCGTCGTCACTTCGACGATCAATATCTCGTCCGCCTGCGACAGCGCCGCGGCGGCGTCCTCATCCGTCACGAGCGCCGCGCCCAGCTCGCGCGCGACCTCGGGCGTGACAAGAAAGCTCACGCTTTCCTCCGTTTCGTCGTATACAGCCATACCGCGCGTAATAAGAAAGTCCTCTATCGCACTGCCGCTCAGGCGGATGGTGGGATAGCCTTCTGCGTCCTGCGGGCTGCTCCCGGGCAAATTCGCGCTGGAATCATAACCGCAGAGCGGCGTATCGTCGGGGCTGTACTGCGTGCCGTCCTTCTGCACGGCAGAGTAGGTGTAGGAGGTGTAGGTGTCGTCCGACTCGTTCTGTGCAATATCGGCGGTCGGAGCGCTCGCCGTGTCGGCCGCGCCGTTGTCGTCCCACGCCGTGCTGTCGTTCTTCGCCCCCACGCCGGGCAGCGCAAAGCGCAGCACCGCCGCCGAAATCACCACCAGCGCCGCACAGGCGGCCAGCACGCGCGGGATCGCGCGGCGGTGGCGGCGGCCGGCGCGCTCCTCCTCATGCATACGGTCGAGCACCTTTTCCGCAAAGCCCTGCGGCGCCTGAAGCTCCGGCATCTCCTCGAATACGGCGCGCAGGACCATCAGCTCGGAGAGATACTCGCGGCAGGCGTTGCAATGCTCGATATGCGCCAGCAGCTCCTCGCGCTCCGATCCGTTCAGCTCTCCGTCGGCAAAGGCAGAGAGCGCGGCGGCATATTTTTCACAGCATTTCATTTGGCGCTCATCTCCTCTCGGTTACATTCTGTAACTTTTGACGAAGCTTTTTCAAAAAAGTTCCCGTCTGCGGATAAATAATTTCGCAAAAGTGTTCGCCCGCGGCTGATGCGGGACTTGACCGTGCCCAATTCCAGCCGCGTCGCCTCTGCGATCTCGGAATAGCTCAGCCCCTCGACCTCGCGCAGCAGCAGGATCGCGCGGTAATCCTCCGGCAGCGCCATCAGCCCCTCGCGCAGCTGGCGGTGCAGCTCGCGGCGCTCGGCCTCCTCATGCGGCTGAGGCGCGGGATCGGCTGCGTCCAGAAACGTCTCCTCGTCGTCGAGCGACGGGCCGCTCACGTTTCGCTTCCCCCTGCGCAGCAGGTCGATGCAGGCGTTGCTCGCCAGACGGTAGATCCATGTGGACAGCGACGACTCCTGCCGGAAGCTCCCGATCCCTCGCCAGAGGGCGAGGAACGTGTCCTGCGCGGCCTCCTCCGCGTCCTCGGCATTGCCGCACATACGGGCGCAGAGCGTATATACTTTTTTCTCATAGAGACGGATCAGCTCCTCAAAGGCCGTCTCGTCCCGGCGCTGTAAGCGCGCGATGAGTTCCCGTTCGTTCATAGCCCCTTTTTGTCAGCGCAGATCCCTCTTGATCGCGGCGCTGAGCGCGTGCAGCTCGTCAAGCGTCGAGAGCTGCACGATCTTCTCCTTATAGTAGTTGGCGTAGCGCACGCCCTTTAAGTACCAGCACAAATGGTGGCGCGCCTCGAGCATCGCCACGCGCTCGCCGTGATACCGCGCGGCAAGCTCCGTCTGCCGCACGGCGGTGTCCCACCGCTCGGCAAAGGGCGGCAGCGGCGGGATATCGCGCCCCTCGAGCGCAGCGGCCGCCTGCTCGAAAAGCCACGGATCGCCGAAGCTCCCGCGCCCGATCATCGCCATGTCCGCGCCTGTAAATCTGAGGATGCGCACTGCGGCCTCCGCCGAGAAAACGTCGCCGTTGGCAATGACAGGGATGCCGACGGCTTGCTTCACATCGCGGATGGTGTTCCAGTCGGCTTCGCCGCCGTACATCTGCGCGCGCGTGCGCCCGTGTACCGCGACGGCGCTCACGCCCGCCTGCTCAAGCATTTTCGCAAGCTCGACAGCGTTGATGCTGCCCTTGTCCCAGCCGCGGCGCATCTTCGCCGTCACGGGCACCTTGACCGCCTGCACTACAGCCTCCGCAATGCGCGCAGCCTTTTCCGGATCCTTCATCAACGCGCAGCCGTCGCCGTTATTCACGACTTTCCCCACGGGACAGCCCATATTGATGTCGATGATATCCGCGCCCGAGATCTCCAGCGCCAGCTGCGCGGCCTCGGCCATGCAGGATGCATCGCTGCCGAAGATCTGCGCGGCAAACGGATGCTCGCCGGGGAAGGGCCGCAAAAGCTGCGCGGTCTTTTTGTCGCGGTAGCACAGCGCCTTCGCGCTCACGAGCTCGGTGACGGTGTAGCCCGCGCCCTTTTCCGCGCAGATCTGCCGGAACGCCGCGTCCGTCACGCCCGCCATGGGCGCAAGCGCGAGTCTTGAATCGATGGTGACGCTTCCGATCTGCATAGCGGGCTCCTTTCAGGCAGAATTTTGTTTAGTATACCATAGGACGCCGCGCAAGTCAAAGGCCGCGCGCAGCATGTCGAAAAGTTTTCCCCAGTTTGGTGTTGACACGGGTGGGGAAGTATGCTATATTAACAGTTGCCGATATCTGCCGGTGTGGTGGAATTGGTAGACACAGGGGACTTAAAATCCCCCGGTAGCGATACTGTACCGGTTCGAGTCCGGTCACCGGCACCAGTATTCCCAATTTCATATCGCGGAGTGGAGCAGTTGGTAGCTCGTCGGGCTCATAACCCGGAGGCCGCAGGTTCAAGTCCTGCCTCCGCAACCAGAAAGTCCTGATTTCTCACGAAATCAGGACTTTTTCCGCACTTTTGTGCCCAATAACTTACTTCCCATTTTTTCTGACCCAAACGCTGACCCCAACGGGAGCGGATAGCGGAAAGCACTATACCGCGCCAGAGAGAATGTTACCCATTGTTTTTGCCGCTTCACGCTTGGCAGAGGTCGTTACATGAGCGTAGGTGTCCAACGTAAACCCTGCCGAAAAATGCCCCAGCATGCCAGACACGGTCTTGATGTCCACGCC